>JAMQPK010000159.1 GCA_023717525.1 Vicinamibacterales bacterium | reverse complement strand
TGCATTTTGACGATCGAGATGTCGTGCGGCACAAATTGGTGCAGCAGATCGTGAAAGCTTACGAGTCGTTCAACAACGGGTCCGGCGGCAAAGGCGGCAAGGACTGAGTCTGACGGTGAGCGTCGTCCGGAAGGGCGCGAGTGCCGCCGAAGTAAGAGGCTTGGCTCGGTGGTTGAGGCGAGTCGCGCCTCGGTCGGCAAATGGCGCAGTGACGATCGCAATCCTTCCCGACAGCGACGTGAAGGCGCTGAACAGGCGATTCCGGCAGGTCAATCGGGTAACTGACGTGCTTTCATTTCCTGCCAGCGGACCAGGGGAGAGGGGAGAGGGAAGAGGGAAGAAATACCTTGGGGATGTCGTTATTGCACGAGGAATAGCGCGGAAACAGGCCAGAAACATTGGGCATTCTGCTGCTATTGAAGTTAGGGTGCTTGCCCTACATGGTCTTCTGCACCTTCTCGGTTACGATCATGAGGTCGATAACGGCCGGATGGCCCGGGTGGAAGCACGGCTCCGCCGAAAGGGTGGGTTGCCTCTCGGGCTGATTGCCCGCTCTTCATGATTCCGCTGACGCTATTTCTGCTCGCATGCGGTGCCGTTTACATGGGCACCATTCAGGCCGCTTTCAACGCCTTAATGCGGGTCTCTCTGCGCCTCCTGGCCGAAGGCAGTGGGAGAAACACCATCCTCGAGCGGTACCTCGAAGAGCCGCTCCTGCTGTTCCTGCCGCTACGCACGATCCTCGGCCTGCTCGAAGGGTTTACCGTGGTGCTGCTTGCGCATCTGATTGGCACCAACAGCGTCGCGACTATGGGGCTGCTGGCCCTCTCGATGGTCAGCTTTGGCGCCATTTGCGAATTCGTGATCCCGTTTCTGATCGTTTCGCGTGACCCAGAGCGAGTGCTGGAGTTGTTGCTGCCCGGCTTTCGTCTCATCAGCCGGCCGATCGAGCCGCTGACGCAGGCGCTGTTGCACCTGCAGAACCACCATCGGCGTGAACGGATTCTGCCTGTCGCCGTCAATCGCGAAGACGTCAACGACGATGGCGAAGTCATCTCGCCGAAGCCCGAAGACGCCGACAACCCGGTGGCGGATCAGCAGGAAGAGCGGAAGCTGCTGAAGTCGATCGTCGATTTCGGCGACACCCTGGTCCGCGAAGTGATGACGCCACGTCCCGACATCGTGGCAATACGCTCGGACGCCACGCTCGACGAGCTCCGTTCGTTGTTCCGCGAGCAGGAATACTCGCGTATCCCGGTCTTCAAGGACAGCCTGGACAACATCCTCGGGTTTGTCTTCGTCAAGGATCTGATTCTGCTGGCGAGCCCGAGAGGCGATCAGCCGATTACGATCATCCTGCGCCCGGCGCACTTCGTGCCGGAAACTAAGCCGGTCAGCGAATTGCTGCGTGAATTCCAGCGCCAGCGGATGCAGATGGCCATCGCCGTGGACGAATACGGCGGTACAGCGGGCCTCGTGACGCTCGAGGACCTCGTGGAAGAGATCGTCGGCGAGATTCGCGACGAGTACGACGTCGAAACGGAGGCCGTCGTCGACGAAGGGAACGGGTCGTTCGTGTTCAGCGGTACGGCAGATGTCGACGAGATCGCCGACAAGCTGGGCGTGCCTATCGAGCGCGAAGGGTTCGAGACCGTCGGCGGGTTCCTGCTGAGCCATGTCGGCCGTGTGCCGGCTCCGGGCGAGATGTTCGACATCGATGGGCTGCACGTTGAAGTCATCGACGCGGAACGACGGCGGATTCGAAAAGTGCGCATCTCGCGTGCGGAGCACGAACCCGAACACATAGGGAACGCCCGAGAGTGAAATCCGGCTTCGTGTCACTGATAGGCCGTCCGAATGCGGGCAAGTCGTCGCTCCTGAACCGCATCGTCGGGGAAAAGATCGCGATTGTTTCAGACAAGCCTCAGACCACCCGCCACCGTATCCTTGGCGTGAAGAACTACCCGGAAGGTCAGGTTGTTTTCGTCGACACGCCAGGCATTCACCGCCCGCTGCACAGGATGAATGTGCGAATGGTCGACACCGCAAAGGAGACGCTTCGGGAAGTTGACGTCGTCGGCGTGGTCATCGATGCGTCGGAAAGCGCCGGTCAGGGCCTCAAGTACCTGCTGAATCTTGTGAAAGACACTGACGCGAAGACAGCGCTCATTCTCAATAAGATCGACTTGATGAAGAAACACAGGCTTCTGCCTGTCCTCGACCAGTTGAGCAAGGAAGGCGACTGGCATGCGATCGTGCCGGTTTCCGCGCTGACCGGAGACAACATCGATCACCTCGAGGAAGTGCTGCTGAGCGCACTTCCGGAGGGCGAGCCCCTCTATCCGCCGGACTATCTGACCGACCAGCCGGAGCGAACGATGGTTGCCGAGATGATTCGCGAGCAGGTGCTGCGCCTGACCAGAGATGAGCTCCCGTTCTCCACGGCCGTGATGCTCGACAAGTGGGAGGAAGAAGAAGGCCAGATGCTCCGCCTCTACCTCACGATCTTCGTTGAGCGCGACTCACAAAAACCCATTGTCATCGGCCGCGGTGGCGAAATGATCAAGGAGATCGGAAGCGCGGCACGCAAGGAAGTTCAGGCGTTTCTCAATCGGAAGGTGTTTCTCGATATCCGAGTTGCTGTGAAGGAAGAATGGCGGGAGAACGACCGGCTGCTCGATGAGCTCGGGGTTCGCCCGAAAGACAGGTGATTGGATTGGAGATTGGGTGATAGGTGAGTGGGTGATGTGATAGTCATTTCGCGCGATTGCTGCGAGCACGCGCGGCAGACGCACCGAAGATTTTCATGAGCTCACTTGCTTCTTGACGTAGCCGTGCCGCAGTCGCCTTCGAGCCGAGTTCAAGCTCGACTATCAGCCGATACCAATATTCTGCTTCGTCGGCTTCCTCGGCGACGATGCCTATCTTGGCCGTGAATTCGGCATGAGACCGGGCACGGCGTGCTGCCCGGTAGTTGGCCCCGACCGACGTGCCGGCCGCGACCAGTTGGGCAACGATCCGTTGTGTGTGGGCCGAGAGGGGGATCGTCCGGCAGAACCTGGCGGTTTCGACGGCGAAGACGTCAGTGCGTTTCTGAATGTCGTCGGCCTTTGACATGCGCCCACCTATCGCATCACCTGTGCCATTCCTGCAGTCGAAGAAGCATCAATGCGCTAGCTGGTTGCTTTCGGCTATCGCTAAATTCACCACCAATCACCCAATCACCTATCGCAAAATCTCCAATGTTTCCGTGTTAGAGTGACGGGTTCTTTATGCCGCCGCAGCGCAGAATCGACCTCGTCCTGGATTCGGTGAAGCGCCTCCTGCGGATTGGCGCGACGGCAAACCTCGGCAACCTCCTTCAAAAACAGCATCCGGCGGATCTCGCGCAGGTGTTCGGCGACCTCGCCGAGCGCGATCGCGTTGCGGCCTTCTCCGTGCTCGTCGAGCGGAACAGCCGGCTGGCGATGGAGACGGTCAGCGAGCTCGGCGCAGAGGGCGGCGCGGCGTTGCTCGCCGGTCGATCGGCGGAGGAAATTGCAAGGCTGGTGCAGGAGATGCCGCCGGACGACGCCGCGGCGCTGATCGATAACCTGCCGGACGAGTTGTCGGCCGCAGTTCTCGAGTTGATGGGCCGGAAAGAGTCCGGCGAAGTCGAGAACCTGCTCGAATACGCAGTGCAGACGGCGGGCCGCATCATGAACCCGAATGTCTTCGCACTGTCCGAAGACATGACGGTGGGTGAGGCCATCACCGCGCTGCAGAGCTCGCGCGATGTGGAGATGGTCTTCTACCTCTACATCGTCGATGCGCGGCGTCACCTGGTCGGAGTGACATCGTTGCGTCGGCTGTTGCTGGTGTCGCCGGAAACACCGCTGAAACGCATCATGACGCTCGAACCCATCAGCGCCAGAGTCGAGATGGATCAGGAAGAGGTGGCGCGGCTCGTGGCGTCTTACAACCTGTTGGCCATTCCGGTCGTCGAGGAATCGAACAAGCTGGTCGGTATCATCACGGTCGACGACGTGATCGATGTCATCAAGGACGAGGCCACCGAGGACCTGTATCGTCTCGCGGGCGTGTCGAGCGACGAACGGGTGTTTACGCCAGCCGGCGAGTCGCTGCGGAAGCGGATGCCTTGGCTGATTGTAAATCTTGGTACGGCGTTCATGGCGGCAGCAGTCGTGGGAATATTCAGAAACACGATCAGTTCGTGGGTGGCATTGGCCATATTCATGCCAATCGTCGCCGGCATGGGCGGCAACGCCGCGACGCAGACGCTCACGGTCATCGTGCGCGGTATTGCGCTCGGCGAGCTCACGTGGGGGAACTCGCGAAAGGCTTTGGTCAAGGAGCTCCTTGTCGGGATTGGCAACGGTCTCGTCATCGGCACGATTGCGGCGCTGGTTGCCTGGGTCATGAACGGAGACCCCAGGCTGGGGATCATCCTCGCGCTCGCGATGCTCGTGAACCTGTTCGTGGCGGGCCTGGCCGGTACGCTGATTCCTCTGGGCTTGAAGGCATTGAAGATCGACCCGGCCCTTGCCTCGGCCGTGTTCATCACGACATTCACGGATGTTGCAGGATTTGCCTCGTTCCTGGGACTGGCGACGCTCTTCGTCCGCTACTTCCGTCCCGCGGGGTAGAATAAGGGGCCAAGCATGCCCCTCTACAGCGCGGACGCGCTGATTCTCAGGACCTACAAACTGGGTGAAGCCGACCGGATTGTGGTGTTCCTGACTCGCGATCGCGGCAAGAAACGGGGCGTTGCCAAGGGCGCGCGGCGGACCAAGTCGAACTTCGTCGGTTCGCTGGAGCCGCTGACGCAGGCGCGGGTGGCGTACTTCGAGAAAGAGCGCCGGGAGCTGGTGAGCCTGAACTACTCCGAGGCATCGCGATCGGCGCTGTCGAGCGGCACAATCGAAGCCCTGGGATGCGCGACCTATTTTGCGGAGCTCATCGACGAGTGGTCTGCTGAAAGCCACGAAGATGAGCGGTTGTATCGGCTGGGAGCGTCGATGATTGAAGCGCTGGCGAGCGGCGTGCCGCCAGAGCCCCTGGCACGGTACTTCGAATTCTGGCTATTGAGCCTGCAGGGAGTGTACCCCCCGGCCGACGTGCGCGAGAAACGGTTGTCGCCCGGAGCCATCAGCTTTCTGGAATCTGCTCGTAAGATCGGACCTCAGGATCTTGCGGGACTGACGGTTGAACGCCAGTCGCTGCGCGAGCTCGAGTCGCTGCATCGCAGTGTCATCACGATGCACCTGGAGCGCGAGCCAAGATCGATCAGAGTGCTAAAGGATATGACGCGGTCGTGACCCTCCAAGATCTCATTCTGAAGCTTTCGGCCTTCTGGGCGTCGCAGGGATGCATCATTCAACAACCGCTCGATCTCGAGGTCGGCGCGGGCACGTCGCACCCTGAGACGCTGCTACGCGTTCTTGGCCCGCTGCCGTGGAACGTCGCCTATGTCCAGCCATCGCGACGGCCGGACGATGGGCGCTTTGGCCAGAATCCAAACCGGGTCTTCAAACATCACCAGTTTCAGGTGATTCTGAAGCCGGCGCCTGACGAAGTGCAGCAGATATACCTGCAGAGCCTCGAGGCGATGGGGATCGATCCCCGGCAGCACGACATCCGATTCGAGGAAGACAACTGGGAATCTCCGACGCTGGGGGCATGGGGTATCGGCTGGCAGGTGCTCTTTGACGGCCTGGAAATCACGCAGTTCACGTATTTCCAGCAGGTGGGCGGCATCGATCTGGCGCCGATTTCAGCCGAGCTCACGTATGGGCTCGAGCGCATCGCGATGATCCTGCAAAAGGTCGACAACATTTACGACCTCGAGTGGGGCGGCGGCGTGAAGTACCGCGACGTCAGGCTGCGCGAGGAGATCGAGCAATCGAAATACGTGTTCGGACAGGTCGAGGGGGTGTCGCGCGAGGAGTTCGCCGCGTTCCACCGCGATTTGTTCGATCGCTACTACGGGTTCAGCGAGAAGCTTCTGACGAGCCGGCTGATTCTTCCGTCCCTGGAATACGCGCTGAAGTGCTCTCATGTGTTCAACATCCTTGATTCGAGCGGCAGCGTGGGCGTGACCGAACGCACGGCGTACGTCCTGCGGGTTCGCCAGCTCGCGATTGCGATTGCGCAGGCGTACGCCGCTGAAACTGACGGAACGGGCTCTGACCCCCACTAGATATGGAACGCGAGCTTCTGCTGGAAATCGGAACGGAAGAGTTGCCGGCGTCGTGGCTGCCCGACTTGACGCGCCAGATCCGCGACGGCCTGGATGCTGCGCTGCGGTCGCAGAGACTCCTGCCAGACGCGCCGATCGAAGGCTACAGCACGCCTCGGAGGTTAACGGCGCGTGTTGCGAAGATCGCCGAGCGTCAGACTGATCTCGACGAGCTCGTCACAGGGCCCCCCGTTGCGGCGGCGTACGGTGCCGATGGCCAGCCGACGAACGCGGCCGTCGGATTTGCCAGGAAGAACGGCGTCGACGTGGCGCAGTTGGAGAGGGTTGACACTCCAAAGGGCGTCTACCTGGGTTACCGGAAGCACCAGCGCGGAAAGGCGGCGGTCGATGTGCTGCCCGATGTTCTCGCGGCCACATTGAGGTCCTTCAGTTTTCCGAAGGCCATGCGCTGGGACGCATTCCTGGAGGATGGAAAAGGGGAGCTGCCGTTCGGGCGGCCCATTCGATGGATCCTGTACCTCTACGGTGGGCGCGTCGTCCCCTTCACCATCCGCCGGACGGAACAGGCGGAATCATCCACCGTGCAGGAGGTCGTCTCCGCCGCGTTCACCTACGGGCATCGCTTTCTGACGACGAGCGGGCGAGCTGGCCGCGCGGTGAAGGTCCGCACGTTTGAGGACTACGAGGCCCGGTTGGCCGAGCATTTCGTGGTCTTGAATCGCCAGGAGCGACAGGATCGGATTGCCAGAGGCCTCGAGGCGAAGGCTCGGAGCCTTGGTGGGCGGGTCGGCAGTGGGGTGTCGCATCACTCGACGCTGCTGGAGGAGGTTCCGGATCTCATCGAGTATCCGACCGTGATGGCGGGCACGTTCTCCTCGGAGTTCTTGTCCCTGCCGGACGAAGTGCTGACAACGACAATGATTCACCACCAGCACAACTTTCCCGTCGTGGACGAGGCAGGGCGCCTGAAGCCGGCGTTTCTGGCGGTAACGAATACCGATGCCGGCAACGAGAAGAACGTCGCGCGGAACTACGAGCGTGTGCTGACGGCGCGGCTGCGAGATGCGAGATTCTTCTGGGACGCCGATCGCAAAGTGCCGCTCGAGTCGCGCATTGAGCGCCTGAAGACGATTCGGTTCCACAAGAAGCTGGGAACCTATTTTGAAAAGGCGGAGCGGATCGAGAACCTGTCGCGGTGGCTTGCGTCGAACGCTCTGGTGTCGCCCAATGCCGCCGACGCGGCCGCGAAGGCCGGACGGCTCGCGAAAGCCGACCTGGCGACAGAGATGGTGGCCGAGCTCACCGAGCTTCAAGGCGTCATGGGTGGTATTTACGCGCGCGAAGAGCAACAGCCCGAGAGCGTCTGGAAGGCCATCTACTATCACTACCTGCCAGATGCAGTCGGTCCCGACGCGCCCCCGATGCGTCAGCAGCTTGGAGGAGCGGCCATCACCTGGGCTGCCGTTTCGCTGGCAGACAAACTCGACACGGTCGCCGGCATGTTTTACGCCGGTGAGAAGCCCACAGGCTCTCGCGACCCGTTCGGCCTGCGGCGCCAGACTCACGGGATATTCAAGATCCTTGTCGACTTACAGGCGTTGACGGGTCTCCCTGCGCGACCGACGTTGCAGATGGTGCTCGCGGAAGCGGCGCGTGCCTTTGCGCCGATCGATCAGTGGCCGGTTGAATCCCGCCAATTGATGGAGGGATTTCTGCTCGATCGGTACCGCTACGTGCTCGAGCAGCGCGGATTCGACGTGCGGAACGTACGCGCCGTCCTTCAGGAAGGGCGGTTCACGCACTTGAATCCAGCCGATGCGCTCAAACGCCTCGAGGCCCTGCCAGAGTTCACAGGGTCTGCCGATTTTCAGAAGCTCGCCATCGCATTCAAGCGGGTGAAGAATATCGCCCGCGAGATATCGGATGCCGAGTTCGAAGCCCTGGAACAGACCGATCGAGAACTGGGGCCAGCCCTGAAAGATCCCGCGGAAATTGCCTTGCTGCAGGAGCTGCAGCAGCGCGAGCCGGTGATTGACAGTGTGCTGAAATCAGGGGACACTTTGCGCCGCGCGTTTGTCGAGGCAGCCCAGTTCGGCCCCGCAGTCGATCGATTCTTCACCGAAGTCTTCGTCATGGTGGACGACCCGGCCTTGCGAAAGGCCCGCCTGCGCCTCATGAAACGCCTTGAACGCCTCATCCTGCGTATTGCAGATATTTCCGAAATTGTTTCGGAGACGGAGTAAAGACTCGAATGGCCAAGAACGTGAAAAAAGGGAAATACGTCTATTTTTTTGGCGATGGGAAAGCGGACGGCGATCGGACGATGAAGGATCTGCTCGGCGGAAAGGGCTCTGGCCTGGCCGAGATGACGAATGCGAAACTGCCGGTGCCGGCCGGGTTCACGATCTCCACGCCGGTCTGCACCATTTACTACAAAGAAGGCGGCAAGATTCCTGCGTCGATCGAAAAGGAGATGATCGACAACCTGCGAAAGCTCGAAAAGTCGGCCGGCCGGACACTCGGCGACACGAAGAAACCGCTGCTCGTGTCCGTGCGATCGGGTGCGAAGTTCTCGATGCCGGGCATGATGGACACCATTTTGAATCTGGGCTTGAACGACGAGACCGTCGTGTCGCTGAAGCAGGAGACGGGCAACGGCCGCTTTGCCGCCGACAGCTACCGCCGCTTCATTCAGATGTTCGGCAACGTCGTCCTCGAGATACCGAAAGATGTCTTCGAGCACGAGCTCGATGCGGTGAAGAAAGCAAAGGGCGTGAAGGCCGACACGGATCTCGATGAGGCTGCGCTGCACGACGTCATCGCCCGTTATAAGCGGGTCGTCAAGAGCAAGACCGGCAAGTCGTTTCCTCAGGATCCCATCGAGCAGCTGAAAGGCTCGCGCAATGCCGTGTTCCGCTCCTGGCAGAACCCGCGCGCGAAGGAGTACCGCCGGATCTACGACATTCCCGATCACATCGGCACCGCCGTCAACGTTCAACAAATGGTGTTCGGCAACACAGGTGATCGATCGGCGACCGGCGTCGGGTTTACGCGGAGTCCTGCGACGGGAGCAAAAGAGTTCTATGGCGAGTTTCTGATCAACGCTCAGGGCGAGGACGTCGTGTCCGGCGTTCGCACGCCGCAGCAAATCAAAGAGCTGGAAAAGGTGCTGCCCAAGGCGTACAAGCAGCTTCGGGAAATCACCACGCGCCTGGAGAAGCACTACAAGGACGTCCAGGACTTCGAGTTCACCATCCAGGACGAGAAGCTCTACATGCTGCAGACCCGGAGCGGCAAGCGCACGGGTTATGCGGCCGTGGTGATTGCCACCGATCTCGTGGCGGAGAAGATCGTGTCGCCGAAGGATGCCGTGCTGCTCGTGGATCCAGAGGCGCTGTCGCAGCTGCTGTCGCCGGGATTCGATCAGGGTGAGTGGGCGAAGATGCCGGTCCTGGCCAAGGGCCTGCCCGCATCTCCAGGTGCAGCCTCAGGACAAGTCGTGTTTACAGCAGACGACGCTGTCGAGTGGACGCGGCAGGGCAAGCAAGTGATCCTCGTCCGCAAAGAGACTGTTCCGGACGACATTCACGGCATGCACGTTGCGCAGGGCATCCTGACGGCCACCGGAGGCATGACATCGCATGCCGCCGTCGTCGGGCGCCAGATGGGCAAGCCCTCGATTGTCGGCGCCGGAACGTTGACGATTTCCGAAAAGGACAAGCGCTTTACCGTCGACGGTAAAGTCGTGAAGGAAGGCGACTACGTGTCGTTCGACGGCCTGAAAGGCGAGGTGAAGCTCGGCAAGCTCGCGTCGCACCCGAGCGAAATTCTCCAGGTGGTCAACGGCCAGCTGGACGCGAAGAAGTCGGACATCTATCGGCGATTCCGCTCGCTTCTGGAGTGGGCCGATAAGGTGCGAAGACTTGGCATTCGCGCGAACGCCGACCTCCCAGATCAAGCCGAGCTGGCGTACGCGTTCGGCGCGCGCGGCATCGGTCTGTGCCGGACTGAGCACATGTTCTTCGGCGAGGATCGGCTGCCCATCGTGCAGCGAATGATCCTGGCCGATAACGCGGCCGACAGAAAGAAGGCGGTTCTCGAGTTGCTGCCCATGCAGCGGAGCGACTTCTACGGGGTGTTCAAAGCGATGAAAGGATCGCCCGTAACCATTCGGACGATCGACCCGCCACTGCACGAGTTCCTGCCCAAGAGAGAAGACCTGATGGTCGAGGTTGCCAAGCTGGAAGTTGGCAATGGCGACAAGCGGGAGCTCGAAGCGAAGAAGAAGCTGCTGGCGCGTGTCGAGCAGCTCCACGAGTTCAACCCGATGCTCGGGCATCGCGGCGTCCGCCTCGGCATCACGTATCCGGAAATCACCGAGATGCAGACGCGGGCGATTATCGAGGCGGCTATTCAACTGAAGAAAGAGGGCCTGAAGGTCGTCCCGGAGATCATGATTCCTCTGGTGGGGCACGTGAAGGAGCTCCGCGATCAGAAGGCCGTCGTCGATCGCGTCGCCGCCGAGACGATGAAGGAACAGGGCGTGAAGATCGAGTACCTGGTCGGGACGATGATCGAGGTGCCCCGCGGTGCGCTCACGGCCGACGAGATTGCCACCGAGGCGCAGTTCTTCTCGTTTGGCACGAACGATCTCACGCAGACCACGTTCGGATTCTCTCGCGATGACATCGGTAAGTTCCTCGGCGCGTATCAAGACAAGAAAATCCTGGATAAGGACCCGTTCAGCACCATCGATGTCGCCGGCGTTGGGGCGCTCGTCCGCATGGCGGTGGAGAAGGGCCGTAAGGCGCGGCCCGACATCAAGCTCGGTATTTGCGGCGAGCATGGCGGCGATCCGTCCTCGATCCACTTCTTCGAAAAGGTGGGACTGAACTACGTCAGCATGTCGCCGTACCGCGTGCCGGTCGCGCGGCTCGCCGCCGCGCAGGCCGCCCTGTCGGTGAAAGTGGGCGACTAACGAGCAGGCCCTCGGCTCTGGGCTCTAGGCCTGGAGCCCAAAGCCCAGAGTCCAGAGGCAGTATGGGCCGCATTTCGCTTCTCCCTTCCGACCTCGCGAATCAGATAGCGGCCGGCGAAGTTGTCGAACGGCCCGCCTCAGCCGTCAAAGAGCTCATCGAGAATGCCATCGACGCCGATGCGCACCGCATCCGCGTGTACGTCGAGTTGGGCGGCAAACGCCTGGTGCGCGTGGAAGATGACGGTGAGGGGATGGGGCCGGAAGACGCGCGCCTCAGCCTCGAGCGGCACGCAACGAGCAAGATCAGGCGTGCAGACGATCTGGCCGCGATCCATACCCTGGGATTCAGGGGCGAGGCGCTTCCCAGCATCGCCTCTGTGTCGCACTTCATCCTTCGAACGCGCCTGCGAGGAGATGAGTCTGGCACCGAGATTCGCGTGAACGGCGGCGCGGTTACGTCAGTTCAGGAAGTGGGCTGCCCTGAAGGCACGTCGGTCGACGTCGGGGATCTGTTCTACAACCTTCCCGCCCGGCGAAAGTTTCTGAAGTCCGATACGGGCGAGGCGACGCAGGTCTCCAGAGTCGTCACGCAGTTCGCCCTCTGCTACCCGGAGGTTGGATTCATGGTGATGAGCGGGCCGAGGACGCTGTTCCAATGGCCGCCGGTAGCCACCCTCGACGAGCGGATGTTTCAAATCTACGGGGAGCGCGGTGATCTCGTGCCAGTCGGTAAGGCGCTCTCCGGGTGCACGATCAAGGGATACGTTGCCGCCCTCACCGAGCAGGGTCCGACTCGTGGCACGCAGAATGTGTTCGTGAATCGCCGGATCGTGAAGGATCGCACGATCGCGCACGCCATCATCGATGCCTATAGCTCGGCATCGATCAAGGAACGAAGCCCGGAGGTCCTGCTGTTCCTGGATGTTCCACCCGATCGCGTGGACGTGAACGTGCACCCCACAAAAGCCGAGGTCCGGTTTCGCGATCAGTCATTCATCCACGAGGCCGTGAAGCATGCGATCACCGACGCGATAGGAAAGGGTGCCGTTCCGGAGCTTCAGCTGCTGCCTAGTACGTACACGGATGCGGCGCCCATCGCGCAAGCGATACCTGGCGTGCTGGCTGGCGGCGCGTATCCGAGTCGCTGGGCGTCGACGAGCATTCCGTCGGCGGCGGATGTGACTGCTGCGCTGGCGAGCCTTACGCCGGCACCGGGCGCAGCCACCACGTCAGACGATTCGCCGGTGAAGCCCATGATGGCGCTTGGGCAATTTCGGGACACGTTCATCATTGCCGTCGACACTGACGGCATTGCGATCATCGACCAGCATGTCGCACACGAGCGGGTATTGTTCGAGCGCGTGATGGAGCGGCTGAGCACAGGGCGTCTGGAGAGCCAGCGTCTCCTCGAGCCCTTGCTCGTGGAGTTGTCGCCGGAGGGACGCCAGGCCTTGCTGAGTCACGCAGGCGACCTGGATCGCCTCGGCTTCGGCGTCGAGGAGTTCGGCGGCGATACGGTTCGTCTGACGGCCGTCCCGGCTCTTCTTGGCCGCGAGGATGCCGTGACGGCTGTGCGGGCGCTCGCCGACGATCTGGAAGGGTTGAATAGGGGCGGCGAGGTGCGCGACGCCCTTGGGCGGATCGCCGCGACGACGGCCTGCCACGCCGCCGTGAAAGCGAACTACCCGCTGACGATGGAAAAGATGCACCACATCCTCGAAGAGCTTCGACGAACGGCGTATTCGACGGTGTGCCCGCATGGGCGCCCGGTGATGCTGCGGCTGACGCGGCGCGAAATCGAGAAGAACTTCCAGCGCATATGAGCCCGCAGTTGGGAGCCGTCGTCTACTACCTGGGCCGCTTCCTGCAGGTGTTCGCCATGTGGATTCTGCTGGTGGACGTGTTCATGGCGGGCCCCCTGGGCCCGCAGCCGAACCCGTTCTATGTGGGCGTGGCGATGTTTCTCGCAGGCTGGCTGATGGTCCGCACGCAAACGCCGAAGGCGTAACCTATTTCACGATACGGATACGGTGAGCCTCGCTGTCGGCAACATACAGTACGCCGGACGGATCCACGAAGACTCCGTGCGGCCGTGAAAGCTTGCACTGCAGCGGAACGGGCTCAGGGCCGTCGCCGCGCACGCCCGTTCCCAGCACCGTCGTGATGACGCCGGTGCGCAGGTTGATGCGGCGGATGACGTGGTTTTCGGTATCGGCGACATAGAGCCCGTCATCCGAGTATGCCAGGCCTTTGGGCCCGCCAAGCTTCGCGAGACGCGCCGGACCGCCATCCCCTGAATATCCCTGCTCGCCAGTGCCCGCCACATGATGAATCGTCGCCGTCTTGGGTGAGATGCGATAAATGGCATTGCCTTCGCGCAGGGCCAGATAGAGATTGCCCTCACGATCGAAAGCGATGGTGCGCGGACCATTCAGCGGCGTGCCTTGCAGCGGTGCGCCATCAGGCGTGGGCAGACGCTCCCCGGTTCCTGCAAATGTGTCGATCGTGCCGTTCGAAAGGCTCACGCGCCGGACCCGGTGGTTGCCGATGTCACAGATTAGAAGCTGATCCTGCGGGTCGATGGCGATGCTGTGCGGCTGACGGAGCTGTGCCTGGCCGGCGGGTCCGCCGTCACCAGCGAAGCCGGCAACGCCGGTCCCGGCGAGCGTCGAGATGATGCCCGTCTTCCCATCAACCTTCCGCACGATGTGGTTGTCGCGTTCGGCGATGTAGAGATTGCCGCGCCTGTCGAATTGAATCTCGTGCGGCATGTTCAGCGATCCTGCCGCCGCCGGACCGCCGTCGCCGGCATAGGCCCGCTGCCCGTTGCCAGCAACACTGCTCGCACGGCGAGTGGCCAGATCGAACCGCCTGATCCGCTGGTTATCCAGGTCGCAGAAATACAAAGCGCGATCCGGGCCGAAGAGGAGGCCGTAAGGGTTATTCACCTCGCCATCGGAAGAGCCGGGCTTGCCGACGCCGAGGATCGTCGAGACCGAGGGGTCCGCCGCGAGCAGCGGCGCCTGCGCGAGTCCCGACAGAAGCAGCTGAATCACCTCACGTCGGTTCATGTGTCCTCCGGGCTTTTTTCCAGTCTTCAATCCGTTTCCGGATCGTGTCTTCGAAACCGCGATTGGTCGGGCGGTAGTAGTTCCGGCCCTCAAGGGACGCCGGCAGGCAGTCCATGTCGGCGATGCCGTCAGGCTCGTTGTGCGCGTACTTGTAGTCCTTCCCGTAGTTCAGCTCCTTCATGAGGCGCGTCGGAGCATTACGGATGTGCAGCGGGACAGGGTCGGCGACTTGTCTCAAGGCGTCCTCGGCGGCTTCGTTGTAGGCCACGTACACCGCGTTGCTCTTGGGCGCCGTGGCCAGGTAGATGGCGCACTGCGCGAGCGCCGTATTGCCCTCCGGTAGGCCGATGAAGTGCACCGCGTCTTTCGCCGCGATGGCAACAGTGAGCGCCTGGGGATCGGCATTGCCGACATCCTCCGACGCAAACCGGACGAGCCGGCGCGCGATGTAGAGCGGATCCTCGCCGGCTTCCACCATACGAGCCAGCCAATAGACTGCGGCATCGGGATCGCTGTTGCGCATCGACTTATGAAGGGCCGAGATGATGTTGTAATGCTCTTCGCCGGTCTTGTCGTAGAGCAGTGCGCGCCGTTGAACGGCTTGCTGCACGAGCGACAACTCGACGCGCTTCGAACCGCCCGCGACGGGTGATGTGGCACCGGCAGTAGAGAGCTCGAGCAGATTCAGCGCCGCGCGTGCGTCCCCATTGGAATAGCGCGCGATGGCCTGGTAGACGCCCTCGTCGACCTGAATGGGCTCGGTGCCGAGACCCCGAACCGGATCCGTGAGCGCCCGTTCGAGGATGCGCACGATCTCCTCTTCGGTGAGCGCTCGCAGGATGAACACCTTCGAGCGCGACAGGAGCGCCGCGTTCACCTCGAACGACGGGTTCTCCGTCGTCGCGCCAATCAAGACGATGTCCCCGGCCTCGACGCGGGGGAGGAATGCATCCTGCTGGGACTTGTTGAACCGGTGAATCTCATCCACAAAGACGATGGTGCGGCGGCCAAGCTTTCTCCGCGATTCCTCGGCAGTGGCCATCACGTCCCGGATTTCCTTGATTCCGGCGAGCACTGCGCTGAACGACACGAACTGGGCTTTGGTGGCCTTGGCGACCAACCTCGCGAGCGTCGTCTTTCCCGTGCCTGGGGGTCCCCACAGGATGATGGACTGGAGACGATCGCGTTCGATCGCCTCACGGAGCGGCTTACCGGGGGCAAGCACGTCTTCCTGCCCGACGAACTCGTCGAAGGAAGCCGGGCGCATCCGTTCCGCCAGCGGCGTGCCGGCAGTGCTCCTGGAGGACCTCGCGGTGTCGGGATCGTCGAAGAGGCTCATGTCGTCCGTTGGCGGAATGCCTCGTACAGCACCAGGCCGGCCGCGACACCGACGTTCAGCGATTCTACGCGACCCGACATCGGAATCGATATTCGAGCGTCTGCGGCGTCGGCAAGCTCTCGCGAAAGCCCGAGACCTTCGCCACCCAACAGCAGGGCAGTGGGCCTTCGGAGATCGATCTCATGAAACGGCGTGCCGCCGCGCGGCACGAGTGCAACCGTCGCCAGGCCTGCATTCCGTGCCTCGCGAAGGACCTCGTCGATCGGCGCGCGCGCCAAGGGCAGCCGAAGGGCGCTACCCATGGAGCCGCGGAGCGCCTTCCAGCCGAACGGATCGGCGGTGCCGGCCGACGCGACGAACCCTGTTGCGCCAGCCGCTTCTGCGGTACGGACCATGCCGCCGACATTGCCGGGATCCTGCACATCGTGTGCAACGACGACGAGCGGCCTGTTTGCGCGCATGACATCTGACACTGACACGAGTGCGCGTCGGGCGATGCCAATCGATCCGGTGGGCGTGCGAACGGGGCTCATCGCTTCCAGAACGTTGCGCGACACGATAAGCACTTCGGTTCCGGAGGTCGAAAGCTGCTCGGCGATCTTGCGCGTGTTCGGGTCGTCCAATGCGCCATGCTCGAAGGCGGCAGTCTCGATTGCGACACCTGACGCGTGCGCCTCCGAGAGCAGGTGCAGACCATCGAGCAGCAGCTCGCGGTCGACGCCGGACGCTGGCGGGGTACGAGCGAGATCGCGGAAGCGTCGAACGCTGGAATGCTGGCGCGTTACCGCTCCAGTCATCTGGAGAGCATAGCAGATGTGCTAAGATTTTCTGGCGAATGAAGGCGAAAATCCTCAAGAAATTCGAAGATGAAGTGTCCGAGCTCGAGCGCGAGCTTCATCACGAGCTGCCAAAGGAAATACAGCGCGCGCGCGAGCTCGGCGATCTGCGCGAGAACGCCGAGTATCAGGCAGCGAAGGATCGACAGACGATCGTCAACAGCCGGCTCGCCATGTTGAGGAAGCGCATCGCCGAGATTTCGATCATGAACCTCGACAAGATTCCCCACGACAAGGCGGCCTTCGGATCGACTGTGCACCTGCGCGAGGACAATGGCGAGAAGGTGATCTTTCAGCTCGTCATGCCGGAAGAGGCCGATGCGGCGAAGGGACTCATTTCGACCAGCTCGCCGATCGGACGTGCGATTGTCGGCAGGACGGAAGGCGACGAAATACGCGTCTCCACACCGAACGGCCCCAGAAACTTCGAGATCCTCAAGCTCATCACCGTTCACGACGAGGCGTGAGCTATTCCCCACATCTCAGAACCGCCGTTCTGCTGAGCGGCAGCGGCACGGCCGGGGCCTATCACGCAGGAGTCCTGCGGGCTCTGCATGAGGCCGGCGTGAAGATCGATGTGATCGGCGGCCGGGGAATCGGCGCGGTCGGCGCAGTGTTTGCGGCGATCGACGCCGCGCCGAGGGTCTGGGAAGAAGGCGGTCTCTGGCGGCGCCGGCCGGCGGTTCGCTGGTATCGATGGCGTCCTGCGCTGCAGTCGGCGGCGCTGCTGGCGCTCCTGGCGTCCGCGGTGCTGCTCGTCCCCCTGCTCGTGCTTGCGACCGGGCTCATCGCCTATCCGTTGAGTTTTCTGGTTCAGATGATCAATGTCGATGCCGGAAGCCGGATGGCCGCCGCGTACGCATCGATGATTGGCGCGGCGTTTTCGCCGCCGGCGCTGCCCACGGTGATTCCGAGATTCGTGGTGCTCCTGATCGCGGCGGCGTCCATTGTGCTCGCTGTTTCAGCGGCGCGCCACGGCGACCGCGGCCGATGGTGGGGCAGGCTCGTCGGTTCGCCATGGACGAGCGATCCCGGGCTGCGTCACGTTCAGCAGTCTCTCTGGCAGCTTTTCAGGGGGCCCACAAGCGCCAAGCAGCCGCCCACGCCGGAGTTCAGCCGCCGATATACAGAACTGCTGATCGATAATCTTGGGCAGCCGGGATTCCGCGAGTTGATTCTGACGACTCTCAACCTTGAGACGCGCACTGACCTGGTGTTCGCCGCGCTTGCGGAGTCACGTCGTCAGGCGTTCTTCCATCGGCCGGAGGCATCGGGTGACCTGATCGATCTGGCTGGTACGGGCCGGCATCATGTCCTGGACGCACTCGCCGGTTCATTGAGCCTGCCGGCGCTGACCGAGCCTCAGCCGATTGCATTCTCTCCGGAGAGCTACTGGAAGGGAGAAGTGCATCGAACGTGCGATCGGCCGGGGGCTGTCGGCCGTCTGCTGTTCGAGCTCTCGTACGCGGGCGTCGAGCAGGTCATCGTCGCGTCGGCCACTGCGGATCGCTCTGCGCCTCATCGGCTCAGCAGAAACACCGGCACGCTCGAGGCACGATTGGCGGAGCATCTCTCGGCCGCCGAGGCCGCCGCGGTTCGCGATGCTACTCGTATGCACGGTGAGCGTTTCCGCGGCGTGTTCTTGATTCAGCCGGCCCACAATCCTGTGGGCTCATTCGATTTCGAGGGGGCATTTGACGAGCGATCGAATCGCTTTCAGAGCCTCAGCGAGCTCGTGGATCGTGGCTATGAAGACGCGTATCGGCAGTTTATCGAGCCCGAAGTCGGAGGCGCAGACGAACCAGGACGCTAGTTTCAGTGGCTCCCTACGGGTTCCTTCTTCCTCTTGTCTTCCGGCGCCTCGTGCAGGAACTCCTGTAGTAGATCGATCATCGTTTCGGTCATGCGTCGCTCGTCGACGTCGCCAAAGCGCTCCTTGAAGGCCCCCAACGGAACCACGGCCTTGGCCATCGAGCGATGGCCGCCCGCCGAGCCAATCTCCACGAAATACTTGCGCACGAAATCGCCGGCATTTCGCGAATACCCCAGGTTGCGCACGGACATGACGAACGAACCGTTTACGATCCCAGCGACCAGCGTCCACTTCACATTCTCGAGCTGCAGGAAGAAGTCAGCGACATACGGTACGACGTCATCCCTCGGTACGTCGCCGAGGAAGACCGAGAAAATCTGATCGACCATCTTGCCGTGCTCGGTCGCTCTGACGACAAACTGCAGCCGTTCGATCGTGATTTCCGCGCCTTCCATGCGCCGGATGAGGGTCGCGTCCGCAAGGGGATACAGGTACGAAAACGCGTCGATGTCGCAGCGGTTGGCCTGACGATTGAAGAAGAGCGTGTCGGACTTGATTGCGTAGAGCATCGCGGTGGCCGTACGTTCGGAGATCGGCGCGTCGACTGCCCGCAGGTGCTCGGTGAGGATCGTGCAGGTGGAGCCGTAGTCTTCGCGGATATCCTTGAACACGGCGTTGTACCCGTGCTGTTCAGGATGGTGGTCGATGACGAGATCGACGCGATCGATGATTCCGTCGAAGTAGTGCGGCTGAACGTCGACCATGGCGATGCGGTCGAATTCCTCTATCTGTTCCGGTCTGATCGTCTCCACGTGGATGTCGAGCAGGTGCGCCATCCTGACGTTCTCGGGCCGAGTGACGCCTTCGAGCGCAGCGATCACGGCGGTTGCCTTCGTGCGGTGAAGCACCGTGCGAAGCGCGAGGCCGCTGGCCATGGCGTCGGGATCGGGTTCATTGTGGAGAAGGATCAGGATGCGATCGGCATCTGAAAGGTACCGCTGGTACTGCTGAACACGCGCACGGGTCAGCGCGCGGCTGAACTCCTTCAGGAGCGGGCCTTCGAACAGCTCCGACAGCGACAGATAGGAAACGTCTGGAAACTGCGCCCTGATTGTCTCCGCCCGGGATTCCTTGTCGGCCGTGCCGACTCCCAGGACGTAAATCAGGACGCCTCCGGCATCTCTGATGGCATCGATGACTTTCGGAAGGTTTCGCCGCCCGGTATCCTCGATAATGACGGAGGTTTGCGGCGAGAGATCGGCCTTGATGTAGGTGTCCGTTCGGCGGATATCGCCGGCCGTAACAGGCAGATCCCCATCGTGGAGCCTACGCGCGAGCGCGCGGCTTTCGACCAGGAAATCGACCTCGATACTGGGCGCCAGGATTTCGTTCAGCATCCTGATGACCAGCTCGTCTTGGCAAACGGCGAGGCACCTCATATGAAGCTCGTCACGCTATCGCTGTAAACTATGCATTATACGCCCCTTATGCATGGATGTGCGCCGATCGTGGCTCTTGTCGTGGCCAGCGCGGCAGCGGTCAGCTCTGCCTCGCAGATTCGCTACAAAGCCGGCATCGACCTGGTCGGGTTCTCCGTCACCGTCGCCGAACGCAGCAACGCCCCCGTTGGCGGCCTCACGTCAGGCGATTTTGAGGTGAGGGAGGATGGCGTTGCGCAAGACGTCACTTATTTCAGTGCTGGCGGCAACGATCAGTCCGTCCCCCTCCATATCGGCTTGATGTTCGATACCAGTGAGAGCATGGAGAAGGACCTCTCGTTCTCCCGGGGGGCCGCGATCAAGTTCCTGAATACATTTCCACAGGCGGTCGATTTCACATTCGTCGACTTTGCGACAGAAGTGCGCGCCGCGACATTTTCGCGGGCGGAGTTCGCGCGCCTGGTTGCCAGGATCCGTAACCGGCCTGCGAAGGGTATGACAGCGCTGTTTGACGCCCTGAGTGTCTATCTGGGTGCGGCGTTCGACCAGACCGGCCGGAAGGTGCTCGTCATTTACACCGACGGCGGCGATTCCGCGAGCTCGCGATCGTGGCGGGAAGCGACCCGGCTGCTGAAGGCTTCCGATGTGACCGTGTATCCCATCGGATTCATGGCCCATCAGGGTCAGGGGTCGGCCCGCCTCGTCCAGCAGGGCATCTTGAACGAGATGGCGAGTCTCACCGGCGGCATCGCCTTGTTCCCCGGCACGATGAAGGAGCTCGACGGGATCTACAGCCGCATCAGCGACGAAATCAACAACCAGTACACCCTCGGCTACGTGTCCAGTAACGTCGCGAAAGACGGTAAGTGGCGCAAAGTCGAAGTGCGGGTGAAACGCCCGTCAGCGGAACGACTGCAAGTGCGTACCAGGCAGGGTTACTTTGCACCATCCAAATAGATCACGAAGACACGAAGTTGTGTCTGTGTCCTTCGTGCCTTCGTGATCGACGTCCGAAACTGTAGTACGATTCCCTGTTCGGCACCACCAAGGAAACCGGGCTGTGCCGGATTGAACCATGCCCTCGTACTTAGACAAGTTCACGCTCGTTTCAGACTTCGAGCTCCGCGGCGATCAGCAACGCGCGATTTCTGAGCTTACCGAGGGGCTCGAGCGCGGCGATCGAAGTCAGGTCCTGCTGGGGGTGACCGGCTCCGGGAAGACCTTCACGATGGCGCACGTCATTGCCAACGTGAATCGGCCCGCGCTGGTCATGGTCCACAACAAGACCCTTGCGGCCCAGCTCTATCAGGAATTCCGGCGGTTTTTCCCCGAGAACGCGGTCGAGTACTTCGTCAGCTATTACGACTACTACCAGCCGGAAGCCTACGTACCCTCCACCGACTCGTACATCGAAAAGGAAGCGACGATCAACGACGAGATCGATCGCATGCGGCTGTCGGCCACGCGATCGCTGTTCGAGCGCCGCGACGTCATCATCGTCACGAGCGTGTCCTGCATCTACGGGCTCGGGTCGCCTGAGGCGTACTACGGAATGCTCCTGCCGCTACAGGTCGGTCAGCGGATTCCGCGCGATCAGATTCTTCGAAAGCTTGTCGAGATTCAATACGAACGCAACGATCTCGAATTCACCCGCGGCACGTTCCGCGTGCGCGGTGACGTCGTCGAGGTCTATCCCTCGTATGAAGAGCAGGCCCTGCGAATAGAGCTCTTCGGCGACGATGTCGATGCGCTCACCACCTTCGATCCCCTCACGGGCAAAGCGGGCCGCCGGCACGACAAGATCGCCGTGTATCCAAAGTCTCACTTCGTCGCGCCAAGGGATCAGACCCGGAGCGCGGTCGAGACGATCAAGGCAGAGCTCGTCGAGCGACGGACCGACCTGGAGAAGATGGGGAAGGTTCTCGAGGCGCAGCGACTGCATCAGCGGACAATGTTCGATCTCGAGATGATGAAAGAGATCGGCTATTGCCACGGCATCGAGAATTACGCGCGTCACCTGACGGGTCGGGCGCCTGGTGAGCCGCCGCCGACGCTGCTTGATTACCTGCCGGACGATGCCTTGATTGTCGTGGACGAGAGCCACCAGACGGTTCCCCAGATTCGCGGGATGTATCACGGCGACCGGTCGCGAAAAGAGGTGCTGGTGGAATTTGGTTTCCGCCTGCCCTCGGCGCTCGACAACCGGCCGCTGACGTTCGCGGAATGGGAGGAGCGATCGCGGCAGGCGATTTTCGTGTCGGCAACGCCTGGCGCGTACGAGCTGGGCAAGGCCGGCGGCGTGGTGGTCGAGCAAATCATCCGCCCGACGGGACTGAAGGACCCGCCGATCGACATTCGCCCGGTGAAAGGGCAAATAGACGACCTGCTTGCAGAGATCCGGCAACGAGCGGCCGAAGGATCCCGGGTGTTGGTGACAACCTTGACGAAACGGATGGCCGAGGATCTCACGACGTACTATCAGGAGCTCGGCGTGAAGGTCCGCTATCTGCATTCCGAAATCGAGACCCTCGAGCGCGTCCAGATTTTGCGCGGGCTCAGACTTGGCGAGTTCGACGTCCTCGTTGGCATCAACCTGCTGCGTGAAGGCCTGGACCTGCCGGAAGTATCGCTGGTCGCGATTCTTGACGCCGACAAGGAGGGATTTCTGCGATCGGCTGGCTCCCTCATTCAAACGTCAGGGCGGGCGGCCCGCAACGTCAACGGACGGGTCATCATGTATGCTGACACGGTGACCGACTCGATGCGAGTCGCGCTGAGTGAAACCGAGCGCCGGCGCAAGCTGCAGGAAGCCTACAACACCGAGCACGGCATTACACCCGCCTCGATCGTGAAGGCCATCGATGATGCGTCCTTGAGCATCTATCAGCACGATTACTCGACGCCGATGGTGATGGAAGACCGCGAAGCGTTCCTGAGCCCGGACGAGATCGAGTCGAGAATCGAGGCGCTTCAGGCGCAGATGCGCCAGGCGGCGGCGAATCTGGACTTCGAGCGCGCTGCGACACTTCGTGACAGGATCAAGACGCTGAAGGGGCGCGAGCTCGGGCTCGCCGCCGCGAGGACCAACCGGAGCTGATGTGTTCACGCTGTTAGATGAATGGTTGAAGTCCGCCATCGCCGAGGTTCAGGAATACGTCAGGCTCTGCGCTG
The DNA here is from genome assembly GCA_023717525.1 of Vicinamibacterales bacterium. Lineage (GTDB taxonomy): Bacteria > Acidobacteriota > Vicinamibacteria > Vicinamibacterales > JAMQPK01 > JAMQPK01. The sequence continues at coordinate 69,339 of JAMQPK010000159.1, read as the reverse complement.
CCACTATTCGCGGTGCCTTCACCCGGCCGTTCTATTTTCACGACGTGGTCGAGCAACTGGACGCGATCGGATGGGGGTCGCTCACCGTCGTCGTGTTGACGGGTGTCTTCACTGGAGCGGTGCTGGCGCTGCAGAGCGGCCTCACGCTGGATCAGTTTGGGGCGAGGCCCGTCGTCGGCCGCCTGGTGAGTGCGACGATGGTGAAGGAGCTCGGCCCCGTGCTGACGTCCTTGATGCTTGCAGGCCGCGTGGGATCGGGTATCGCGGCCGAGCTTGGATCGATGGTGGTGACCGATCAGATCAACGCGTTGCGCGCGCTCGGAACCGACCCGATCCGCAAGCTGGTCGTGCCACGCGTGATCGCCGGTGTCATCATGGCTCCGATCCTGACAGTCATCTCGGACTTCATCGGGATCATCGGCGGGGGCATTATCGCCGTCCTTCAGCTGCAGGTCGCGTCGACGCAATACTGGAAGTCGGTCACCGACGGCCTCTACGTGGAGGACGCGTGGATGGGGCTGATCAAGCCGGTCTTCCTCGGGTTCATCATCGTGAGCATCGGCTGTCACGTGGGCCTGCGCACGAGAGGTGGCACGCAGGGCGTCGGCCGATCGACGACGAACGCCGTCGTCGCGGCGTCGGTTGCCGTATTGGCGGCGGATTTCTTCTTGACGCGCCTGTTGATTACCCTTTTGTACTAGATGGCCGACCAACTCCAGGACCCCGAAGTGCTTGTGTTCAACCACGTGTCGTTGGCATTTGACGATACTGTCGTGTTGCGTGACGTCAGCTTCACACTCCGCAGAGGGCATACGAAGGTGATCCTCGGCGCAAGCGGAGCAGGCAAGTCGATCTCGCTCAAGCTGATCCTCGGGTTGCTGAAGCCGGATGGCGGAGAAATCTGGGTGAACGGCGAGCGTATCGATCAAATGACGGAAGAGCAGATGATGAACGTGCGCGCCGACCTGGGCATGGTGTTTCAGGAAGGCGCGCTGTTTGACTCCCTGACCGTCGGCGAGAACGTGGGCTACAAACTCTATGAGGAAACCGACGTGCCGCTCGACAGGGTGAGGGAGCGTGTTCAGGAGGTCCTGGGCTTCGTCGGCCTTGGACAGTTCATCGATCGGATGCCTTCCGAACTCTCCGGTGGGCAGCGAAGACGTGTCGCAATCGCGCGGGCGATGGCCGTGAAACCCGGCATTCTTCTCTACGATGAGCCGACGACGGGACTCGATCCCATCACGGCAGACACGGTCGACGAACAGATCATCAAGTTACGTGATCTTGAAGAGGTCAGTTCGATTCTCGTGACCCATCAGTTGCGCGACGCGTTCTTCGTCGCGACGCACGAGGCCAGACCGGACGGCGGAGAGGTTCGATTCGTGCCTGCTTCGGCGCCGAAACTCGAAGAAGCCGAGTTCATGATGCTCAAAGAGGGCATCATCATTTTTGAAGGGACCGCCGCAGAGCTGCGCGGGTCCACAGATCCGTACATTCGCGCTTTCTTGTCTTGAAAAGGAACGGCCAATGCCCCGTACGCGTTCACTGAAGTGGTCCGAACTGAAAGTCGGCGTGATGGCCGTGGTGGCTGTCGTCATTGCGACCGGGCTGATTCTGACGCTGAGCGGCCAGGGCGGGTTCTGGTGGCAGCGGTATACCATCCGCGCGAAATTCACGAATGCCGGCGGCGTGCTCGAGGGCTCGCCTGTGAGGGTCGCCGGACTGCCTGTGGGCTCGGTCACCAGAGTGCAATTCATTGGCACCGAGATTCACATGGATCTCGAGCTCCGCAAAGACAACATGGTGCGTGTGCGAGATACGTCGCTGGCGACGATCGGGTCGGTGTCGCTGCTCGGGGAGGGCGCCGTCGACATCACGGCATCAACCGTCGGCACTCCGGTCCCTCCCTATGGCTATGTCCCAAGCGGCGGGGCGGCGACACAAATGTCTGATGTGACAACGCGGGCTGGAAAGGGCATCGATGAACTGACCGCGCTGATCACCGACATGCGGTCCGGCAAAGGCACGGTTGGCAAGCTGATGACCGACGAACAGCTCTACACCGAGTTACAGCAACTCACCGCGTCGGCCCGGCAGGTGACCGACAGTTTGTCGAAGGGGAAGGGCACGCTGGGTGATTTGCTGAACAACCCTGAATCCGCGCGGCAGCTTGAGACCTCGATGCGGAATCTGACAGCCATCACCGACAAGATCAACAGGGGGCAAGGCAGCCTCGGCCAGTTGATGAATGACCCTGCGTTGGCGAGGAACGTCACCGACATGACGGCGAACATGAATCGTCTGACGGCCAACATGAATCAGGGCCGGGGGACCATGGGGAAGCTGATGACCGACGATGCTCTGTATCAGCGGTTCAACTCAGCAACGACGAACCTGGAGACGCTGCTGGTCAACATGAACAAGGGGCAGGGGACCATGGGGAAGTTGATGAATGACCAGGCCCTGTATGAGAACATCAATAAGACCGTCACGAACCTGAACACGCTGATCGACGATATTCGCAAGGATCCGAAGAAGTTCCTGAACATGAAGATGAGCATCTTCTGACCTCCGGGGACTGCACAAAACGGCGCCTTGGGCCGAAAAAGGTACCGGGAGTCTTTCTATGTCTCGTGAAGGTGGATCGGGAGCTGGGGACCTGACGTTGGCGTTCTTGCTGGGGGCCGCGGCCGGTGCCGCGTTGGCGTTGCTGTTTGCCCCCGCCACGGGTCAGGAGACGCGCGAGTTTTTGGGCAAAAAGGTTCGAGAGGGCCAGGATAAAGCGGCCGAGCTTGCTAAACTGGCGAAAGAGGTAGGCGTGTGAGCTTCTGGGCAGAGGTCTCTCTGGGGGTCATCGCGGTGGCGACGATGGCTATGGCGCTGATGCAGGTGGGCGCCGCGGTATGCGGCTGGGTGCTCGCCCGCCGCATCGCGCGGCTTGTCGGTCAGATCGAGCACGAGATGAAGCCGCTGGCGGACAACCTGAATGCCGTGGCCCGCGATGCCGCGCGCGCGACGGCGCTCGCGGCCGTCCAGGTCGAGCGAGTCGACCGGCTCGTCGGCGACCTTGCAGAGAAGATCGACGAGACCGCGTCCACCATTCAGCGGGCGGTCATCGCGCCTATCCGGGACGGCGCCGCCCTCATGGCTGGCCTTCGAACGGTGTTGGAGCTGTTCCGGGAACTGTCGAAGGGCGCGCGCGCCGCGAGGGCGGGCAGGGACGAAGAGGACGCCCTCTTCATCGGCTGAGAATTGACGCCACCCTCCAACTGGTGGTAGAAACGGCCTGATTCCGCTTCCAATCGAACACGTTCAGCTGCGAGGGGGTCTCATGTTCAGACGCTGGGCTCTGCGGCCGATTGCCGCGATCGGCATTGCGGCGTGCTGTCTTTCTGTCGTTGGCAGCGCGCAGCAGCCGGGTAAGTCGGCCGGTGTCGCGAAAGAACTGGTTACTGTGATGGAAGCGAAGAAGCTGGATGCCATTGCGGCAAAGCTTACGGATGCGCCGGATCACTTTACGGCGGCGCTTTACTTTCCCGGGGTGCAGCTTCTGGTTGTGGCTGGGCACTACAGTGCCCCTCAACTGATGGATCCGCGCCTGGAAAAGAAGGAGTACCGGGACGTCTACATGGAGCTGTCGGGCACGGTCCCACCGGCCACCAAGATCTTCGTGCAGGACATGGGTGCGCCTGGTCTCGCGCAGAAGAAACAAGACAACATGTACGACACGTGGACGCAGGCCGGGAAGCCTGTGATGTTTGACGGCGATCCGGACAAGCAGAAGATCTCTGACGCGGAGTACGCAAAAGCCTTTTCGGCGGCCGACGAGGAGTACGCGAAGATTTTGAGCGCTCTTCTGGCGGAGGCCAAGAAATAGCCTCGAGCCCCTGCAACCTTTCCCTGACGGATCTCGCCGGGTACCAGTAAAGGACTGAGATGATCGGTTGTCGGCGAATTGTTCTGCCCGCGCTAGCCGTGTTCTGTCTTCCGCTGATTTGCGATGCCCAGCCCAGGCTGGCTGATGTCACGACGACAACCGCGCCCATCACCATCGACGGGGTGTTGAACGAGCCTATCTGGGCATCCGCCCCCAAGATTGGTGATCTGATCCAGCGCCAGCCCGAGCCCGGTCTGCCCCCGACAGAGCGGACGGAGGTGACGCTGCTTCGCGACGCCGACAATCTGTACATTGGCATCTACGCGTACGACTCCGAGCCTGGCAGGGTCATCGGCACGCAGATGGCGCGGGACGGCGCGCTGATGGCGGATGACCGCATTGAGATCCTGCTCGACACGTTCCGCGATCAACGGAGTGCGTTTTACTTTGCGACCAACCCGGCGGGCGCGCTGGTCGACGGACTGGCGTTCGCCAACGGTCAGCTGAATACAGAATGGGACGCGATCTGGCGGGTCCGGACGAGCCGTACCGATCAGGGCTGGGTCGCGGAGTTTGCGATTCCGTTCAAGAGTTTGAGCTTCCCCGCGGGACAGGTGATCTGGGGGTTCAACGTCGCGCGGACGATCTATCGGAAGCTGGAAGACAATCGGTGGTCGGGCGCCCGCCTGGAGACACAGTTCCTGCAGGTGTCGGAGGCCGGCGAGATCACGAACCTCGGCGGGCTGTCGCAGGGAGTTGGCCTCGATCTACGGCCGTTCTTCGCGGGACGGTGGTTGCACTTCGGGCGTACTGGCCTCGACGACTTCAACCAGAAGCCGGGCCTCGATGTGTTCTACAGCATCACGCCAAGCTTGAAGCTCACCGCAACGTTCAACACCGACTTCGGCGAGACGGAAGTGGATGCGCGGCAGATCAACCTGACGCGGTTCTCGCTGTTGTTTCCAGAGAAGCGCTCGTTCTTTCTCGAAGGGGCAGGCGTCTTCAGTTTCGCGAGCGCAGGACCGGAAACGCCTGGCGGCATTCCGGCCACCGGCGCCGACGTTTACCCGTTTTTCAGCCGTCGAATTGGTTTGCTCGGAGATGTGGAAGTGCCTATCGACGCCGGCATCAAGCTGACCGGCACGGTTGGTCGCACGGATGTCGGCGTGCTGAATGTGCGGACCGGCGATCTGCGAACCGACGACGATCGGCTGATTGTCGACGAGAAGAACTACTTTGTGGGCCGCGTGAAACGCAATCTCTTCAAGCAGTCGTACGTCGGCGCCATCTTCACCGGGGGCAACCCGGCGGTCGATCAATCGGGCCAGACCTACGGGGCGGACATGCGGCTGGCGACGTCGCGTTTTCTCGGGAGATCGCGCAATTTCGTCGTGAATGCCTACGGAGCACGCAGCGTGAACAAGGGCGTCGCGACCAACGACTCGTCGTACGGGTTCTCCGCCCACTATCCAAACGACGAGTTCATCTCCCAGTTGGTGTACCGCGAGATCCAGGCGAACTTCAAGCCCGCCATCGGCTTTGTTCAGCGCAGCAACGTGCGGCTGCTCAGAGCCTCCGGCAGCTACAATCCTCGCCCGAAGGACTTTCTGAACATCCAGCAGATGAATCACGACGTGTTCTTTACGAGGTTCACGCGGCTCGACAAAGATCAGGTCGAAAGCTGGGATCTGTATGTCACCTGGTGGGACTGGCACTTCAAGTCTGGCGACAGCATGCACGGGATGGCCGACTTCGACCCGACCTACGAGCGGCTGTTCGAGCCGTTCATGATTTCGCCGGGTATCGTGTTGAAGCCAGGTGAGTATCGCTTCACACGCTTCAGGACGAATCTCTTCACGACGGCGGCCAAGCGGCCATTGTCGGGCAGCCTGACCGTCGGATGGGGCAACTACTGGTCAGGCCAGGCCGAGCAGGTCCTCGCGTCGATCACCTACAAGCTTCCGCCGCGCTTCACGGCAAGCCTGAGCACGAACCAGACCTTTGCCCGGCTGCCAGAAGGAGAGTTCACAGCGCGCATCGCAACGTCGAACATCAACTACGCGGCTTCGCCGTCGCTGTCGTTTACGAATCTGATTCAGTACGACAACCGTTCGAGAAACCTGGGCTGGCAGAGCCGCGTCCGCTGGACATTGAAGCCCGGGAGCGACTTGTTCTTTGCCTTCAACCAGGGTTGGGTACAGGAGGAGGACGAGAACCGCAACCTCCGCTTCATGGTGCAGGACACGCGGTTGTCGGGGAAGCTGCAGTACTCGTACAGGTTCTAAGCGCAGGAAGGTTGGATGTAGTTGGTGGGCGCTAGTGGATTCGAACCACTGACCCCCGCCGTGTGAAGGCGATGCTCTACCGCTGAGCCAAGCGCCCAACCTTTGAACGCTCAATACTAGCGCATTTCAATCGGTTCCATACAGCCGATCGCCGAAGTCGCCAAGCCCCGGCAGGATGTATTTCTGCGCGTTCAGCCCGCGATCGACGACTGGCGTGTAGATTTCGACATCGGGATGCGACTTCTCGACGAGCGCGATGCCTTCCGGCGCTGCGACAATGCAGACAATGCGGATGTTGTTGGCGCCAGCCTTCTTCAGCACATCGAGCGCGGCCACGGCGCTGCCTCCAGTGGCGAGCATGGGATCGACCAGCACGACGTAGCTCGACGGCAGATTCGCCGGCAACTTTGCATAGTACTGCGACGCAACGGCGGTCGATTCGTCGCGCTGGAGACCGATGTGACCCACTCGGGCCGCCGGCAGCAGCTCGAGCACGGCATCGAGCATTCCGAGGCCGGCTCTGAGCACCGGAACAACGACGACGTCACGCGCAACACGGCGTCCTTCGGCCTTCTCGAGCGGTGTCTGCGAGATTGCACGCTCGGTCGGTAACTCACGCAGCGCTTCGGCGACGAGCAGAACGCTGATGCGATTGGCGATCGACCTGAACTGCTCGGTCTGCGTACTAACGTCTCGCAGCTGGCTGAGCGCGTCGTGAATGAGAGGATGCTGAACAACATGAACGGGCATGGGGGGAGACTATAACGCAAAGGGGAAAGGGGTGAGGGGAGAGGGGTGAGGGAAGAATTCAGTCGCGCTTGTGGCGGCGCTCCTGGCGGCGGGAATATGAATCCATGGCTATGAGTGCGAATCCGAACAACGCTGCTCCGAGGCCGATTACAAGAAAGGCAGTCATGTTGTCTCTCTTCTTGTCTCTTTTCGAGCTGCGATCAAAGCCGCTCCTGTGAGCAAGAACCACACGGTCAGTCCAATCGCTCCAACGGCCAACGTGCGCCAGGACAATTGTCTGTCACCAATAAACTGGCTGAAAACCAGGGCAGCAGCCTCAAGATTCGCAAGGTCCGACGACTGTGCTGTCCGCGCCCTAATCGTAACATCGTCGAGTGCCCTCGCAAGTAGAGCGCCAGACGAACGTGTCGAGAATGGCGTTGAGTGGAGGCGTGTGATATTCGTGTGGCAGATTCTGCAACACACGTCGTGGTTCGACAGCATAGAATGCGACACATGCGAATCACGTGGTCTCTGACGGTCGTCGTCGCGCTTGCAGCAGGCGCCGTCGTCGCGGTCCGTGCCCAAGTTCCGCCACGTCAGGTATCGCTCGTCGTCTCTGGGGGCACGGTCGTCACGGTCGATCCCGCTCGAAACATCTATGACCCAGGCGCCGTTGCGATCGACGGCAACGTCATCGTCGCGGTCGGGCCCGCTGCTGATATCGCAACTCGTTTCCGCGGCGTCGAGCAGATCAACACGACGGGACAAGTGGTCATCCCCGGCCTCATCAACGCCCATACGCATGCGCCCATGGTCCTCTATCGCGGGCTGGCTGACGATCTTGCGTTGCAGGAATGGCTCGAGAATTACATCTTTCCGGCTGAGGCGAAGACGGTATCGCGCGAGATGGTGCGCATCGGCACGCGGCTCGCGGCGCTCGAGATGATTCAGTCAGGTACGACCGCGTACGCCGACATGTACTACTTCGAGGAAGAGATCGGCCGCGTGACAAAAGCCGCGGGCCTTCGAGGTATTCTCGGCCAGACCATCATCCAGTTTCCTGTTGCCGATGCCAAGACGCCGGCCGAGGCGCTGGTGAGGGCCGAAGCGTTCATCAAGGAGTTCCAGCACGACGACCTGATCGTTCCGGCAGTTGCGCCGCACGCGCCGTACACGAACGACACGAAGACGCTGCAGGCGGCTCGTGCCCTGGCCACGAAGTATGGCGTCCCGTTGATCACGCATGTGGCTGAGACGAGCCCGGAGGTGAAGAACTCGCAGGCGGCGAACCGGGGGATGACCCCGGTCGCATATCTCGATTCAATTGGATTCTTCGGGCCACGCACCCTGGCGAACCACGTAGTGTGGGCGTCGCCCGCAGACATCGCGATTCTCCGGGCCCGTCAGGTGGGTGTGTCTCACAATCCCGAAAGCAACATGAAGCTGGCGAGCGGCATTGCGCCCGTGCCAGCTATGCTTTCGGCGGGAATTGCTGTGGGACTTGGAACCGATGGGGCGGCCAGCAACAACGACCTCGACATGTTCGAAGCGATGCGGCTTGCCGCGTTCCTGCATAAGCTGAACTCCGGCGACCCGCGCGCCATTCCCGCCGCCACCGCTTTGGAGATGGCGACTATCAATGGCGCGAGAGCCCTGGGGCTCGAGAAGCAAATTGGATCGCTCGAAGCAGGAAAGCGAGCCGATCTCATTTCGGTCTCGATGGCGGGCGCCCGACAGACGCCGCTCTACAATGCGATCTCACACCTGGTCTACGTGAGCCGCGGCGGCGACGTGCAGACAACCGTTGTGAACGGCCGCGTGCTGATGCGCGACCGCAAGGTCCTGACGCTCAACGAGGGCTCTGTCCTGCAGGAGGCAAGGACGTTTGCGGACTCGGTTCGGGCGGCCGTGGCGCCGTCCCCTAAGTGAGGTCGTCCTGGATGCCGATGAACGGAAGATGGCGGAACTGTCCGGCGTGATCGAGACCGTAGCCGACGACGAACTTGTCTTCGATCTCGAATCCGATATATTCCACCTGAACGTCGACTTTGCGCCGGCTGGGTTTGCTCAGCAAACAGGCCGTTCTGAGGCTCTTCGGGTCGCGAGCCCTCATCACGTCTTGAAGGTAGGACAACGTGAGACCCGTATCGACGATGTCCTCGACGATAATGACATCGCGTCCCTGAAGCGGGGCGTCAAGATCTTTGAGCAGCCGAACCTCGCCGGAGCTTTTCGTGGCGGCTCCGTAGCTGGAGACGGCGATGAAGTCGAGCGTAACCGGACGCGGTGCCAGAGCGCGCGCGAGGTCAGAGAGGAACACGAAAGCACCTTTCAGGACCGCCACCAGGTGCAGAGGCGCACCGGACGGATACGACGCGTCGATTTCGGATGCGAGCTGGTGGATGCGCGCGTTGATCTGTTCGGCGGTAAATAATGTCGTCACAGGGATTCGAACGATAACATGAAACGGTTCGAGATCATTACCGAGGCCGATGCGCGTATCCTCGACGTCGGCGAGACGGTTGTGTTGCAGAGGGGCGGCCACGTCACTCCGCTGGCTGCTGATACCCTGAAGGCTCGTCGCGTGACGGTACTGTCGGACGATCGCTTGGAGTCGTCGGCTGACGGCCTTGCACCCGTCAGTGACATCAAGCGCGTTGCGATTGGCGGAGACCACTCCAGTCTTGCGTTGAAGGCGGCGATCATTCAGGCGCTGCGGGGCAAGGGCGTTGCGGTTCACGACCTCGGCACGCTGACGGCCGATCCGGTTGACTACCCCGACACGGCCGCTCGAGTGGCGACGTCGGTGGCCCGTGGCGAAGCCGACGCGGGCATTGTGATCGACGGCGCCGGCATCGGGTCGTCGATCGCCGCAAACAAGGTGAAGGGCGTGCGCGCGGCGGTGTGTCACGATGTCACGATGGCGCGCTACGCGAGACAGCACAACGGGGCGAACGTGTTGAGCCTCGGATCGACGCTCATCTCGACGAAAGACGCGCTCGAGGTGGTGGATGTCTGGCTGCACACGGCGATGAGCGAGCCAAGATACATCCGGCGCTTGGCCAAGATTCGTGCTCTTGAAGACGGACGGTGAACGGTAAACGGTAGACGGTAAACGATTCAATGCAGTGGAACGAGCTACAAAAGATCATCGCTGAAGAAGTGGCGGCTGCGCTGTCGCGGCAGCGGACGCGAACCTGCGACTGTCATGCCGTGCTCTACGACTGTTGTCCCGATCGCGTCCGTGGCGTCATCGATGCCGGCGCCTCGCGCCTCGGTCTCTATGCGGGGGAGAAGGTCCCGGCGGGTGTGGCGTCGCTCATCGATCACACGCTGTTGAAGGCCGATGCGTCCAGGCAGGAGATCGAGAAGCTCTGCAAGGAAGCCCGAGAGTTCGGTTTTGCGACGGTGTGCATTAATCCTTTCTGGGTGGCGACGGCTGCCAGACTTCTCAAGGGAAGCCAGGTCGGCGTCTGCACGGTTGTCGGCTTTCCGTTGGGTGCAACCGCAACCGACGTGAAGCACTTCGAAACGCGACGCGCGATCTTCGACGGTGCAACCGAAGTCGACATGGTGATTAACGTCGGTGCCCTGAAGTCGGGCGAGCTCGGGATGGTCGAGAGAGATATTGCCGCCGTCGTCGGTCCCTGCAGGGACTGCGGCGTTCTCAGCAAGGTGATCATTGAAGCGGCGCTGTTGACCGACGAAGAGAAGGTGACGGCATGCACCCTCTCGAAAGCGGCGGGAGCCGACTACGTGAAGACTTCGACGGGATTTGGGCCAGGAGGCGCGACGGTCGCCGACGTGGAACTGATGCGTCGTGTCGTCGGGCCAGACATTGGCGTCAAGGCGGCGGGCGGCGTCCGCGATTACGAGGCGCTGAAGAATCTCGTGTCTGCTGGCGCGAGCCGCGTGGGCGCGAGCGCCGGCGTCAAGATCATCCAGGAATCAAAAGGCGGCCCGCCAACGCCAGCGGCGCCTTCGCCACCCGGGAAATCGAGCTACTAATACAGACGGCAGAGATCTCACTTCTTCGACGCCAGCTCGATGGCGCGAAGAATGCGTTTGGTCATGACCGTCATCTGAATGACCACGACCAGGGCAAGCATCGTCGTCCAGACGCAGAGAATCAGGAAGGCCGCATGAATAAACAGGTTGGTGTTGTGACTGTGTACAGCGTCGGCCCCGTGCATGAGCGCGAACAGGAGCAGAACCGCAGTCACCACGACGCCGATCAGCAGCCGAGTTCTGTGGCGGTCTACCGCGTCGAGAGATCGTCGAAGGACTTCCTCGTTGTCATTTGTCATGTAACCCTCCAGGGGTGTTCAAGTGTTTGCGAATCGACCGGAGCCCGTACCATAGCCGTGATTTGGCTGTACCCAACGGAATGTCGAGAATGGCCGAGACCTCGAGAAGTGTCAGCTCCTCCTCGAAGTGCAGAATCAACACCGCACGGCTCGCGGGCGAGATCGTGTCGGTTGCCAGGAGTTCTCGAAGCCGCTCACCCGTCGGCGCTGTTTCGGGCATCGGCAGCTCGCCAAGCTCCGTATCGTCCTCGTGGCGCCCTTGCCAGAGACGGCGCTTCCTGAGGTGCCGGAACGCCTCGCGACTGGCAATTCGAAACGACCAGGGGCGAAACAGCTTGGGATCGTCCAGCGTGCCGATCCTGCGGATGATGATCACCAATACGTCCTGCAGGAGATCGTCGGCGTCGGTCGCTCCAGCCAGACTGGACAGGTAGCGTCGCAGCGACGGCTGGACGCTCCGGAGCAGTGCTTCGAGCGCTTCGCGATCGTTGCATTGCGCCCGTAGCACCCACTGCATTTCCTGAATGGAGGTGACCACTTGCTGGCTGCTAGTAAGAGGCGTAGCGGAGCAAAATGGTTCGAACGGGGCTGCCCTAGAAAGGCAATCGCTTCGGATCGATCACGACGTGCTTGATGCGAAGCCGCTTCCACGTGTAGGTAACATGCAGGCGACTGTCGCTGGTCTGAATGACGGCCGGATAGGAATACTCGCCGGGCTCGCTTTCCAGCGTGAGTACGTTCTTCCAGGTTGAGCCGTCCTTCGATATCGCGACGTTCAATGGAGAGCGCCCCTCAGTCGCGTGGTTGTAGACCATCACGTGACGATGGTCTCGCATGGTCAGGGCGTCGATGCCGGCATTTGGGTTCGGGAGCTCCAACAACGAAATCGGCGTCCACGACTGCCCTTGATCGCCCGATCGCGTCTCGAACAGACGGCCGGATCGAGTCCGCCCGACAGCCTGTAACGTTCCGTCGGAATGAACGAGAATGCTCGGCTGGATGGCGTCGATCGCCGGCCCGGATTGCGGAAGGGGAGGATGCACGATCGACCACGTGGCGCCCTGATCGCGTGTGATCTCGAAGTGTACGCGCCAGGCGCTCGGCGTTTCGTCGGATTCCGTACTGCTGCCTGCGATGACGCTTCCGTCCTTGAGCCGAACCGGCTTGTTTTTGATCGGGCCCAGCACGCCATCTGGCAATCGCCGCGCATCGCCCCACGTCCGCCCGCCGTCTGACGACGTGCGCAGCATTCCCCACCATGTTCGCGGCGTTGGTCCGACCTTGTAGAACAACGTGAGGGTACTCTGTCCGACTTCGAACAGCACGGGGTTCCATGAAGGATATCGAGTGCCGTCTGACTGAACGCCGTTGGCAACCTCTTGCGGCTCGGTCCACCTGCCATCACCTTGCTGACGCGCGAGCCAGATCCCGACATCGCTTGCCCCTTCCCGGCTTCCGCCGAACCACGCGGCCACCAGGCCGTCGCGCGTCTCGACGATCGTCGACGCGTGCGAACTTGCAAAGGGAGCTTTTTCAAAAATGAACTGCGTGGCGAGAATTGGCGGAAGCGCGCCGTCGAGGGCCAGAGAACCCATCAGGACGCCGCAACACAAGGCAAACGCGGTGAGGACCCGAAGTCTGATGATTACCGAGTGTATACCAGCAGCGCGGTGCGAGGGTTCGCGTGACGTTGCCTCTGGGCGTCGTGGAGCGGGGTACGGGAATCGAACCCGCCTAGCTGGCTTGGGAAGCCAGAACATTACCACTATGCTAACCCCGCGGATTGGGAAGGAATTATACCCGTTTACCGTCTACGGTTCACCGTTCGCCGTCTACCCCCGGATCAGTTTCAGCACTTCGTCCCGTTTCGTTTCCATCATCTTCTGGTTCTGCGCTTCGAGGTTTAGACGGAGTAGCGGCTCCGTGTTCGAGGCCCTGACATTGAAGTGCCAGTCGGGATACTCGATGGAGATCCCATCCATCGTGTAGCGGTTGGCGTCCTGATATCGCTGCGCGATCGTCTCGAGTCGCCCGGCCACCTCGGACATGCTGGCCATCTTCGTGTTGATCTCACCCGAGATGAAGTATTTCTTTCTGAGCGGCTCGAGCATCTGCTTCAGCGACTGGTTCTTCTTCGACATCAACTCGAGCATCAGGAGCGCGGGAATGAAGCCGTTGTCGCAGTAGAAGTTGTCGCGGAAGTAGTAGTGTCCCGTGACTTCGCCGCCGAAGACGGCATTCAGCTCGCGCATCCGGCCTTTGAAAAACGCGTGGCCGACACGGTTCATGTAGGCCTTGCCGCCGTACTTCGCAGTCACGTCCTTGATGGCGTGGCTGGCGCGAAGGTCGTACACGACTGTCGCACCCTGCTCCTTCAGCAGGAATGCCTCAGACAAAAGGGCGGTCACAAAGTCGCCAGAAATGAATTCGCCGTCCTCGTCGATAAAGAAGCAACGGTCCGCGTCGCCGTCCCAGGCAATGCCGATGTCGGCCTTGTCGGCGACTACCCTGGCGACGATGTCGCGGCGGTTCTCCTCGATCAGGGGGTTGGCTTCGTGAGTGGGGAAGGTGCCGTCGATCGTGAAACAGAGCTTGTCAGCCTGCACCGGCAACGCCTTGAACAGCTCCGGCGCGACGAGACCGGCCATGCCGCAGCCCGCATCGAGCACGGTTCTGAAGGGCTTGATGATCGACGGGTCGATGAAGCTCATCACGTGCTTCGCGTAGCCAGTGAGGATTGATCGAGAGCTCGTGGATCCGGGCCTGGCGGCCGCCGGCGGAATCTTGTTGCCGGCGATCATGTCGCGGATATCCGAGATGCCGCTGTCGCCGCTGAGCGGCACATTCCCGCGGCCCACCATCTTGCAGCCGTTGTACTGCTTGGGGTTGTGAGAGGCCGTGATTTGCGCTCCGCCATCGAGATCGTCGCTGGCGACACCGTAGTAGATCATGTCGGTGGCGATCATCCCGTAATCGACGACGTTGCACCCCTGCCTGGTTGCACCGTCGATGAACGCCGCCGCGAGAGACGGCGAAGACACGCGCATGTCCCGCCCAACGCCAATGGTCCTGGCGTTCAGAAACGTGACGAACGCCCGGCCGATGTCGTAGTAGGCGGCTTCGTCCAGCTCTGAGGGATAAAGACCGCGGACGTCGTAGGCTTTGAAAATACTCTGGTTCATAAATCAGTCGTTGGTCGTTGGTCGTTCGTCGTTGGTCCCAGTCGTTGGTCGTTAGTCTCAGTCGTTCGTCGTTGGTCGGCTGGGACCAAGAACCAAGGACCAAGGCCGAAGGACCTATATTCGAGAGTATCCCGCGACATCGCTCTTGTCTCCCAGCACGCCGCCATCGATCGTCGCATTGCGGCCGATATGGCTCTCACGCCCGATGATGACGTCTCGCACTTGGGCCTCGCGCTCTATGTGCGTCTCGGGCCAGACGATGGAACCAGCGACACCAGCGCCCTCATCCACGCGGCAACCTCGCCCCAGCACCGTATGGGCGCCAACGTGCGCGCCCGCTCGCACGATACATCCCTCATCGATGAATGCCGGCGCGTCAACTTTCGCGCCAGCGTCGACCCGTGCCCCGGGCGACACCCACGACAGGCCGGGCTTCCCATTGAAAGGCGGCATCGCGTACCGGCCGTCCATGATGTCGCGGTGCACTTGCATGTACTTCTCCGGTGTGCCGATATCGATCCAGTAGTCGCGATAGATCGACGCGAGGAACGTTTCGTGGCGTTCGATGAACGACGGGAAGAAACTGCGCTCGATTGACCAGGCGACCGCGTCGGGACTACGGTCGAACGTCGAAGGCTCGAGCACGTAAATTCCGGCGTTGATGGTATTGCACGTGATTTCGTCGGCCTTCGGCTTCTCCAGGAAACGCAGGATATTACCCGCCGGGTCGGTTTCTACCAGTCCATAGGCCGTCGGATTGTCGACCGGCGTCAGCACGATGGTCGCGCGGGCGCGCCGCTCGCGGTGAAACGCGATGAGGCTGGCGAGATCTACCTGCGTCAACACATCGCCGTTGAACACGACGAGAGTCTCTTCTACGCCTCTGGCGGCGTACTTCACACCGCCGGCTGTCCCGAGCGGCGTCGGCTCCACCACATAGCGGAGCTTGATGCCGGCATCGCGACCGTCGCCGAAGACGTCCTGAATGCGGCTCGGCTGGTAGTTCAGACTCAGAATCACCTCGTCGATCTCCGGTACCTGCTTGATCAGATCCAGTTGGTAATGGAGAAACGGGCGGTTGAAGATGGGAACGATCGATTTTGGCTGGTTGATAGTCAGTGGCCGAAGACGTGTGCCCTGGCCGCCGACGAGCAAAAGCGCCTTCATATCGCGAGCAAAATCATACTGCATCCAACTGCGCTAAAATCAGCCCTGCCTTGCAAGGACGCTTGAACCTGCCGAACGCCCTTACGGTCACGAGAATTTTTCTCGTGCCGCTGCTTGTCGTCGTTCTCCTCACAAAGTTCGAAGGACGTCTCATTTTCGGTGTGCGGAAGGAGCTGGTGGCCGCGGCGATTTTCGGGCTGGCCTCGCTCACCGATTGGCTCGACGGCTACCTTGCGCGCCGGCGCAAACAAGTCACCGCGCTCGGCCAGATGATGGATCCGGTCGCCGATAAGCTGCTGACGTCTGCGGCGTTCATCTCGCTGATCCAAATGGGGCTCGCACCGGCATGGATGGTCGCGGTGATTATCGGGCGGGAATTCGCTGTCACGACGCTGCGCAGCATCGCCTACGCGCGCGGCACGGTCATTCCAGCGTCGCCGCTGGGCAAGATCAAGATGGTCGCCCAGGTGGTCGCGATTCTTGCGCTGATTCTCGGAGAAGAGGAGAGGATGAGACCGCTCGCCATGATCGGCAATGCGGCCCTGTGGGTCGTTGTGGCGACGGCGCTGATCTCGGCGGGTGACTACTACCGCCGATTCAGCCAGGTGCCTGCCTAGCGAATCATCGCGATCAGGTCGCCAGTGAAGATAGCGTCTTTCTGCGCCAGCACCTGCACGGTCGCGTCATCAGCGCGCACCGAAACCACCATCACCTCGCCAATTTCAACCAGCGGAATCTGACTGCTGGCCTGCACGAACGTCGCCGATTTGCCGACGGTCTGCACGGGCATATTGCGCTTGTCGCGGAAGACGAGAAATCGCTGTCCCGGAACGACGCCGTGGTTCGTACCGCGATCGATGGTCACCATCTGTCCGATGGCGATCGCTTGACTGCCGTCGACGCCGATCCTGATATGCCCCATGTTGTCGTACACCGGCATGTTGCCGGGAATGGGACGCGCCGCAACGGTTGGAGGAACGTAGGGTTCCAGAAAGTCGTCCAGCAGGATGCCGTCGCACGCCTGAACGATCGTGGCGGTCGCGAGCGTCGTGTCGACGCCGAGAATCTGTATCCAGCCCGCGGTGTGTACCGAAAGAGGATGCTGCTCGTCCGGTCCTCTCATGTTGCCGAACGTGCGGATGAATCGGCGCACGTAAAAGCGATCGCCTGGCTGAAGCCCGGCATTCGAACCGCCACTGACGACGATCGTGTCTCCCGGGGACATCTGGTCCTTGATCCCGGTGTCCTGCACTCCGAGAACCCGCAGATCTCCCGTTGGAGCCGTCTTCGATTCAGAAGGGGCGCACGCCACGTCGATGAATGCCCATTTAGGCGGCGGAACGAGAGCCTGTGCATCAGCGGGCACAGGGGCCGGAGTCTGGGCGACGGCCGCTGGTGCAACCGTGAGCATTACGAGGCAACCGAAGATAACAGCTCGGGAATGACGCATCGAGATCCTTCCTTCAGTTATCTTTTCGGACTTTTCGGGCGTTTCCGCTAGGCGGAGTGCCAGCCAGGGCCGTTTACGGCTCTGCGGGGGTTTTTGGCTTCAGGAGGTCGATCCGGCGTCTGGCTTCGTCAAGGAACTCGCTGCGCTCGAACTCCCTTACGAGGCGCTCATAGTACGGCAGGGCTTCAATCGGCTTGGAGCCCTTTTCGAGCGTGTCTGCCAGGTGGAAGTAGAGTGCGTCTCGTCGCGTGTATTCCGGGTCCGCTTCGAGCAGTGCACGGAAGCGTGGAACGGCCGACGAGTAGAGGCCTATCCGGAGGTAGAAGGTGCCCACCTGGAGCTCTCCATCGGACAGGCGATCCCGGGCCTCCCGCAGGCGCTCTTTGGCCTGGGGCAAGAGGGCACTGTCGGGGTAGCGCTCGAGAAAGACTTGAAACTCGTGAACGGCCTCTTTGGTTTCTGTCTGATCACGTTGCGGTGAGAGCATCTGCTTCAGGTGGACGATGCCAAGTTGGTATTGCGCGTAGTCGGCCCTGGGGTTCGTCGGGTAGAAGGAAAGAAACTCTCGATATTCGTTAATGGCGTAGACGTACGACGCGCTGTTGTTCTCGCCGAGATAGGTATCGCCAACGCCGAGCTTGGCATCTGCCCGGTATTGGCTCTGGGGGTAGCCCTCGAGCAGCTTCGAGAAGTACTGCCTCGCCGAACTCCACTTCTTTGCCGCCAGGGCTTCATTCCCACGGTCGAGGAGCACCTTGTCCGCTTCGGCAGGTCCAGAAGGGACTGCGCTGCTCGAAGCGCACGCCGCGACCCCAAGCGCCACAGCCGTAGCCAGCGCCAGAGATCTGAGCGCGCGAAGAGGAACTCTATACATTCGACATCCAGCGATACTGCTGCGTGAGGCCTTCTTCGAGGCTGACGCGCGGGACAAAGCCAAGATCGCGCCGCGCGGCCGACGTGTCGGCGTAAGTGTGGCGCATGTCGCCCTTCTGATCGGGCTCGCGGTGAATGGCAACCGGGCGTCCGGTCACCTTCGATATCAAGTCGAGAACATGGTTCAGCGACACGCGTGAACCACCGCCAACATTGTACACGCGCCCCGGAATTCCGCGACTTGCAGCCGCCATCGTCGCCACTACCGTGTCGCCGACGAAGGTGAAGTCGCGGGTCTGCTCTCCGTCGCCGTAGACGCTAATCGCCTGGTTCTGCTTCACAGCCGTAAAGAAACGATGGAACCCCATGTCCGGCCGTTGCCGCGGACCATAGACCGTGAAATATCGCAGGGAGACGGCTGGGACTCCGTAGTTCGCCCAGTACAAGTGCGCGAGGTGCTCGCCCGCGAGCTTCGACACGCCGTACGGCGACAGCGGTTGCAAGTACGCATCTTCCTTCATAGGCAGCGCGACGTGGTCTCCATACACCGATGAGCTCGAGGCATACACGAAGCGTTCGACCGGCAGACCCACGATGGCCTCCAGAAGGCGCTGACTCGCCTCGACGTTGTTCCTTGTATAGACGTCGAAGGCGCGCCCCCAGCTTTTCCGGACGCCGGCCTGGGCAGCCAGGTGGAAAATGTGGGTGATTCCGGCCAGAAGCGGCTTCAGATCAATCTCCTGGACGGCGCCTTCGACAAACGTGAAGCCCGAACGGCCCTCCAACGTGGAGAGATTGGCCTCCTTCAAAGGGCGGGGATAGTAGTCGGTAAAGGAATCGATGGCCGTCACGGCCGAGCCGGAATCGAGCAGCGCCGCACACAAGTTTGAGCCGATAAAGCCGGCCGCGCCGGTTACGAGTGCGTTCACTTGAGGAGACCGCCTATGTAGTCGGGAAGGCGGCACGGGCGTCCTCGCTCGTCGATCGCCGCGTGCTCCGTGCGGCCGATGGCGTTCACGGCGCCATCAGACAGTCGCGTGACCTCGTAGCGGAACTCGACCCGTACGGGGGACAACAGTTTTCCCCACGTCTTCACCTGCAGTTCATCGTCATACCTCGCTGGCGATTTGTATTCGCAGTGAGCCTCGATGACGGGCAGACCGATTCCCTCGTTCTCGAGGTCGCGATAGCTCTTGCCGATCGCGCGGATGAGTTCACAGCGTCCCACTTCAAACCACACAAAGTAGTTCGCATGGTAGACGACGCCCATCTTGTCGGTTTCGGCGTAGCGCACTCGAACATTGATGGCGCACGGAGGCGAGGACGGCGTATCGGTCATCGGAGGGCAGCCGACCGGGCAGCATCCTTCAGCGCCTTGGTGGCCGCGGCCGGATCGGGAGCATGAAAGATCGCGGATCCAGCCACGACGATCTCGACGCCAGCTTCCACAACGAGGGCGATATTCGAGAGATCGATGCCGCCATCGATTTCGACGGGCGCCTTGTTGCCGGCTCGATCGAGCAGGGCCCGGACGGCGCGGACTTTCTGCTCGCTGCGGGGAATGAATTTCTGTCCCCCGAATCCGGGGTTCACCGACATCACCAGGACGAAGTCGACATCGGCTACGACCTCTTCAATGGCGACGACCGGCGTCGATGGATTCAACACGACTCCGGCCTGGACGCCGAGGCTCTTCAGGTACGCGATCGATCGATGCAAGTGAGGGAGCACTTCGACATGCACGGAAATCATGTCGGCGCCTGCATCGGCAAATGCACCGGCGTACTTATCGGGATCGGTAATCATCAAGTGGACGTCGAGCGGCACCTTCGCAACGCGCTTGATCGATTTCACGACGAGCGGGCCGATCGTGATGTTCGGCACGAAGTGGCCGTCCATCACGTCGATGTGAATCAGGTCGGCTCCACCCCTCTCGGCGGTCGCGATGGCCGCACCCAGAGACGCAAAATCGGCCGACAGAATGGATGGGGCGATGCGCGCTGTCAATGGCTGACCTCGAGCGAGACGGGTTCTCCAGCCGCAATCTGAAATCCAGCGGACGGGTATTGGCGGAGGACAATGCCGGCTGGGATGCCGGGATAGGGCAGTTCCCGCACAATCGTCACGCGAAATCCCCTGGCGCGCATGACGTCGACGGCACGCGACCCGGAGACGCCGATGAGATCCGGCATCACGTAGCGGTGACCCTGCTCGCCGCGATTGACCAACAGCGCGACCTCTGTTCCCCGCGCGGCGCCCGGAGGTTCCTGGGCGATGATGGATCCACTGGGATAGTCGGCCGATCGAACCTCCGCGATCGACGTCACGGCAAGCCCGTCTTCCTGTAATCGCAAGGTCGCGCTTCGTTCGCTCTCGCCGGTCAGCGATGGAATGACCGTGACGCGCGGCCCCCTGCTCAGCCACACCTTGATACTTCGTTGCCGCCTCGAGATTGTGGCGGGCGCCGGTTCCTGAAGGGCGATACGGCCGGCGGGCACCTTCGGATCCAGTCGCGGGGCAGCGTCGACCTTCAGCACGAGCCCCTCCGCGGCAAGGGTCGCGGTCGCGTCGGCGACCGTGTGGTTCCGCAAATCGGGTACCGGCACCTCGCTAACCTTGAGCGCAACCCGCATGGCGGTGACTGCAAAGAGGAGATACGTGGCCACGAGACAGGCCGTGATGGCGAGGAGCCGGCCGGCGCCCCAGACGCGGGTCTTGAACTGCATGCAGCCCTGTTATTTTACACGACGCAGGGCGGCTCCGAAGAATGCCTCGAGGCCGTGCCGTTCGGGTAGCGTGCGCAGAAAACCGCGGTCGTCGAGGACCGGTTCGAGCGCCGCGAGATGCGGCCCTGCCTGACGGCGAATGTCGATGGCCTCGAACGACGGCGTATCGTCGAGAAAACGCGCGAGCACCTCGTCGTTCTCCTCGGGCTCGCTCGAGCACGTCGAATAAACGAGCGTGCCACCGGGACGCACGGTCTGAGCTGCGTTGCGGATCATGCGGCCCTGTGCGTCGGCAAGACCTGCGAAGTCGCTTTCCTGGCGCCGCCAGCGAATGTCCGGATCGCGTCGAATCGTGCCGAGACCGGAGCACGGCGCATCGACGAAGACCACGTCGAAGATTTGGGGGAAAGGCAGTCCGAATTCGAGATCAGTCTGCAGAAGGCTGACGCTCGCCGCGCCGCTCGATTGCACTGTTTCCCTCAGCAGCCGCATACGCGCGCTTCTGAGGTCGGCGGCGACAATGCGCGCGCGATCTTCGGCTGCCGCCGCCATCGCGGTTGTCTTGCCTCCAGGCGATGCGCACGCGTCGAGGACGCGCATGCCCGGCCGCACGGCGGCCAGCAGCGGCACGAGCTGCGACGCTTCATCCTGCAGGAAGAACATTCCAGTGCCGGCAAGCGGCGTCCGCAGTGGGTTTCCGCTCTTCACCACGAAACCGTCTGGCGCGAATCGGGCCTTTACGACCTCGACGCCGTGCTGACCGAGCCCTTCCATCACCTGCAACGGACTCGCCTTGAGCCGGTTGACGCGAATGGTGAGCGGAGCCGCAGAGTTATTGAACGTCTCGCGCTCGGTCGCCGCGCTTAGCCCGAGCCGGCGCAACCATCTGGCGGCAAGCCATCGCGGGTGCGACAGCGAGATCTCAAGATACGAGAGCGGATCGGTCTCGTTCGGAAGCGGAAGGGCGGTTCGATTCGCGGCAATCGCGCGCAGGACAGCGTTCACGAGCCCGGCGGCGCTGGTCTTCTTCGCGCGTTTCGTCAGGGCCACCGCGTCGTTCACAGCGGCCGACGCAGGCACACGATCGAGATGAATGAGCTGATAGGCGCCGAGACGCAGGATCTGCAGAACCGCAAAGTCGAGTCTCGCGGTGGGACGCTTCGAGAAATACTCAATGAGGGCGTCTAACTGCCGTTGCCACCGCAGGGTTCCGGTGACGAGCTCGGCAGCAAGAGCCCGGTCGCGCTCATCGTTCAGCGTCGGCCGCACCGCGGCGATGGCTGCGGGAAGGTCGTGGCGGCGCGCGTTCACATCGCCGAGCGCCGTAAAGGCCGCCGCGCGCGCCGGAGCGATCATGCGGATTGCTGGGACTTGACGAATCGCGCGCTTTCCGGGAGGCGCCAGCCGGCGAGAAAATCGCGGCTCGACATCGGACGTCCTCCGCGCCGCTGCAGCTCGAGAATCCGCAGCACACCCTTGCCGGTCTGCACGCTCAGCGCGTCGCCGCTGGCTTCCACGATCTCCCCGGCTTCGATGTTCCGGCCAAGGTTCTGTTCGGTTTCGACCTGTGATCGGAGAAGAATGACCCGCTCACCTTCGAGATCGGAATAGGCGTGCGGCCACGGATGCAGCCCCCGGATCTGGTTGTGAATCGTCCTGGCCGGCTGCGACCAGTCCACGATGCCGTCCGCCTTGGTGAGGCGATGTGCGTAGCTTGCGTCGGCGTCCCTCTGCGGCGTCTCGAGAACGGCCCCGGCCGCAAGAGCGTCCGTTGTCTTCACGAGAGCCTCGGCGCCGAGGAAGGCAAGCGCACGTTCGACGTCGCGACTGGTCTCCTCTGGACCAACTGAACGGGACACCGTACTCAACATGGGACCGGCGTCGAGCGCCTGGACCACGCGCATGATCGTGACGCCGGTGCTCGCTTCTCCGGCCATGACCGCGCGATGGATTGGCGCGGCCCCACGATACTTCGGGAGCAGCGACGCGTGGACATTAATGAGTCCCTTCGGTGGGATGGCCAGAACCACTTCGGTCAGAATCTTGCCGTAAGCCGCAACGACGCCCAGATCGGCTCGAAGGGCGCGCAGACTCGCAAGGAACTCGTCATGGCGAAGGCGTTCGGGTTGAAGCACCGGTAACCCATGCTGGTGCGCAAGCGCTTTTACAGGTGAAGCCCGCAACTTCTGTCCTCGCCCGCGCGGGCGATCGGGCTGCGTGACGACGCCAACTACCGGATGCTGCGAAGCGAGCAGCGCCTGAAGAGTGGGAACCGCGAAATCAGGTGTACCGAAGAAGACGATTCTGAGGGCAGAGGCGGCGGTCACCATTTTCCGGCGCGTGAAAGCTTCCGTATCTTTTTCACGATCAGATCGCGCTTGATGCCTCTGACTCGGTCGAGAAACAACTTGCCGTCGAGGTGATCCATCTCGTGCTGAAACGCGCGAGCCAGGAGATCGGTGCCTTCCACCGTGCACTCGTCGCCATGCCGATCGCGTCCTTTGACGACGGCTCGTTGCGGGCGGGCGACGGTGGCGTTGAATCCCGGCACGCTGAGGCAGCCTTCTTCTTCGAGCTGCACTCCGTCGCGTTCGAGGAACACCGGATTGACGAACACCTTGAGGCCGCCGGCGTCGCGTCCAAACGAGAGGTCAACGACGAAAATCCGCAGCGGCACACCGACTTGCGGTGCAGCCAGCCCGATGCCGGGTGCGGCATACATCGTTTCAATCATGTCGTCGATCAGCTTCTGAATCTCGTCCGACAAGACGCCGACTTCGGCGGCCGGTTCGTGCAGCGGCGTGTCGCCGAATTTGAGAATTGGACGAATCACGACCGTCGGGTGGAGAAGCGCGCCTGAAGGCGCTCCGTCGAACTTTGGTAGTTCCGCGCGATCTCGGCGATGGAGTCGCCGCTGAACTTTTCCAGAAACGCGTCGGCGAGCACGAGGCTGACGACGGCTTCACCGACGACACCGGCCGCGGAGATGGCGGACACGTCGCTGCGTTCGATGACGGCCGGCGCTTCGGTCATTCCGGCCAGGTCGACCGATCGCAGCGGCGCCATTAACGTCGCAATGGGTTTCATGAAGCCGGAAATTCGCAGATCTTCTCCGTTGGTCACGCCGCCTTCGAGGCCGCCGGCGTTATTCGTCGGGCGCGAGACGCCGATCGGCGGCTTCGTGCGGCTGGGCGCGGGCACGATCTCGTCGTGGACCTGCGATCCGGGTACGGTGGCGACCTTGGGGCCGAGTCCAATACCGACGCCCTTTATCGCCGGAATCGACATGACCGCCTGCGCCAGGCGCCCATCGAGCTTGCGATCCCATTGAACGTAACTGCCCAGGCCAACTGGCAGGCCCCGGACGATCACTTCAAATGCGCCTCCGGCCGTGTCGCCGGCTTCACGGCAACGATCGATTTCCGCAATCATTTTCCCTTCGGCCTCGGGATCGGCGCACCGGAGAGCGGAATCGCTCCCAATGTCGCGCGCGGCCTCGAACGTGACACGCAGCGGGCTATCGAGCCCGATGCCGTTTACCTGGTAGATGTGGGAAACGATATCGATATCGAAGCGCTTCAGGAGCTGCCGCGCGATGGCGCCGGCGGCAACCCGGGCAGCCGTTTCACGGGCGCTCGCGCGCTCGAGAACGTCGCGAATGTCTTCGCGGTCGTACTTGATGACGCCTGCAAGGTCGGCGTGCCCCGGCCGCGGACGGGTGACGATGGGCCGCGAAGGGCCTGTCGCGTCTGGCGGTGCCTGATCTTCTGCATGCATCGTCTGCTGCCAGTTGTCCCAGTCCTTGTTCCGGATGAGGAGCGCAATCGGCGAGCCAAGTGTTTCGCCTGCGCGCACGCCAGACAACACCTCGGCTTTGTCCGACTCGATGGCCATGCGCCGCCCGCGACCGTAGCCTCCTTGACGACGCTTCAGCTGTTCGGTGATCGCGTCGAAGTCGAGGTGGAGCCCAGCCGGCATGCCTTCGAGGAGTGCGACCAGGCCCTTGCCGTGCGACTCGCCGGCTGTGAGAAAACGCAGCATTTGCACGCCATTCTATACGAAGTTTCTGCACCATCGGCCCGCCGACGCACGAGTTTGCGCCTGTTTTCGAGGGCTGGCCGCTTGCATCGTGCCCATCCTGTACGACATGGCACAGCTCATCGCCGATCGCTTTCTTCAGCTCTCGCCCGGCTCCATCGTTGACTGTGCGACTGGCGAACCCGTGCATCTCTCGATCGAGCCATCAGGATCGCGGACAGCACAACAAGCGTGGTCCGAGGCCTGCGCGAACCTCCTGACGGATCCGCTCTCGCGACTGATCGACTTTGGGTTCATCGGGCGCGACCGACGATTCGAGGCGGCGTCGGCGAACCCTCGGCCGCCTTTGCGGCATGCGGAAACTTACGTGCATGCGATGGAGTGGCTCGAGCATGCGAGTCAATGGTCGCCACGTATCCTCCGTGTCGAACAGGGTGCCCAATTCCTTGCGCTTGCTCGAGAGATGCGATTGCGCGGGTTTATCCCAGTCGGACTCTCCTCAATGGGCGAGGGCGACGTGGCCGCAGCCCTCTTGCCCACTCTGTCGAGACGATCGGTGGTGCTCCTCGAGCCTGAGCCGTCTTTGGGCGATCTCGCACTCGGGTTTCTGAAACTGCACTCTGCCAGGCCGCGCGTGTCGTTTGCCGTTGTTGGCGCGCGTGCCTTACGGCTTGCTCGAACGGGCGTCGCGCACGCTGCGGAAAGACGGCCGTCTTTTGGGCAATCTCCCACGTATCTCGTCCTCGAAGGTGCGGAGCGCCTGGTGTTGCGGGGACGACACGAGGCAGCCGAACGAGCTCTTCGTGCGGCGCTGGCTGCATGCGAGAGGAGGAACGACACGCTTCACGCGGGAGATGGAGCTCTGCGGCTTGGCCAGCTACTGCACAATCGGGGGCGCACTGCAGACGCCTGCGAACTGTTCGCCCGCGCGCGGTCGCACTACGAACGCCGGGGCGCCGCCACACAAGCCGTTCTGGCGTGTACATTCGGGGGGCTTGCAGAGACCGATCGCGGCCTCCTCCATGAGGCAGAGGACTCGCTTCGCGCGGCATACTCCGCCACCTGTGCGCTCGCCGACACGAGCCTTCAGCTGACCACGGGAGTGGCCCTCGCGCGGTGCCTTCGATGGCAGCGTCGCCACGGCGATGCCAGCCAGTTACTGGAAGCCATCACTCCGAGGGAGGGGGCTCAGGATACAACCCGCTATTGGTGTCTCGCCGCGCGACTGCGCCTGACCGCCGACGATGTGCCTGGAGCGTGGGGCGCCGTGTCGCGCGCCCGTTTGGCCATGGGCAAGGTCGACTGTCGACCAACAGAAAGTCTGGTACGTACGGCCGAAGCCATGGTGCAGGCCCATCTTGGCGACGTGGAAGCCTTGGAATTTCACGTGCGCGAAGGGCTCCGTGCGGCCGCAGATGCCCACCTGCCGCTGCAGGCCATCCGACTGCGGCTCACGCTACTGGAGGGTCTGTTTCGGACCAGAGAGACGGGCAGGGCTCGCCACGTCGCCTCCCGCCTGCGGAGCGTGTCCAGAGTGGCCTTGCCCGCGCTCCTCGCCAAGCGCCTCGCACGAGCGCTCGAACGGCTGACGCTGCCATCCGTCCACGAATCCGCGGCAGTGTTTGCGTCGGCGCCGAGGCTCCCTTCAAATCAGGGTGATGTCGACGGCCTCACCGAACTGTTGTCCCATTGCCACGGCATCGAAGACGAGCGCGAGGCGCTCCGACGCGCAGCGGTCACGATTCGGAAACAGACCGGGGCAGTCGGAGCAGGCATTGTCTGTGTCTCAGCGCCCGGTGTGGGCGCTATGCTTGCCGCTGCTGGCTCGGTCAATGCGTCCGTGGGGCTTCGATGTATCGCGGTTGGGCAGCCGATCGGCATCGAACGGTGTGCCGGAGGATTCGAAGCCGCCACACCCATTCGCTTTCTAACCCGCATCGTTGGAGCGATCGTTTGCCGCTGGAGCGCTGAAGGGCCAGCCAACGCCGATGCGACAATGGCATTCTGCTCGGCGGCGGCGGCCGCGTGCGCCCCGTTGACCTATGCGCTACGTGAGCGCAGCGCCCCTCCTGCGTCTGCCAGCAGCGAGGCAGGCTGCGACCTGATCGGTGTGAGCGCGGCCATCGAAGAGGTGCGTCGTGCGATCGCCAGGGCAGCAAACGCGCCGTTCGCGGTATTGATCGAAGGGGAGAGCGGGTCGGGGAAAGAGCTGGTGGCCCGTGCGATTCATCGTATGGGCTGCCGTCGGGAGCGGCGATTTTGCGCGCTGAATTGCGCCGCAATGCCGGAAGATCTGGTCGATACCGAGCTCTTCGGCCACGCGAAAGGCGCATTCACCGGCGCGGGGGTGGAGCGTCTGGGTCTGTTCGAGAGCGCCGATCAGGGCACGGTCTTTCTCGACGAAGTCGGCGAGTTGTCACCGCGCGCACAGGCGAAGCTGCTGCGCGTGCTGCAGGAAGGCGAAATACGCCGGATTGGCGAGACGTTTACGCGAGCGATCGACGCGCGCCTCATCGCTGCCACAAATCGATCGCTCCACGCCGAGGTCGCGTCTGGCCGCTTTCG
This sequence comes from Vicinamibacterales bacterium, assembly GCA_023717525.1. GTDB lineage: Bacteria > Acidobacteriota > Vicinamibacteria > Vicinamibacterales > JAMQPK01 > JAMQPK01. The sequence continues at coordinate 42,137 of JAMQPK010000159.1, read as the reverse complement.
TCAGGATCTGCTGTATCGGCTTGATGTCATTCGTATCGGCGTGCCGCCCTTGCGCGAACGTGCCGAGGACATTCCGCTGCTTGCTGTTCGGCACTGGCAGCGGGCAGCGGAGCGGATCGGAAGCAAAGCCGTGCTCGGCCCAGGCGCACTGGCGGCCCTGGCGCGATATGATTGGCCCGGCAACGTTCGAGAGTTGCAGAACGTGCTGACGAGCATGGTCGTCGCGGTGCCGGCCCGAGGCATTGTGAGCGCGTCACACATGCCGGCGGCCATTGCGCGCGCGGCAGCGCCCGCCGCCCTGGAGACCCTCGATATGGCCAGACTTCATTTCGAGCAGCGATTTGTGCGTGCTGCGCTCGCGAGGACCGCCGGTCACCGCGGACAGACGGCGTCGGCGCTCGGAGTCAGCCGCCAGGGACTGGCAAAACTGATGCAACGACTGGGCATCGATGCTTAGGTATCTGATTCGCCGCCTTCTGCTCACCATTCCCGTACTCATTGGCGTGGCGACGCTCGTCTTCGCGCTCATCCACTTCATTCCGGGCGATCCGGCGCAGGCGATGCTCGGCGAAGGCGCCACGCCAGAGGATGTCGCGCAGCTCCGCGCTCGACTCGGGCTGGATCGGCCGCTCGTCGTGCAGTACGGGGCCTTCCTGAACGGCGTCGTCCACGGCGATCTTGGTGTGTCGCTCAGGAACGATCAGCCGGTTGCAAGACAGATCATCGAGCGGATGCCCGCAACCGCCACGCTGGCCTTCGCCGCAATGGCTGTCGCTTTGTTGATAGCGTTGCCGCTAGGCATCGTCGCAGCGGTATGGCGCGGCACGTGGATCGATCACGGAGCCATGACCCTGTCGCTGGCAGGGATTTCCGTACCGAATTTCTGGCTGGGCCCGCTGATGGCGATCGTTTTCTCGGTGAAGCTCGGGTGGCTCCCCGTCGGCGGCAGCGGTACGCCCGCGCACCTGGTATTGCCGGCGATCACGCTCGGTGCCTCACTCGCGGCGATCCTTGCGCGTATGACGCGCGCGAGCCTGCTCGAGGAGCTCAGTGAGCCCTACGTGCTGGCCGCGCGCGCGAAAGGCGTGTCGCGCACACGAGCCGTGCTGCATCATGCGCTGCGGAACAGTTTGATACCTGTCGTGACGATCATCGGTCTACAGTTCGGCGTCGTGCTGACGGGAGCGGTGATCACGGAAACGATCTTCGCCTGGCCGGGGATCGGCCGTCTGCTGATTCAATCGATCAGCTTTCGCGATTACCCGACCGTCCAAGGGTGCGTGCTGCTGATCGCGATCACCTACGTCGGGGTGAATTTGCTGACCGATCTCACATACGGATTTCTCGATCCGCGTATTCGAGTGGGACGCTGATGGTTCGCGCCGGAGCAATCATCGTTTTTCTGACGGTCTTCGCGGCGGCCGCCGGTCCGTGGTTGTCGCCATACGATCCGTCGAGCCAACAACTCTCTCAGCGTCTCGAGCGGCCGAGTATGGACCATTTCTTCGGGCTCGACGAGCTCGGGCGCGATATTTTTTCGCGCGTCCTGGCCGGAGCTCGCATCTCGATGCTGGTCGGCCTCACGGTCGTCGGCATTTCGTCGATCGTGGGTATTGCGCTCGGCGCCGTCGCCGGCTACTTCGGCGGTTGGCTCGACGAGGGCATCAGCCGGAGCATCGATATCCTCCTCGCGTTCCCGGGCATCCTGCTGGCGATTGCGCTTGTGGCTGTGCTCGGACCAAGTCTCCGGAATGTCGTCATGGCGCTCTCGGTGATCGGCTGGGTTGGCTACGCACGACTGGTGCGCGGTCAGGTCCTACGAGCTCGTGAATTCGAGTTTGTCCAGGCGGCGCGCGCGCTGGGCGCCAGCACGACGCGGATCCTTGTGAGGCACGTGGTGCCGACCACGCTGCCTGCTGTGATGGTGCAGGCGACTCTCGGAATGGCGGGCTCCATTCTCGCCGAAGCGTCTCTCAGTTTCCTTGGCTTGGGCGTGCAGCCACCGACGCCGAGCTGGGGCACGATGTTGAATGGCGGGCGTCTGCATCTACTCGACGCGCCTCACCTGACGATCTTCCCGGGCGCGGCAATCGCCACGCTCGTGCTCGGCTTCAATTTTCTGGGAGATGGGCTGCGCGACGTGCTGGATCCGAAGCGTCAGCGCGTTTGAGCGGGGGACAGGCTCGACTGGATTCGTCGAGAGACCGCGCGCGCGGAGAGGTCGGTCGGGTCTTTCGCCAGCGCACGAGCGGCCGTTGCCTGTGCGTCCTGCGTGCGCCCCGACTTCAGCTGCGCATCGGCGAGACGCGCGAGCCCGGTCGCGTCGGCAGGCGAGAGCACGTCGGATTTCTTGTACCAGACAACTGCCGTTGCCGGGTCGTTCATCTGCACTGATAGATCGCCGATGAGTTCCGCGTGCGCCGCTTCGTCGCGATCATCATCGACGAGGGCGGCGTACTGAATCAGCGCTTGTCGCGCCTCCTCGAGATGCCCCTGCCGTTGGGCGACAGTCGCGAGCGGCGGTAACACGTCGGGATCGAGCGGAAAGCGCTGCGAGGCCTGGCGGAGCGCGGCTTCGGCGCGACTCAGTTCACCAGCAAGCGCCAGGGCCCGCCCATACATGCCGAGAATCTCGCTGCTCGCCGACGGCTGCGTGGCCACGCGCTCGAGCGCTTCGAGCGCCTTCCGCGCGTCGGTAGGGTCGCCCCGATCTTCGGCCGCTTGCAGCCAGACTCGGCCAAGCGCAGCGTATACGCCCGGCTGCTCAGCTGGCTGTTCGCGGGATCGCTCGGCAGCGCGGCCAAGAGTCGTCACGGCGAAATCGTGATTGCCCGCGTCAAGGTAGGCGAGACCCACCGCGATCAGCCGATCCGGCTTTCCGGCGTCGAGCGCCGCCAGTGCCTCGAGCTGTTCGATCTCGGCGCGTGTTTGCTTCTGCGCCCGATGAAGGTCAACGAGCTCCTCTCGTGCCGGAATCATCGCCGGTGACAGCCGGATCGCCTCTTCGAAAGCCGACTGCGCGTCTTTGAACTGCTCGCGCTCCTTCAGGCAAAGGCCGAGCACATAGTGCGCCTCGGCAAACGATCCATTCAGCTTCACCGACTGCTGCAGGGCGGAGATGGCCCGCGACAACCGGCCATCGCCGCGCGCGGCCAGTGCCAGCTTGTAGAAGACCGTAGCGGAGTGATCATCGAGGCGCAGATACGCCTCGTAGTTTTCTGCCGCGTTGGCGTAGCGACGCAGTTTGAAGTTGACGTCGCCGAGCGCTTCCAGCGCCCGGGTGGCGCCCGAATCGAGCTCGGCTGCCATCCGAAGGTCGCGCAGGGCGGCAGCCAGTGTTTCCGGAGTGTCGCCGCGGCGCCGATGAGCCTCGCCCCGCTTTAGATAGGCGAGCATCGAGCCCCGTTTCAGGGCTATGGCGCCGCTGAAGGCCTCGATGGCGACGAAGGTCTCGCCCTGGTTCAGTGCCTCGTCCCCTTGCACGATCAGGCGCCGGTACTCGAGATCCCGCTCCACTGCCTGGTTGGCGAGAATGGCTGCCAATGCCAGGCCGGCCAGGACCAAAATACCGGCAATAGCCTTTTTCACAGCCTAATCCTAACAGGAGAGGGAACTTCCGCTCCATGGTGGGGTCCAAAGTCATAGAAGCCTGATATATTCGGGAGGAACCCTGTGGCAGGAGATTTCTCCGTCAAGCCGGCTGAAGCCATTGCCTGGTCAGAAGTCGCCAGCAGCGAGGCCGCCCTCATTCAACGCTGCCTGGCGGGCGACGACACGGCACACGCGGCGCTCGTTCTGGAGCACCACCGGCTCGTGCTGGGCCTCGCCACACACCTGCTCGGCGATCGTGAAGAGGCCCTCGACCTGTCTCAGGAAGTCTTTCTTCGCGTCTTCCGCACCCTGCATCGCTTCCGGGGACAGTCGGCGCTTCGCACCTGGATCTTCCGCATCGTCGTCAATCAAGTCCGCAACCGCCAACGCTGGTGGCGACGGCGGGCGCGGTCGCACCAGGTCTCGCTGGATGAGCACATCCGCGATCACGGCGAAACCCTGTTGGGGGCCGATGCGTGGACTCCGGACCGGGAGCTGGACCGAAAGGAAGTCGGCGCACGCTTGAAAGCCGCGATTCAGGCCCTGCCCTTCGAACAGCGGACCGCGCTGGTGCTGCGCGAGATTGAGGGACTGCGTTACGAGGAAATTGCTTTCTCGCTGGGTCTTCCCGTGGGCACTGTGAAATCGCGTCTGACGCGCGCACGTCAGGCGCTCCGCGCCGAGCTGGGAGATTTGCGATGCTGAATATGACCTGTGAGTACGTTCGAAGCGAACTGTCGGCGTATCACGACGAAGAGCTGCCGGTGACCGTTCGCATCGGCATCGCCGACCATCTCGAGAACTGCGCCGGATGCGCCGTGGAAGCGGACGATCTGGTTGCCATCAGCAGCGAGCTGCGGTCGAGCGGGCGCCTTGAAGACGCCGCGTGGATGCCCGGCCTGTCGCGTCTGGAGTCGGACATCCTGCAGCGGTTCGATGCCGAAGACAACGCATCGGTAGCCAGCCGCTTCCGGCGGTTGTTTGATGATCCGCAACGCGCATCGGCCAGCTTCGGTGTTTCGGTGGTCGCGTCGGTGTGCATGGCGATCTGGGCGCTGGTCATGGCGCAGGGACCGCAAGGTCATCCAGGCTCGTTGAAGGCAGTGATGAATCAGTCGGTTCGCTCGTACGACATCTACCTGCCGGAGGATTCGGTCGAGTTGCCGCGCGCCGATGCCGAGGCGGTGATGCCGGCAGCCGTCATGAACCAGGACTCGGGCGATGGCGTGTCAGCGTTCTCGGCGCTCGTCACGCAGGATGGACACCTTGCCGATCTCGAACTGTTGAGCGGCCAGACCTACGGCCGGCGGCTGGCGCCGGCTACGCATGACCAGCTGTCCGCACTCCTGAATGCCGCCGCGACCGCGCGCTTCGAACCTGCCCGCGTCGCCGGGTCGCCGGTGCCCCTGAACGTCGTCTGGCTCGTCACTCACCGCACCGTGCGGCCGCCAGTTGTCGCGACGGTGCGCGTGCACATCGACGGATTTAGGCTCTAAAGTAGTAAGGAAGTAAGAACTCTGTCCCTGTCAGGGGAGAGGGAAGAGGGGAGAGGGAAGATAGGGCCGAACACGGCTAGCCTCGAGTTTCTCCGCGTGTCGATGACGATCGCGCCGTCAAGATAGCACTTCTGACCATCTTGCACATTTGCAGCACTTCATCCTGTTCCCACCTCACTTCGTGCGGCTTCACAATCTCTGCCTTCACCAGTAGCCGTAGCCACCAGCGAGCCTCGCGAGTTTCCTTGCTCGAGATGCTCATCTTGGCGATGAAGTCTGGCTTAGTCTGGGCTTCCTGAGCCTCTTCGGCATTTGCGCCGATCGATAAGGCGCTGCGCATTAGCTGCGACGCGAGATAGCGGGCAGCTGGACCTCTCGAAGACAATCGGTCGCAGAGTTTCAGAATGCGAGCTGCGAACTCGAACGCGCGCTCACAGAACAGTGACTGTGTCATGACGCGGCTAGATCAAGAGCTATGCCTGACAGTGGTCGGGGTGTTGTTTGAGGAATCTAGGGGACTCGCAATCGTGTAGGCAGAATGTTCACCGCAGGACTTGTTTGTAGCAGGCGCTTTTTGCGCGCTTGAGCAGTCAGATCTTCCCTCGCCCCTCTTCCCTCACCCCTGACAGGGCTCCACAAAGAGAGCGGAACCAATCACCGCGTCACTGGCGGAGCCGCAGCTGTCGCCGAGTTGTTCTTGGCGTCGTAGGCGCGGATGATCAAACCTCGAGCAGCAACGGTCGTGTCGAGTGTCAGATCGAACTGTTCGAGCCGCGAGTCGAAGATCCCGTCCTTCGGATACACGACAAGCCAGCGCTGCGCATCGAGCGAGTACTCCACCTTCTGAATAGACGAAAACTCGTCCCGGACGTCGAAGGAAATCGTCGTGCGGCCGGCGGCGGCGCGAGATCCCGTGACGGTGATGGCCGGCGGAGCGTTGTCGATATCGAACGCCGAGCTCTCGAGTTCGCCGTCGAGGGCGGCGCCGGGTGTATTGGAAGGTTGATCCGAAGCGACCACCTTGACGGTGTAGGTTCCATTGGGCACCGAAGTCGTGTCCCACACGAAGATTGCCTCAGTGAGCCCGGCTTTGAGCGTCTTCCAGGCGGTATCGCCTTCACGTCGATAGAGGATCTCGTACCGCAATTCATCATCATTGTCGTCTTCAGCGCGCCACACGAACGTCTGAAGGCCGCGCTGATACGCGCGCCGGCCGAGCCCCGAGCCGGCACTCGCCCCGCCTGAGTTCGGCGAAGCGCTCAGAATCCTGCGATCAGGTGCCTGATCATCGAAACCCGCAATGTCGGGATCGCCGGTCGGATAGGGCTTTTGAAAAACCGTTCCGGCCGGATGAACCGTCAAGCTCGTCACCTTCGGCCGCGTATTCCGCTGCAGGTAAGCGGCCGAAACCGAGGTCAGCACCGGTGTCGCCTGCTTCCCGCTGAGCACGGCTTTCCATTGGATGTATCGCGCGTTCGGGCTGGTGATCTCATCGCCCTCGGATTTGGCGTAAGGTCCTGCCCACGTACTCCAGGTATCGTCAGGCGTAGCGGTGTTTCCCGAGCGCGTGAAAACCTCGACTTTCGTACCGCCTGGAGCCGACGCGCGCCAACTGAGCGTGCCCCAGTCGGCGATCGTCTGCGCATCCCGGACGAGCGACGTGTAGGTGCCTTCGACCGCGCGTTGTGGCGACAACTTGAAGATTTTTCCAGGATTCGAAGTCGCGTAGTAGAGGCCGCCCTTCGCGTCGCGGGCAAACCCCGTCACTTGCTGGGCGGGCGCCTGCATCAACAGTGTTGCGGCCGCTGGATCGCCAGTCAGGCTGAAGAGTTTTCCGCCGCGGCCCGTCCCGACGATGAGCGTGCCCTGTGCATCGAACACCAGGTCGTAGGGTGAGTCGTCGCCGGATTCCCAGATCACGTCCCAGAGGCCGTCCGGCTTGATGCGATAGATGGCGCCTCGTCCGCCACGCCGCTCCTCGCGCGAGGGCGCCTCCGACGAATTTGCGCCGCCTCCGCTGGTGTCGACGACGGCGATGGCCGTCACTTCTGTCGTGACCGTCGGAATGGGTTCGCGAGTCCCGGTGGAGCTCGAGGTCTCGCCTGGTGGCGGGCCTGCCGGCTGACCGGGAGCCGGCCCAGGCCGGCCGCTCAATGCCGCGACGTAGACGTTATCCTGCGAATCGATTCGAATCGCATGGATCTCCTGAAACGTCGAGTCGAGAAGGAGAAACGCTTTTCCAGCGCGATCGATTCTGAACAGCCGTCCCGGCGCTTCCGTGCCCGCCAGCAGCTGGCCATCCTTCTGGAAGGTGAGGGTGATGACGTGAGTCGCCTTCGTTTGATAGAACGGCGCGCCCTGGCCATCGGGGGTGATCTTATAGACAGTGCCTTTTTCGCCGGTACCGGCGTAGAGGTTTCCGGCCGAATCGAGCGCAAGGCTCCAGATGTATTTATCTTCAGGATCGAAGAACGGCGCGCCCTTCCCGGTGCGGTCGATCTTGTAGATGCGTCCTTCGGGCGACGTGGCCGCGTACAACGTTCCGTCCGGCGCCAGCGCCAGCGCATGAACCTCCAGCTCCGTCGTATCAAAGAACGTCGTCGTCTTGCCGGATTCGATCTTCAGGACCTTGCCTTCATTGCCGCTGCCGACGTACATCACGCCATCGGATGCCACGGCAGCCGCCCAGAGAAACGGCGCATTGGTGTCGGCGATGAGTTCGGTCGCGGGACCGAGTACCAGGCGGCCGTGGCCGTCGACAGAAAGATTCTCAACGTCGCCTTTCAGGAAATCGTTGAGAGTCGCCGTTTGCCAGAACACGGGTTTCGAGGCGCTGAGCGAAATTGCCGCGCCGACAACGAGAGCAGGAACGAGCAGATGTCGAAAAGCCACACGCATGGAAGTTCGATTCGGCTAGTTGGCGTCCAGGTTAATCGTCAGCATGCGCGAGCCCACCACGACAAATTCTGTCGGCAGGTTCCATTCGCCCAGGGTCGCGCTCCGAAGCGGAACGAAATCCCCGGTGCTGCGATCGGCTTCGAGCACGCCCAATACGGAAGGAGGCAGCGACGACAGCGGCTCACCGCCGATAACGGCGCCGGCGTCGCTTGCGAGCAGGCGCACATACAGGCGGTTGTTTTTTCTCAGAGTGTTCAGGGTACGCATCAACTGGGGCACGCTGCGTGGTTCGGACGGCTGCCGCACCTCTCGCCGCTCCCACTGTGCCAGGCGCGAGCCGTCGGAGACCATGACCGAAAGCGACCCGGTGGCGTTTGCCGGAATGTCCAACGGCACGTTGCGAACGACCTCTTCACCGCGATAGGTGCGCATGAGCACCTTCAGCGGAACGGTCCTGCCCGCCCGCGCACGGGCGCCGTCGAGCCAGACACGCTCGATCGTCGCGGTGCGGGGCTGCTCGGTCGACTGAATCGTGAGATCGACCGCCTGGATCTCAATAGGTTCGAAATCGTTGCCCAACAGGAACGTCAATGGCGCCATCACCGACGCCGCCGTGCTCATCGACGCGCGGTCGCCGGAGAACAAGTCCTCGATGGCGACCTGGCCGTGCGACTTCACGTTCATCGTGCCCTTGACATTGAACGTTGCCGCGCCGGTCTCGCGCTCGTACGACGTCAACGTGCTCAGGATGGAGGCATACGTGAACAATGGTGTGAAGAGTTGATCGCTGACAACTTGAAACTGGAACGACTGCTTGAAGCCGCGTTCCGATTCGAGCGCAATCTTTACAGGAATAGTCGCCGGACCTGCTCCGAGCAGCCCTGCGATAGTCGTTGCACGATCCTGCTGCACGGTGCCGACAACGTCGCCGGTCGTCGCAATCTTCATCGAAGACGTCAGGCTCGGAAGCAGCGTATGCACGTACGCCTTCGACATCGGGAATTGGACGGGCCCAAGATTGAAAAAGGGATGGCCGAACGCATACACCCGATTGCCGACGACTTCCGTCACTGTTCCGGTCGCGGCCATGCTGAAGTCGCCGCCGACGATGTTCACGCCGACCGCTTCGCCGGGCTTCAGCGCCGACGAGCCAGTATCGCCGGGAACATCGGCCGCGCCGGCCCCCGCGCCTGCAACCGGTGAGAACCCGTAGTCGCGGAAGGCGGAGCTGAGAAGATCTGCAACTTGAGGATCGAAGCCGCCGAGGCTCAGCGGCGTTGCAATCGGCCGGAGCATTGTGGCAACCTGGCCGCTGACGCCGCTGCCAAGCACTTGTACGTCGCCAGGGCGATCAGCGAATGGGCGCATCCACGACAGCGACGCGCTCATCGCCGCCGACAGGCTTTCGCGCGTAACCGGAGTCTCCAGCCTCGCTCGCTGCACAGGCGCCCTCGGGGACTCGAGGGTGGCCGCGTCAATCATTTCGGCGATCGGTGTAATACCTGCGATCGGTTCCTTCGAAAAAGCGCCGAGCGAATAAGAGACCGCTCCGACGAGCTGACCGTCGATATAGACAGGGCTGCCGCTCATGCCGGCGATGACGCCGGTTTGCGCAAGCGGTCCACCTTCGAGCCGCGCGAGAATGAGATCGCGCTTTGGTCCGATCACGTTTCGAAGGACGCCGAGGATATTGGCCTTGAAGGTCTCAACCTTTGTCCCCTCCCAGACCGTATACCCCGTGGCCACCATCCCTGGCTTCACCTGATCGATTGGGTAGTACGGAGGAGCCGCTGGCAGCGACACAACCAGCAGCGCCAGGCTCGCGGCGAGGGCGAAAAGAAGTCTCTTCATGTTGTTGAATCTATTGGGAAATCCTTCCGTCAATACTCGCACAATCCTTGACAATTTCAAAGGGTTCCTGCTATCGTCCGACATCTTGAACGCCATGCAGGCCGTCCTCCACAACGCCGCCCCCGCCGCCAGCAGGGGATATGTGTCGTTTGGTTTTGGATGGTGGGATTACGCCCACACTGAAGGGGCGCCTGCCTTGGCCTGAAACCGACACATTCGGGAGCCAACAAAGCCTCTTCAGCCTACCAGTTGAAGAGGCTTTTTTTATGTCAGCACCACTGCTCGTCGTCACGGTCGCCGCGCCCACGATGGCGGAGCTGCGCCTGCGTCGCGACGCCGTAGTCGGCGCCGATCTCATCGAACTGCGCATCGACCAGGCGGCCGATCCGGATGTTTCCGCGGCTTTGTCCGGCCGCCGCACGCCAGTCGTGGTCACATGCCGTGCAGCGTTCGAAGGCGGCGGCTTTCGCGGCTCGGAGAGCGAACGGTTGAAGATCCTGCAGGCGGCGGTCGCTCAGGGCGCCGACTATGTCGATGTCGAGTTCAGTGCAGACTTCGCTCTTGATCTGATTCGCTCCACCGGCGGGAAGGGCATCGTGGTGTCGTCACACCATTTTGATGACGTGCCATCGGATCTCAGCGAACGCGTGCGCGCGATGCGCGCAACGGGGGCCGAGATCGTGAAGGTGGCCGTATACCCGCGGGCGCTCTCCGACAACTTGCGGTTATTGAGTCTGGGCGATCCGAGCCGCAAGACCGTGCTTATTGGAATGGGACCAGCAGGTCTCGCGACACGCGTGCTCGCGGCGCATTTCGGATCGTGCTGGTCGTATGCAGGCGATGGCCATGCGCCCGGACAGATTGGCGCCTCACGCATGCTCGGCGAGTTCCGTTTTCGCGAGGTGACGTCGCGTACCGGCATTTACGGCATTACTGGTGCACCCCTGGCGCATTCTGTTTCTCCAGCCATGCACAACGCGGCATTTCGCGCGGCCGGTGTCGACGCCGTGTACATGCCGATGCCTGCGGCGAGCGCCGAGGACTTCATCACCTTCGCCAACGCTCTCGGCGTCAAGGGTGCGAGTGTGACCATCCCTTACAAGGTCGATCTGTTCGGCAAAGCGGACACGACAGACGATCTGAGTCGAGCCGTTGGCGCAATCAATACTCTCCGACACGACGGGGGCCAGTGGCACGGGCGGAACACTGACGTGGCGGGGTTTCTGGCGCCGATTGCCGGCCGGTTGCCGTTGCAGGGCGCTCGTGTGGCGATCCTCGGCAGCGGCGGAGCGGCCCGTGGCGTCGCCGTGGCGCTGGGTTCGCACGGCAGCGTCGTGACTGTTTACGGAAGAGACCGCTCGAAGGCAGAGGAAGTCGCGCGCCTTGGGCATGGACGCGGCGCCTCGTATCCGGTGCCTCCGAAGAGCTGGGATCTTCTGGTGAACGCAACTCCCGTCGGCATGGTCCCACACGTGGACGAAACGCCATTCGACGGAGAGTTCGACGGGCGTGTGGTCTACGACTTGATCTACAACCCTCAGCGGACGCGCCTCCTTGTCGAGGCCGAAGCCGCAGGGTGCGACACGATCGGCGGTCTCGACATGCTCGTGGCGCAGGCGGTCGAGCAATCAGACTGGTGGATTGGACGCCGGCCACCCGTGGATTTGATGCGGCAAGCGGCACAGGCAAGCTTATGAGACTGACATCATTTGAAACGTTCACGGAACTGGCGCAGCGCAGCACATTCGTGCCGGTGGTGAAGGAAATGGTCGCCGATCTGCTGACGCCGGTCTCGGCGTTTCTCAGAATCGCGGAAAACTCCGACTACGCATTCTTGTTGGAGAGCGTCGAAGGGGGCGAGCACGTCGGCCGGTATTCGTTCCTCGGAAAAGATCCGTTCGTGACCCTGCGATCCCGCGACGGGAGGACGATCGTCGAACGTGCGGGTACCGCGAGTGAAAGCGGAGAGCCGTTCATCGAAGTCCTTCGAAGGATGATGGCCGACTTTCGCTCGCCGTTTGTGCCGGAGCTGCCGCGCTTCACTGGCGGGGCCGTTGGGTACCTTGGGTATGACACCGCCGCGTGGTTCGAGCCGGTCACGCTGCAGACCGACGGCCAGCCGGCCGAGGATGCCTTAAAGGACGAAGCGGGATTCATGGTCTTCGACACCGTGCTGGCATTCGATCACGTGCAGCATCGGATTCTGATTATTGCGAACGCGCGCATTACGCCGGATGACGATCTCGAGGCGCTGTATCAGTTCGCGTGCACGAAGATCGAGTTTCTCGAACGCGAGCTCCGCCGCGACTTCTCCCATCCGCGGCCCAAGCCCGGAAAGGCTGTTGCGGTGACGTCGAACATGCCCCGCGAGCGCTTCCTCGAGATGGTGAAGACGGCGAAGGAGTACATCGCGGCCGGTGACATCTATCAAGTGGTGCTCTCGCAGCGCTTCGAAGCAGAGATCACGGCTGACCCCTTCACGGTCTACCGGGCCTTGCGGCACGTGAATCCATCGCCGTACATGTATTTCTTGCGCATGGGCAAGGTCTCCATTGTCGGGTCGTCCCCGGAAATGCTCGTGCGCGTCGAGGGCGGCATGGCGCAGACGCATCCGATTGCGGGCACGCGTCCCCGTGGGAAGAGCGAAGAGGAAGACACTCGTCTTGCTGAGGAGCTGAAGCGTAACGAGAAGGAACGGTCGGAGCACGTCATGCTCGTCGATCTGGGGCGCAACGATCTGGGCCGTGTTTCACAGTTCGGATCGGTGCGCGTCCCGCAATTCATGGGACTCGAGAAGTACTCGCACGTCATGCATCTGGTGTCGATCGTCGAAGGAAAGCTGGCCGACGACAGCGACCGTCTCGATGCGCTCGTCGCGTGTTTTCCGGCCGGAACGGTCTCCGGCGCCCCGAAGGTCCGCGCAATGGAAATCATTGCCGAGCTCGAGCCCGATCGACGAGGTATCTACGCGGGCGCGGTCGGCTATCTCGATTTTGCGGGCAATCTCGACTTCTGTATCACGATTCGAACCCTGGTGATTGCCGGGCAGCGTGCCATGGTACAGGCCGGCGCCGGCATCGTCGCGGATTCCAATCCGTCTGCCGAATTTCAGGAAACGCAGGACAAAGCCAAGGCGCTCGTCCGTGCGCTCGAACTGGCGCAGGAGGGCCTGTGATTCTCGTCATCGACAACTACGATTCCTTCACCTACAACCTGGTCCAGTACCTGGGCGAGCTCGGGACGCAGCCATTCGTGCGGCGTAACAACGAGATCACTCTCGACGAGATCGGAGCGCTGAAGCCGGAACGCATCGTCATTTCGCCGGGACCCGGCCGGCCCGAACAGGCCGGCATAACGCTCGATGTCATCAGGCGATTCGGCCCCACGGTGCCGCTGCTCGGCGTGTGCCTCGGTCATCAGGCGATCGGTATGGCGTTCGGCGGGGCGGTTGTTCGTGCGAATGCGCCCATGCACGGTAAAACGTCGGCGATAAAGCACGACGGGCTGGGGGTGTTTGCCGGCATCGCGAGCCCGCTCACGGTGGCCCGCTATCACTCCCTGGTTGTGCAGAGGGAAGGACTGCCGGGCGACCTGGAGATTTCGGCGCAGACCGAGGATGACGGCACCATCATGGCGCTGCGTCATCGGACGTTTCCGATTCACGGCGTGCAGTTTCATCCCGAATCCATCATGACGCGCGAAGGTCATCATCTGCTTCGTAACTTTCTAAAAGTGGGGTCGCCGTCATGACGACGGTGAGTATTCCGGCCCTTCTGGAGAAGCTGATGCGGCGGGAGAACCTCTCGACGGACGAATCAGCCGAGGCCATGGGGGCCATCATGAGCGGCGAAGCGACACCGGCGCAAATCGCGTCGCTGTTGATGGGCCTCACGATGAAGGGCGAACGCCCGGCGGAGATCGTCGGGCTCGCCAGAACCATGCGTGCGAATGCGGTGAGGCTGACGAAGACATTCGACGATGCGTTCGATACGTGCGGCACGGGAGGCGACCGTTCCGGCACGTTCAATATCTCCTCGGCGGCAGCGCTCGTCGCCGCTGCAGCCGGCCTGCGTGTGGCGAAACACGGAAATCGATCGGTGTCGAGCAAGTGCGGCAGCGCCGACGTGTACGAGGCGCTTGGCGTCGACATCGCCGCGACACCGGCGGTTGTGGAAGCGTCACTGGAAACGGTGGGCATCGCGTTCTTCTTTGCTCCGACGTTTCATCCGTCGATGAGACACGCGACGCCGGTGCGGCGGGAACTGGGCGTGCGGACGGCGTTCAACCTGCTGGGGCCGCTGACCAATCCTGCCAACACGAGGACGCAGCTCGTCGGTGTTCCGCACTCAGAGTTGACCGAGCTGATCGCGCGAGCCCTGCTCCTTCTTGGCGCCGAGCGTGCCTGGGTCGTGCACGGGGCAGATGGCATCGACGAGCTGTCGACGACGGGCCACACCAAGGTTTCGGAGTGCCGCAACGGCTCGGTCAGGACGTTCTACGTACACCCATCAGACTTCGGGCTGCCGAAGGCGGCGTCGAAGGATCTGCATGGCGGCGACGCAGCGATGAATGCAGCGATCGTGCAAGAGATCCTCGGCGGCGAAAAAGGACCGCGACGCGATGTGGTGCTGCTGAATGCCGGCGCTTCACTGTTCATCGGCGGAAAGGCAGGGTCGGTACAGGAAGGCATTCAACGCGCTGCCCGGGCGATTGATTCGGGTGCCGGCATCGCGACGCTGAATGCCATGGTGGCCGCGTCGAGGCCGTCGACGACCGTGGAGAGGACGTCGTGACGGCACCGGCGCACACTCCTGATCTGCTCGCCACGATTGTGGCGGCCACGCGCCGGATGGTCGAGGTGCGCTCATCGCAGATACCGATGGGCGAAATGGATCGCCGTGCGGCGGCAGTCGAGCCAAGACGAGATGTCTTCGCGGAGACTCTTGTTCGCCGCAATCGGGTCAATGTGATTGCTGAGTGCAAACGCCGCTCGCCTTCGCGGGGTGTGCTGAGGGCGGACTACGACGCTGCCGCGATTGCGAAAAGCTACGACGAGGCCGGAGCTGCGGCGATCTCGGTGCTGACGGAGCCGACCTTCTTCGACGGCTCCCTCGAACATCTGGCTGCGGTCCGGAAGGTGACGTCGCTTCCGGTTCTGCGGAAGGACTTCATCGTCGATCCGTATCAGATACTTGAAGCGCGCGCGGCTGGTGCGGACGCTGTGCTGCTGATCGTTTCGGCCCTGACGCCTGAAAGGTTGAAGAATCTTCATCGCGTCGCCGTTGATGCCGGCCTGGGCGTTCTTGTCGAGGTTCACGAGCCGGCCGAACTGCCGATCGCCCTTGACGCCGGTGCGTCGATCGTCGGCGTGAACAACCGGAATCTGCGCACCCTGCAAGTCGACCCTGGGGTCTCCGGTGAGATTGCCGAGCAGATTCCTGACGCGATCATTGCCGTGGCCGAGAGCGGGCTTAGGACCGCGGACGATCTTCGCCGGCTGCGTGGTGTGGGCTACGACGCGTTTCTGGTTGGGGAACGGTTCATGACTGCCAGTGATCCGGGAGCCGCGCTGAAGGAGCTCTTGTGTTCGTGAAGATCTGCGGCATCACGCGGCTCGAGGACGCCGATCTTGCCGTCGAGCTCGGGGCCAATGCCCTTGGTTTCGTGTTCTGGCAGGGGAGCCCTCGCGCAATCAGTGAGTCGACGGCGCGTGAAATTGCCAGGCGTCACGCCGGGCATGTAAGGAACGTCGGGGTGTTTGTGGATCAGTCTCTGGAGGAGGTCACGCGCGCGATGGACGTGGTCGGGCTCGACGTCGCGCAGCTTCACGGTGGCGAGTCGGCGGAATACTGCCGTCTCTTGAATCGTCCCGTGATCAAGGCCGTCGGGCTGCAGGATGGCGAGCCGGTGGCCCTCGACGGGTTCGACCCGGAAATGCTGATCCTGCTTGATGCGCACGATCCATCTCGCTATGGGGGCACCGGCAGGACGGTGAATTGGGAGGCAGCTCGGGAAATTGCGGCGGTGCGGAAGACCATTCTCTCGGGTGGCCTAACCCCGGAGAACATCGTTCGAGCAGTGGAGACGGTTCAGCCGTTCGGTGTGGATGTGTCCTCAGGCGTCGAAGCGGCGCCCGGGGTGAAAGATCCGAGCCGGCTACGGCGTTTCTTCGAGGCGTTGAATGACTGACACACGATTTGGCCGCCGCGATCCGAACGCGCGGGGCTACTACGGCGAATACGGCGGGATGTTTGTTCCCGAGACGCTGGTGGCGCCGGTCGAGGAGCTTCAGCGGGCGTACTACGAAGCGCGGAGCGAGCCGGCGTTTCTGCGGGAACTCGACAGGCTCCTCGCGGAGTACGTGGGCAGGCCGACGCCGCTCTATGAAGCCATGCGATTGCGCGCCTCGCTCCCTAAGCCGGCTGCGAGAATATTTCTGAAACGGGAAGACCTCGCGCACACGGGCGCCCACAAGATCAACAACGCACTCGGCCAGGCGCTGCTCGCCAAGCGGATGGGCAAGACGCGGGTCATTGCGGAGACCGGTGCCGGCCAGCACGGTGTCGCCACGGCGACGGTGTGCGCCCTTCTGGGACTCGAATGCCACGTCTATATGGGCGCCGACGACATGGAACGCCAGGCGCTGAACGTCGTCCGGATGCGGTTGCTTGGCGCGACCGTCAGACGCGTCGATGCTGGCAGCCGCACATTGAAGGACGCCATCAACGAGGCGATGCGCGACTGGGTGACCAACGTCACCGACTCGTACTATCTGCTGGGCTCGGTGCTCGGGCCGCATCCGTATCCGCTGATGGTCCGGGAATTCCAGGCCGTCATTGGACGGGAAGCGCGCGCACAGGCGTTGGCGATGAACGGCGGGCTGCCGGACGCGGTTGTCGCGTGCGTCGGCGGGGGCAGCAACGCGCTCGGGATTTTTGACGCGTTCATTCCGGATGCGGCGGTGCGTCTGGTGGGCGTCGAAGCCGGCGGGGAAGCGCTCGCGGCCGGACGGCACGCGGCACGCTTCGCCACCGGGATGGCCGGCGTCCTTCAGGGGACGCGCACGTATGTCCTTCAGGATCTGAATGGCAACATCGAACTGACGCATTCGATTTCGGCCGGCCTCGACTACGCGGCGGTGGGGCCAGAGCATGCGTGGTTACGCGATCTCGGACGCGCCGAATACACGTGGATTGCCGACGCCGAAGCGCTCGGGGCGTTTCAGGCGCTGGCGCGACTCGAGGGCATCATCCCCGCACTCGAGTCGTCTCATGCGGTGGCCTACGCGTGCACGCTGGCGCAGGAGCTTGGCGAAGGGAAGCAGGTGCTGGTGAATCTGTCCGGACGCGGCGACAAAGATGTACAAAGCGTCACGGCGCATCTCGAACACGAAGAGGGGTCCGTCGTTGGCGGGTAGAATCGCTGCAACGTTCGATCGATTGCGCGCCGATCGACAGACCGGCCTGGTGACGTACGTGACCGCAGGCGATCCCGATCTCTCGTCCTCGGCCGATATCCTGCGCGCGCTCGATCGCGCCGGCGCCGACGTGCTCGAGGTCGGCATTCCGTTTTCCGAGCCCCTCGCCGACGGACCGGTGATTCAGCGCGCCACCGAACGCGCGTTGGCCGCCGGTACGACCGCGTCGGCCGTGCTCGATCTGGTCGCGCAGGTCCGTGCGGAGATCAAGGCGCCGATCGTGCTGTTCACCTACGCGAATCCCGTGCTGAGAATGGGGATCGACGCCTTTGCCGATCGGGCGCGACAAGCCGGCGTGGACGGCGTGCTGGTGCTCGATCTGCCCATTGAGGAAGCGCAGGCCGTTCGCGACTCGCTGGCGGCGCGCGACATCGACATGATCTTTCTGCTGAGTCCGACCACGACCGAGCCGAGAATCCGCCAGGCGGCGCTGCTCGGGAGCGGATTCTTGTATGGGATCTCGCGGCTCGGCGTCACAGGTACGCGAGACAAAGTTGCCGATGGTGCCGAGGCGCTCGCGCGTCGAATCCGGGCGGCGACCTCTATGCCGCTGGCCATGGGGTTCGGCATTGCGAGCCCGGATCACGTGCGGCAGATTGGCCAGTGGGCAGACGCCGCAGTGGTGGGGAGCGGCCTCGTGGGGGTCATCGCTGAAGCCGGCAAAGCGCCCGATCTCGTTGAGAGGGTAGAATCCTACGTTCGCTGGCTGAAGAACGGCCGGCCATCGCAGACATGACCATCGACGAGCTGAGAAACCGGATCGACGAGCTGGATGAAAAGTTGGTGGAGCTGCTGACCGAGCGCGCTCACTGCGCGCTGGAGATCGGCAAGCTGAAACACGACCTGGGCCTCGAGGTGTATCAGCCGGACCGCGAGGCGCAGGTACTGCACCACGTGCAGTCTCACGGTAAACACATGGGAAGCCCGCTTGGCGGCGACGCCATCGCGCGGGTGTTCGAGCGGATTATCGACGAGGCGCGGCGCATCGAGCGCGCAACGGCGCATGGATCGGACGGGCGTGCAGTGGACGTCAAAGGGGAGGAACGATAGTCATGGTAGTGGTCATGGAAGAGCGCGCGACCGAAGCGCAGATCGAAAAGGTGGTTGCCAACCTCGTCGAGGCTGGCATGGACGTGCATCGCTCGACGGGCGTGAATCGCACCGTCCTTGGGGTCGTAGGAGCGCACAAAGTGGATGCAGCACTCATCGAAGTCATGGACGGCGTGCACGAAGTCCTCCGGATCACCGAGCCCTACAAGCTCGCAAGCCGCACGTTCAAGCCCGAGGGCACAGTGATCCAGATCGATGACGTCCGCATCGGCGGCGACGAAGTCATCGTGATGGCCGGCCCGTGCTCGGCAGAGAACGAAGAGCAGGTCTTTACGACAGCGGCGGCCTGCAAGAAGGCCGGCGCCAAGATCCTGCGTGGCGGCGCCTTCAAACCGCGCAGCTCGCCGTACAGCTTCCAGGGCCTCGGCGAGGAAGGGCTCCGGATGCTGCGCGAGGCGGCCGACCAGCAGAACATGAAGCTGGTGTCGGAAGTCATGGATAGCAGCCAGATCGATCTGGTGGGGCGCTACTCGGACATCTACCAGGTCGGTGCCCGCAACATGCAGAACTTCACGCTGCTGCGCGAGCTCGGCCGCACGCGTAAACCAGTTCTCCTGAAGCGGGGTATTGCCGCAACAATCGAGGAGTGGCTGCTCTCGGCGGAATACATTCTCGCGGGCGGCAACACCGATGTCATTCTGTGCGAGCGCGGCATCCGCACGTTCGAGAGTTACACGCGGAACACCCTCGACATTTCGGCGATCCCGGTAATTAAGAAACTGAGCCACTTGCCCATCATCACCGACCCGAGCCATGCGACAGGCAAGCGCGACAAGGTTGCACCGATGGCGCGCGCGTCGGTCGCGGCGGGTGCCGACGGCATCATCGTTGAAGTGCACTGCAACCCGGACAAGGCGCTCAGCGACGGCGCGCAGTCGATGTTCCCGGCGCAGTTCGACCGCGTGATGGCGGAACTGCGCATCATCGCGCCGGCCATCGGGCGCAGCATTTGCGTCGAGCCGGTGGTGAAGAGAGGCTGGGGAAGGTAGGAGGATGTCGGAAGGGAAGCAACTGCCGATGCTTCAGCCCGGCGCTGCGCAGGGGCAGCCGCCGATTTTCCAGCGTGTCGGAATCGTCGGGCTCGGGCTGATCGGCGGATCGATTGCCATCGCCGCGCGCCAGATCTGGCCATCTGGGCTCGTGATCGGCGTCGATCGAAAAGATGTTCTCGAACGGGCCATGGTGCTGCACGCCGTCGACGTCGCGGCCGACGATCCGATTGTGCTGGCCGAGGCCGACCTCGTCATCCTCGCGGCGCCCATTCAACAGAATCTCGAAGTCCTCCGCGATTTGCCAGACAACGTGATCGGCCGGGCCGTTGTCACCGACACCGGAAGCACCAAGCGGGCAATCGTCGATCTCGCGCGGGCCCTTCCCGATCGGCTGACGTTCATCGGCGGTCACCCGCTCGGCGGTGCAGCACGAGGCGGCATCGATCATGCGCGTCCGGACATGTTTACCGGCCGGCCCTGGCTGTTCACTCCGGCCAGCGACCGGCACGCGCAGGAGTTGGAAAAACTCGAGTCGTTTGCCGCCGGGCTGGGCGCGGTCCCGAGGACGCTCTCACCAGCCGCGCACGACAAGCTCCTCGCCTTCATCAGCCACCTTCCGCAACTGACCGTCAGCGCGCTCATGCATGTGGTCGGCGGAGAAGCCGGCAGGGACGGCCTGAGCCTCAGCGGGCGCGGTCTGCAGGACACCACCCGCCTGGCATCGAGTCCACCCGACATCTGGAAGGAAGTGTGCGCCACCAACGCCGACGAAGTCGGTGCGTCGCTCGACGCGCTCATCGCGGTCCTGACGGATCTCCGCAGGGACCTCGAGACCGGCAGAGCGATCGAAGAGGTCTTCGCTTCCGCGAATCTCTGGCGAGACACGCTGCTCGCGGGAAAAACATGACATTGGAGATTGGGTGATAGGTGATCTTGCGATAGGAGCAATCGCCCGACACACACCCTCACTCCGTCACTGGAGATTTCCTATCACCCAATCACCAATCACCCAATCTCCAATGTCCATGACCATCGCCCAGGCCGTGCTCGACGACATGCTCGCGCACGCGCGCGAGGACGCGCCACGCGAATGCTGCGGCCTTCTCGTCGGAGACAGGCACTCGATTGAACGGAGTGTGCGCGCGCGCAACCGCGAGGCGGCGCCGACGCGCTTCGCGATCGATCCGGAGGATCACTTTGCGGCGATCCATGCAGCGCGCGCAGAGAATCGGCGCATCGTCGGTGCCTATCACTCGCACCCGGCAGGACCGTCATTCCCGTCGGCATCCGATGTGGCCGAGGCGAGTGGGGGAGCCGATTTCCTCTATGTGATTGTCTCGCTGGCGAGCGCGAGCGGAGAAATCCTGGCGTACCGACTCAAACACGGCACGCCCTCGCCCGTAAGCCTAGTAGCCGCCGCCTAACAACCGCACGACCGTTGTCGTGGCTGCGAGCACTTTGTCGCCGTCTTTCAGGCGGAATGAAATACGATACGCGCCCGCCCGTTTGTAGTTGTGGAAGACGCTGTAGCGGCGCTTGATCTGCGACTTCCCCACCTCGTAGGGTTCGCAGTCCTTCGTCTCCTCCGAGCTCGTTCCATCGCCCCAACTCCATTCGATCGTCGGGCAGTAGTAAGCCTCGAAGTCGTCGTCCCCGCCCTTCAACTCCGCCGCAACCAGAATCCGAACGGGAACCATGCCGGTGCCTGGCGTGGCCTTCACACTGAGCGAGGGGCGCTTTGGCTCCGGCTTCTTGCCCTCTGGCGCCTGCGCGAGCACGGATGCCGCGGCAAGGATTGCCAGCGCAGGGGCGATAGCTGATCGCATTACTGTCATCGTAACCCTCGCGATTGCCCAGAGCAAGGGTGCGATAATGTGCGGATGGATGTGCCGGAACAATCCAAACAGATGGATGTGCTCGAGGGCGATTTCAAGACTGTCGATACGGATCTCCTGGTCATAGGGGCGTTCGAAGAACGCTTGGGGGCCCTGAGTATTTGGTCGCAGCCCACGGCCGGCGAGATCGACCGCGGCATCGCCACAAAGGAGTTCACAGGAAAAGCCTACGAGCTGTTCCTCACGCCAATCACCAATGACGGCTATCGAGCGCGTCGCCTCGCAGTCGTCGGACTCGGCAGCTCGGGGGATTTCAGCGTCGAGCGCGCTCGGCGCGCGGCATCGGCTGTGGGGCTGCATGCACGTCAGCGGAAGATCAGCCGCCTCGCTTTTGCCGCCGAACCGCCGATCGATACACCGGACATGGTGCAGGCCATCGCCGAAGGATTGACGTTGGCCGAGTTCGATCCCGGGCAGTACAAAACACTCGAGCGGGATACCTTTGCGATTCAGAGTCTGGGCGTGATCGTCAAAGACCCGGCACGTGCGATTGCTGCCCGGGCGGCCGCCCACCGGGGTCGCGTCATCGGTGAGTGGTGCAACGTCGCGCGGCGTCTTGACAATGAGCCGGGCAACTCATTGACGACGACGGTCTTCGCCGATCGCGTGGCAGACATCGCGCGAGGTGGCGGGATGGCGGTCGAGATCCTCGACGAACGCGCGATAGCGAAACTGGGCATGGGCATGCTGATCGGCGTCGCGCAGGGAAGCCATCATCCTCCGCGGCTGGTCGTCATTCGATACGAGCCGGCAGGCGCTCCTGTGTCGCCGGTGTTGGGACTGGTCGGCAAGGGCATTACGTTCGACACCGGCGGGATTTCAATGAAGCCGGCTGCCGACATGGACCGGATGAAGGACGACATGGCTGGCGCCGCTGCGGTGGCGGCTGCAATGAGAGCGATCGCGGAGCTCGGCGGGCCCGTGCGCGTCATCGGCGTCATTCCGATCGCGGAGAACATGCCTGGCGGTGGCGCGCTTCGGCCAGGGGACGTCCTGAAAAGCGCAAGCGGGAAGACCGTCGAAGTACTGAACACCGACGCCGAGGGGCGGCTTGTTCTGGGCGACGCGCTTTGGTACGCCCACCAGCAGGGCGCCACGCATCTCGTCGACATCGCCACACTCACTGGAGCTGTCAGCGTTGCATTGGGAAGGATCACCAGCGGCCTGTTCGGCGCGCCAGAAGCCTTCGTCGAGCACGTGAGAGCCGTGGCGAATCGCGCTGGCGATCGGTGCTGGCCGCTGCCGATGTTTCCTGAATACAGAGATCAGCTTCGCAGCGACATTGCCGACATGGTGAACACGGGAGGCCGCGTCGCCGGAGCGATCACCGCGGCGCTGTTCCTGCAGGAGTTCACCGCCGGGTTGCCGTGGGCGCACCTGGACATTGCCGGAACGGCGTGGGCCGACGAGTCGAAGCCGTTCATGCCAAAAGGACCGACCGCCGCGGGTATCCGCACGCTGGTAGAGCTGGCGTTCACGGAATTTCGTTGAACTGTTCCTGCGTCGACGTGCCGAACTGACGATAGTTCGAGTAGGTGGCCTCGCCGGTGATCTCACCCAACCCCGCTACGAGGTAGTTCTCCGTCAGTCGTACCGGAACCCATAGTTTCAGCCGCGGATCCTCTTTGAAGTACACACGCATCTGTGCCTTGGACTGTCCGAAGCCACCAGCGACGAAGAAGCCCTTGATGTTCACTTCCGCCCGAGCGAGCACCCCGTCGACTGGGTCCACCCAGATCTGGCCGTCCGTGGGGACGTCCCGTCCCTGTGGCGTCTGGATCAGCGTTGGTTTCTTCACCTCTTCAAACCTGAGGACCCACACGTGGCGGAGATCGATGGTGTCTTCGTCGGCTTTGGAAAAGCGCATGCGGTCCTGGTTCCGTCGATCGAAGAGCTCGAGTACCAGCGCCGGGTTATTGATAGTCCGCTTGATCGCGCCGATATTATGCCGGGCACTCTCCTCGGCAATGCGTCGAGCCTGCTCCAGCGCCGCCCGCGAGGGCCTGAGCAGAAGCTCCTGAAGGCGCGTTTCGTGATCCTGGACGACCTTTCCGTTCACTCTCAGTACGTCGCGGAAACCGAGCCAGCCCTCGTAGTCGGGAACCTTGATGATTCCGAACTCCGACTCGAGGGTTGCTTCGTTGTAGTCGCGACCGCTCCGCGATCCCTGTTTGTAGCGCTCGTTGGCCACGGCGCGGGATAGCTGGTCGGAGTAGGTATTCAGGTAGGTTCCGAGGCGATTGAGCACATCGGCAGGCGATAAAGGTGCGGCCTGCGATTGCGCGCGCGCGAGCCCTCCGGCGGCAGGAGCGGCAAGCATCACGAACAGAAGAGCCGCGCCTCTAGTTCTGACCAGCATGGCGTTCTACTCGCGAGACGTCGGCGTGAGCCCCAGTGATTGCGTTTGCGCGGCATCTGCGTCGGTCATCCGGCGCGCCCGCAGTTTTCTATACGCAATGATGCCGCTGGCGAGACAAATGCCGAACCCCAGGGCGCCGATGGCAATCGCGCCCGTGAGCCCGACCGCCTGAATCATGACGTCGCCCAGGCCGCTGACCTCGGAGCGTTCGACGACCCTGACGATAATCGGCGAGCTGGAAGGGGCCTGCACCCCTAGATTGTAACGCCGGGAGTCTGACAGCCCTATCGAAGAGCCGCCGTTTGGACCTTCTTCAGGGCCTGCTGATATCTGAGGATGCCGGCGAGCAGCGATTCTGCAATCTTGTCGCGATACGCAGGTGTCTTCAGGAGGCGCGCCTCCTGGCGATTGGTGACGAACGAAATTTCCGCAAGCACGCTCGGCATCGAGGCGCCAATCAGAACCATGAACGGGGCCTGCTTCACCCCGAGGTCCTTCAGGTCCCTGTTGGATGGCGTCAACCCGCGGACGAGCGAGCGTTGGATGGAAGCGGCAAAATCCCGCGACTCGTTCAGCTTGTTGTTCAGCGTAATGGCCTTGATGATGCCCGGCAGGCTGTTCATCGTCTTACCCGACGCGGCGTTCTCTCGTGCCGCAACCACTTCGGCCTGTCTGTTCAGCGCAAAGTTCAGGAAGTACGTCTCGACGCCCCGAGCCGTGGCATTTGCGCTCGCGTTCGCATGAATCGAGAGAAACAGATCGGCGGACTCGCGATTCGCGAAGTCTGTCCGTTCCTCCAGGCCGAGGAAATCGTTGGTCCGGCGGGTGAGCGTCACCTCGACCCCGGGCTGCTGCTGAAGCAGCTTCTCGAGCCGAAGGGCGATGTCGAGCACAAGCTCGGCCTCGGAAATCGTAAAGGCCGTGGCACCAGGGTCGTGGCCGCCATGACCGGGGTCAATCACGATGCGCGAGGCCCCGAGCCCCAACTGGCGTGCGACCGAGAACTGGCCGCCCGAGTTCACCGCCGGGGCCACCGGCTTTCCGATCGATGGATCCGGAAGTGGCGCGGGCGGTATGGGCGGCGCAGGCCGCGCCACGGGGGCTTCGGCGAGGGGCGTGACTGCGGCCACGGTTGACACAGGAGCCGAATGGCCGCGTTCGCAATCGATCACGATTCGATACGGGTCGTACAAGGTGAAGACGCTGTAGCGCCCCACGTCTTCCACATCGACGACGATACGTGTCGTGCTGTTGGGATGGCGCCCAAACCGTATCTCGCGAACTACGTCGCCGTCGTAGCGCAGGGCAGCGTCCTGGAGGGCCGCCACGGTCTTCGTTCCTTTTAGATCGAAGAACAAGCGCGCGGGGCCCGCAAGGCGTTCCTGGTAGAACGGCACCTCTCGGTCCATCTCGACCGTAATCCGCACGACCTCGGGGAGCACTTCGCGATGCACGGCGCGAATCGTCGTCTCGGCCGCGACCTGAGGCACCGACAGCTGTTCGAGCTGACTCGATGCGCGCGCCAACATGGAGCTGTGTGGGTACTGATCCCTGAGCCACTGAAACAGCTGAACGGACCGCTGCCTGTCACGATCGTCGGAAAATCTCCGAAAGGCTTCCATTGACAGGTTTCCTGCCTGCCAAAGTGCGTTGTCCGCGTACCCGCTCGAAGGGTGGCGCCGAACCAGCCGCCAGTACTTGCTGACGACAAAGCGGAAATCGCTGGCAGCCGCGGCGGGTGAAGCCGATACGAGGCGTTCCTGCTCGAGGGCCGACCCGTACTGAATGGCGGCCATGCTCTGCGCGAACGCCTGCGGGGCGACCGCGCAGCCGAAAAAGAGCGCGAGTGCGATCAGCCTAACGAAGCTGGGCATCCACTTCCTCAA
This sequence comes from Vicinamibacterales bacterium, assembly GCA_023717525.1. Classification (GTDB taxonomy): domain Bacteria; phylum Acidobacteriota; class Vicinamibacteria; order Vicinamibacterales; family JAMQPK01; genus JAMQPK01. The sequence goes on along the minus strand of JAMQPK010000159.1, from coordinate 16,582 downwards.
AGTACCCTTTGTCGACAAGCACCTCGCGCACCTTGCCGCCGGCTCCGGGCGACACGATGCCATCCATCTCCATCATGTCGACGAGCCGCGCGGCGCGGCTGAATCCAATGCGCAGACGTCGCTGCAGGTACGAAATCGATGCCTGACCGCTCGACACGACGATGCGCGCGGCCTCGTCGTACAGGTCGTCCTTCTCCATGCTGATGCCGTCGAGCTTCTTTTCCTCGGCGGTGATCGAGTTGTCGTACACCGGCTTCCCCTGCTTACGAAGGAAACTGGCGAGCCGCGCGCTCTCCTGCTCGGAAATGTATGGTCCGTGCAGGCGAATCGTTCGCGACGAGGCCGGCGGCAGAAACAGCATGTCGCCCCGACCGAGAAGCTGCTCGGCCCCGTTCGCATCGAGGATCGTCCGGGAGTCCGTCTTGGACGAGACGCGGAACGAGATGCGCGATGGCAGATTCGCCTTGATGAGACCGGTGATGACGTCAACCGATGGACGCTGCGTGGCGAGCAGCAAATGCAGTCCGACCGCCCGCGCCATCTGTGCGAGCCGGGCGATCGATTCCTCAACGTCGCCGCGCGCCACCATCATCAGGTCGGCCAACTCATCGATGACGACCACGATGTAGGGCAGGGGCATCAGCGTCTCGCCGTCTTCTCCGGTGGTCCCGCCTTCCTTGATCTGATGACCGACGTTCCTGTTGAACTGTTCGATATTGCGCACGCCCGCTGCGGCAAGCTTCTTGTAACGCTCTTCCATCTCCTTCACGGCCCATCGAAGCGCGTTTACGGCCTGCTTCGGATCGACGACGACCGGCGTCATCAGGTGGGGGATGTCTTCGTACATGCCCAGCTCGACTCGCTTCGGGTCGATCATGATGAGGCGAACTTCCTCTGGCGACGCGCGGAACAGAATGCTCGAGAGCATCGAATTGATGGCCACCGATTTGCCGGTTCCGGTGGAGCCCGCGATGAGCAGATGCGGCATGGTTGCCAGATCGGTCATGTAGGGCTCGCCGTGGATCGTCTTGCCGAGCGCCAGGGTCAGCTTCGACGCCGACCGCTGATACATCTCCGACTGCAGCAACTCACGAAGCGAAATCTGCTCGCGTGCGTGGTTGGGAATCTGAATGCCAACCGTCGACTTTCCAGGAATGCGATCGATGAGCACCGATTCGGCCTGCATCGCCAGGCAGAGATCGTCGGCAAGGCTGGTGATTTTTCCGTACTTCACGCCCGCATCCGGCTTGAACTCGAACGTCGTGACGACAGGGCCGGGATGGATCTGCGCCACTGCGCCCTCAACCGCAAACTCGCGGCATTTCTCCTCGAGCAGCCTGGCTCCTTCCATCAGTTCGCGCTCGTCGATCTTTCTCTCCGTTTTCGGCGCGTCGAGAAGCGAAAGCGGCGGCACGGTGTAGGAGCCCGGTCTGCGCGGCTTTCGGGGCTCCGGTTCCGGGAGAGGGAGCGGCGGGTTCAGCTCGGCTCGCTTCTTGGCCATCACGGGCGGATGCCGCTCGTCGACCCTCGGCTCCGCTTCCTCGATCTTTTGAACGGCTGGACCCGCCGTCCGTCTTGCGGGCGAGACGACGGCCGTCACCTTCTTCCCCTGCTTGGCGGCGACGATTTGGCGCTGGCGCTCTCGCCGGCGCTCGTCCCACCACGCCCCTACGCGTCCGAACATGCGTGATGAACCCTTGCGGCCGACCGCCGCGGCCGACGAGAACATCCGTCCGATAGAGAACTGCGTGGAAAGGATGATGGCGAGGAACAACAGCGTCAGAATGACGATGATGGAGCCGGTCCGGTTCAGGTAGTCCGACATCCAGGACGCCAGCCACTCGCCCAGATAACCACCGGCACGGAACGGTTTGCCCTCTACGTCGATCGTACCAAACGCCAGGTTCAGTAGAGAGCTGAGGCAACCGAAGAGCAGCGAGGCGCCGACGAGCTTCGTGTAGGCCGCATCAACCGTGCGGCACCAGAAATAGTGCCAGCCGATGACCCCCAGCACCGCCGGAATCACATACGACGCGTAACCCAGCAGCTGAAACGATGCTTCAGCGAGAAACGCTCCAACCCGGCCGGCAAAGTTCACCGGCGTCGCACCGGACCCGGCACTGAAGAACCAGACCGGATCGGTTGGCTCGTACGTCGCGAGTGAAATCAGCCAGAGCAGCGACGCCGCAAAGACGGCGACACCAAAGAACTCGCTGACTCGGCGCGAAAGAGTCGATCCTGCTGCCACGCTCAAACCTCCATGATGACCGGCACGACCAACGGCCGGCGGCCAGAACGCTTACGGAAGAAGCGCCGAAGCTCGACGCGGATCGTTTCCTTGATCAATCCCTGATCAGTGCGCTCCTCGAAACTCGCGGCCTGAATGACGTCCGACAACAGCTGAACACTCTCGCGCAGCAACTCGGCACTGCCGGCATCCTGCGCCAGGCCGCGGCTGATCACGTCGGGGTCGCCTTCAATCGATCCGGTCTGCTTGTTGATTGCCACAACTGGCACGAGCAGGCCGTCTTCGGAAAGATGGCGTCGATCCCGCAGTATTTCGTCTGCCACCTCGCCAGATCCAGAGGCGTCGATCAGCACGCGGCCCGCGGGTACCTTCTCCACGAGTCTGGCGCCGGTCTCGTCGAAGCGGAGCACATCGCCGTCTTCCATCAACATGACCTTCACGGCCCGCTCTACGCCGGCGGTGACGCGCCTGGCGATACTCGCGTGTCGCGAGAGCTGCCGATACTCGCCGTGGATCGGAACAAAATGTTGCGGTCGAACGAGCGAGAGCATCAGCTTCAGCTCTTCCTCGCTGCCGTGTCCCGACACATGCACGTGCTTGATGCCTTCGTAGATGACGTTGGCGCCGCGCCGTGCGAGGTGGTTCATCATGTGCCCGATCGGTTTTTCATTGCCCGGGATCGCGCGCGCGGAAAAGACCACCGTGTCATCGGGACCGACCTTCACGTGACGGTGGCCGTCGATCGCGATGCGTGACATCGCCGCCATCGGTTCCCCTTGAGACCCGGTCGCCAGGCACAACACTTCGGAAGCCGCCATGTTCGGCACGTCGACGTCGCGAACGATCCGGCCGGGCGGAAGCCGAAGATAGCCGAGCCGCTGAGCGGCCTGCGAGGTCTCCAGCATGCCGCGGCCCACGAACGCCACCTTCCGATCGAACCGCTCCGCGAGGTCGACGAGAATCTGCATGCGATAGATGCTCGACGCGAACGCCGTCACGACCAGCTTTCCGGTGGTCGTCGTGAATATTTCCTCGAATGCGTCTTTGACTTCGAGTTCGGACCCGGTAAATCCCTTGCGATCGATATTCGTGCTGTCAGCGAACAGCGCGAGTACGCCGGCGCTTCCCAGCTGCGCGAAGCGATGGACGTCGAAATGCTGGCCGTCAATCGGCGTCTGGTCGATCTTGAAGTCTCCTGTATGCACGATCGTGCCGGCGGGTGTGTGCAGCGCAACAGCGATGCAATCGGGCATGCTGTGCGTGACGCGCAGAAACTCCGCCTCGCAGTCGCCGATACGCACGCGCTGCCGCGGCTGCACCGCGATGAGGCGATCGCCGGGATTGATGCCGTGCTCTTCCAGCTTCGGCCGTACAAGCGCGAGCGTCAGCGGCGTGCCGTACACCGGGCCGTCGATGAACGGCCACACGTGAGGAACGCCGCCGATGTGATCTTCGTGACCGTGCGTCAGCACCAGCGCCGACGGGCGCGGTGAACACTGCTGCAGGTACGTGAGATCCGGGATCACCAAATCAACCCCGGGCAATTCGGGGCCGGCGAACATGACGCCGGCGTCGATCACGATGGTCGACTCGTCGCTCGACACGACCATCAGGTTCATGCCGAACTCGCCGAGTCCGCCAAGCGCGACTACTTGTAACGATGGGGCCATGTGCTCCTGGTTCCCGGAGACACCCCGACAAACAATTCACCCTGGCGGGCGTACTGTCTTCGGCTCCGGATTGTCAGCCAGGCTGCTGGGCGCTGCCTGAGGGAGAGGGCAAAAGGATAGCACAGACCTATCGGACGGCCGCGGCAAAAATGTCGGCAAGTCTTGCGATTTCAACAATCTCCAGCGTCTGCGGCCTCCTCGTTGGGTCGATCCCGGCCTCGCGCAGGGCGGACGCCGAGGAAGCCCCCATTTCGGCCGCAAACGGCGCGAGGGCATTGCTCAGCGTCTTGCGCCGCTGCGTGAAGATGCTGCGGACCAGACTGGTGAATACCCGCCGGTCCCGCACCCCCACCTTCGGTGTCTCGAACGCCAGACGGACCACCGCCGACGCGACTTTGGGAGGCGGCCGAAAGGCGCCCGGCGGCAGCGTCAGCAGTCTGGCGACCGACGCCTGCCACTGGACGAGCACGCTGAGTACTCCATATTCGGAGGAGCCGGGCTTGGCCACGATGCGGTCGACAACCTCGCGCTGCAACATCAGCGTGGCGTCGCGGACTGGACGGTGTGTTTGAAGGTCGAGCAGCCGGAACAAGATGGGAGACGAGATGTTGTAGGGCAAGTTCCCGGCGATCCGCACGGGGTCATCGGACACGAGCGTCGTCAAATCGATGTCCAGAATATCTCCGGAAACGATGGACGCGTTTGACGGCAACTTTGGCGTAAGCGTGGCAATGAGGTCACGGTCGATTTCGATCGCGACCAACTGCCGGACTTTTGGTGCCAATCGCACCGTGAGGATGCCTTGTCCCGGTCCGATCTCTAGAAAGGTGTCGCCGGCCAGCGGCGCAATGGCCCGGACGACCTTATCTGCCCAGACGGGTTCCAGGAAGTGTTGGCCGAAACGTCTGCGTACGATCATCTCTTTCGGTAGAACTCACACTCGTCGCGCACGCTGCACATCTCGCATACCGGGTTCGGCTTGCAGATTCGTCGTCCGTGAAGAATCAGCGTATCGGATGTCTTCGTCCAGTCTTCAGGGGGAAGCACCTTGGTAAGTCGTTGTTCCACAGCGACCGGGTCGTCGCTTGCCGCGACTCCCAGACGATTCGAGACGCGAAGCACATGTCGATCGACCGGCAAACCTGGGACGCCGAGTGCGTGGCCCAGCACGACGTTCGCGGTCTTTCTCCCGACGCCCGGTAACTCGACGAGCGCCTCCATCGACTTCGGGACCTTGCCTCCGTGGCGTTCGACAAGAGCCTGCGCCATCCCCATCAAGGATCGCGCCTTCGATCGAAAGAATCCTGTGGCGTGGATCAGCGGCTCGAGGTCCGCGGCCTTCGCCTTGGCCAGCGAGGCGGCATCGGGATAGCGTTTGAAGAGGGAAGGCGTTACACGATTCACGCCCGCATCGGTCGATTGTGCCGACAGGATCGTCGCAACCAGAAGCTCGAACGGCGTTGCGTAGTTCAGCTCCGTATCGGCGTCGGGGTATTGCGCTCGGAGCGTCTTGAGGATCGCGCGAGTGGTAGCAGGCGACCTCATCGGTCGACGCTAGTGCACCGGACCCGGAGGCGGTGCGCCGACCGACTCGGAGTAAACGCGGAGCTGTTCCTGCAGGGCCGCAATAAGGTTCGGCAGCACCTGTACCGGCAGCACAATACGAGCCTTGATAGGCGCGCGCACAACATGGTCCGCCTCGGCCGCGCGGATGTCCTTCTCCGACAACGGCGACATCTCGCAGAACGTGACCGTGAAGTCGAACGGCGTGTGATTGACGGCGCAGAAATTGGCGTACGTACGGGGCGCGTCGGTCGCATCGTCGGGGACGATGGTGAAGTTGATCTGTTTAGGTTCAGTCATGTGTGGCGCCGGTGTGAGCCAGCCTCAGTATTTGCGCATGACGCCGATGACGACACCCTGCACCTGGACCTGGTCGGGTTCGGCGAAAATGGGTTGCATGGTTGGGTTTGCGGGTTGCAGGCGCACGCGGCCGTTTTCCCGATAGAGCTTCTTCAGCGTCACATCCTGACCGCCGAGCAGGGCGACGACCGTCTCGCCGTTCTGCGCGCTCTTGCGGTCTTCGACGATGACGAAGTCGCCGTCGCAGATTTGCTCGTCGATCATCGAGTTGCCGCGCACCCGCAGGACGTACGTATCGCGCCGGCCGACCATTTCTTCTGGCACGGCAATGGTTTCAGAGGTCGCCACGGCTTCAATGGGCAGGCCGGCGGCCACATAGCCGAGCAACGGCAGGTCCAGGGAGCGTCCAGCGGAGTTGGTGGGAATCATCTCGACGGACCGGCTGCGATTCCACGCGCGCTTGATGAAGCCCTTTTCCTGAAGGTTGGTCAGGTGTTTATGCACCGTGGCAAGCGACGAGAGCCCGAAACGGCGTCCGATTTCCTCGAGGCTTGGGGCATAGCCATGCTGCTGAATGAAGTCCTGCAGGTAGTCGAGAATTTCTCGCTGTCGCTTGGTAAGCGGGAGCATCGGCGCCTCCTTGGCGTCGCTGACTATACGCAAAAGAAAGGCGAAGGTCAACCGCGACGTGGGTGTAACCTAACGTGTAACGTCACGGTCTAAGGAGTAAGGCAGCATGGCGACCGACGTAACCGAGGTTTTGGCGCAGAACATCAGGCCGGAGTGGAGCGTGCGCGTAGTGCAACCCGGGGCGACCGCAGAGGTCGATCTGGCCACCCTCGCCAGCCTCGATGAGCCGGCGCTCGTCGCCTTGTGCTTGTCCGGCCGGCGCGAAGCGTTCGACGTGATTGTCGAAAAGCATCGGCGCGCCGTATATCAGTTGTGCTATCGCTTCGTGGGGAACCACGAAGATGCCAGCGACCTCGCTCAGGACGCATTCATCCGGGCGTTTCGCGGACTCGAGCGTTTTCGGGGACAATCGGCGCTCGGCACATGGCTGTACCGGATCGCCGTGAACGTGTGCCTGAACAGAGTCAGCGCGAAGCAGCCGCAGACCGAACCTCTCGATGTGCGGCCCCACATCGACCAGCGAGCGATCCACCCGGATTCGGAGCTGCTTCGCGGGGAACGGGCCGAGCAGGTGAGGGCGGCCATCGCGCAGTTGCCGAAGAAACAGCGGGCAACGGTCATTCTTCGCGTGTATCACGAGCTTTCGCATGAAGAGATTGCCGGTGTGCTGGGCAGCTCTGTCGGGGCGGTGAAAGCGAACTTCTTCCATGCCCTCGGAAATCTGAAGAAACTCCTATGACGCATCTCTCGAACGACGAGCTTCTCGCGGCCGCAGAAGGTGGCGATCACACTTCGCACCTCCGGACGTGCGACTCGTGCCGTACGCGCGTGGATGAGTTGCGGCGAGTGCTGCAGTTGGCGTCGGAAGTCACCGTGCCAGAACCGTCGCCTCTCTTCTGGGCCCACTTTTCCGATCGCGTGCATCAGGCCGTTGCGGCCGAGCCCGCGCCGCAATCCAGTTGGCGATTCAACTTCGCATGGACGGCGAGCGTCGTCGGTGCGCTTGCCATCATCGTCATTGGTGTGGCGGTGACGCTGCGAACTGCGCAGCCGGTCGCCCCAGTTGCTCCCGTTGCGACCGCAGATGTTGCTGCAGCAGGAGAGAGCCTGCCGTCGCTCAGCGACGATCCAACGTGGGCGTTGATGGGCGAGCTCGCCTCGCAGATTGACTGGGAGGATGCCGGCGAAGCCGGTCTCATTGCCCGGCCGGGTTCTGCCGAGCTGGCTCTTTTGCAGATGTCTGCGGACGAGCGGCGTCAGGTGGTCGAGTTGCTGCAGCTCGAGTTACAGAAAACCAAGAGCCTATGATCCAAATCGTGCGTTCCACAATCCTTGTCGGGTTGCTCGGTGCGTGTTTCATGCCCGTGACGCCGGCGCTCGCGCAGCGCCAGCAAGCGCCCGCTCAGGATGGTCAAACTCAGTCCGCGCAGGACCTTCCGCCTCGCGAGGTGCAGCGCTTGTTGGACGGCTACGCCGTGATTCAAGGCCAGGAATTTCTCGGTCTCGACGATTCGCAGTTCGCGCAGTTTCTGCCGAAGTTCAGAGCGCTGCAGGAGACGCGCCGTCGCAACGAGACCGAACGGCTTCGTCTGCTCCAGGAGTTGAACCGCATGACCAATCCCCGTGCGGCCAGCCAGAGTGGCGACAACGACGTCCGCGATCGCCTGCGCATGCTGAGAGAAGTCGAGGGCCGGGCTGTCGGCGAGATCCAGAAGGCGCGCGAGGCCGTCGATCAGACGCTCGACGTCCGGCAGCAGGCTCGCTTTCGTGTCTTTGAAGAGCAAGTCGAACAGCGCAAGTTTCAGCTCCTGATGCAGGTGCGCCAAAACCGCGCTAATCGTCCGCTCGCTCGTCCGCAGCAGCCACAATAGCTATCCCTGCCTGCTCGAACGTACGCAGAATCCGCGCGCATTCTCCTCGGCAGTCCGTAGCCGCCGGTGTTTTCAGAAGCCACGTTCTGGCACAGCCGTTGCCTCGCTACGTGACGATGCTAGTATTGAAAGACCGACAACGTGCGCGGCAGGCGCGCTTCTCTTCGGCCAATTCTTGGGTGAACGGCGATTTTCGGTGCCGATTGCCGTGGCCGGCCTCGCCGTATGGGTTCTCCTCGTCGGATGGGCAGTGGTGATCGCCACCGAACTGGAGGGAAGATGACCGGCCTCTACATCATGCTGGGCGGCATGGCTGCATTCGTCAGTCTCATCGGCGTCTTGGATCTCATAGGCAGACGTCAAAGACGTCGCCAGGAAAAGCACTGACGAGCTTTACAGGCCGCTACCCACGGCCGTACACTTTCAAGAGCGCCGTCATTTATATACATAGCAGCAACATGATTCGAAATTGCACCAGGCTCCTTCTCGCATTGCTGGCCGTCCTAGGGCTCGCCGCCGGGCTGGGCGCACAGGCCGATCCTGTCACACGGCGCGACGCGGCGCGCCTTCAGGCCAAGCTCGAGAAAATCACGAAGAATGGGGCGGGTGCGCGTGCCGTCGCCACTCGAACGCCGATCACCGAAGCCGAGCTGAATTCCTACCTGCGCTACGAGCTCGGAGACCGCATTCCGCCCGGGGTTTCTGAGCCATGGGTATCGCTGCTCGGTGACAGCCGGGTGGCAGGCCGGGCAGTTGTCGACCTCGGCCAGGTGGCTCACAGCCACAAATCGGGCAGCATGATCGATCCATGGAGTCTCATCGGCGGCTCGCTCCCGCTCGTCGTCAACGGCGTCCTGCGCACGAAGAACGGGATCGGCACATTTGGTGTCGAGTCGGTCTCTATTTCCGGGGTGCCCGTGCCCACGTGGATGCTGCAGGAGATTGTCGGTTACTACTCGAAGTCGTCCGCGGCACCGCAGGGTGTCTCGATCGACAAGCCGTTCGATCTGCCCGCCGGCATCAGGGAAATCCAGCTCGACCGCGGGCAAGCGATCGTGGTTCAGTGATCCGCGGTTCTGGGTGACGGACTACCTCCAAACACCTCTCCAGTACCTGAAGGGCGTTGGGCCCAAGCGCGCGGCCGACCTGCAGCGGATCGGCCTTTCGACGATCGAAGATCTGCTGTACCGATTTCCCCTTCGCTATGAAGATCGCGGTCATCTTCAGCCAATTGCCACGCTGAAAGCGGGGCAGCAGGTCGCCATCTCCGGGCGCATTCAGAGCGCGCACCTCCGCACGACGCGGCGACCGGGATTCAAGATATTCGAGGCTCTCGTCGGCGACGATTCGGGATCGATTCGCGCCGTCTGGATGAATCAATCGTTTCTGCAGGACGTTCTCCGGCGGGACGCGCAAGTGGTGCTCTTCGGCCCGGTCGAGGCGCGTCCAGGGCTTCAGCTCATGAATCCGGATTACGAGGTGATCGACTCGTTGGATGGCGACGAGGATACGGCGACCATCCACACCGGCCGAATCGTGCCGGTGTACGAAAAAGCCGGGTCGATGACACCGAAGATGCAGCGCCGCCTTGTGTACGAGGTGCTGTCGAAGCTGCCGGATGTGATTGCCGACCCATTCCCTGAAGACGCGCGAGGGCGACTCGACCTTCCGCCCCGGCGGACGGCCCTCGTGGAGGCTCATTTCCCCACGGCGGGAGCATCCACAGAGTTGCTGAACCAGTTCAGGACGCCCGCCCAGGTTCGGCTCATCTTCGAGGAGTTTTTTCTCTTTCAACTCGGGCTGCTGATGCGGCGGCGGGCGGCCGCCCGCGAGGCAAAACCCACAGTCGTGAAGATCGACGATCGCATCCGGGAATCGGCGCGGCAAATCCTGCCGTTCCGATTGACCGAAGGACAGAGAACGGCGCTGAAAGAAATCGTGGACGACATGCAGCAGCCGGTACCAATGAATCGCCTGCTGCAGGGCGATGTGGGCGCCGGCAAGACGATTGTGGCGCTGCTGGCGGCGCTCGTCGCGATGGAGAATGGCCTGCAGGTCGCGTTCATGGCGCCGACGGAAATTCTGGCGGAGCAGCACTACCTCAACCTCCGCAAGCTCCTCGAGCGATCACGGTTTCACGTCGAGCTTCTCACGGGAACCACGGCTGGTCCGAAACGGCGCGACCTGCTGGCGCGTCTGGCCGCCGGCGATATTCATCTCGCTGTCGGGACGCACGCCCTTGTACAGGGCACGGTGCATTTCAAGTCTCTCGGCCTTGCGATCATCGACGAACAGCATCGCTTCGGGGTCGTGCAACGCGCCACGCTCCGCGCAAAAGGCATGATGCCGGACGTGCTCGTGATGACGGCCACGCCGATTCCACGGACGCTTGCCCTCACGGTGTACGGAGATCTCGACGTGTCGGTGATGCGCGATATGCCGCCGGGCCGTCGGCCTGTCCTCACCCAGGTGAAGACCGAATCTCGGCGCGAAGACGTCTACAAGCTCATCAGGGAGCATCTCGAGCGGGGCAAACAGGTGTATGTCGTCTACCCCCTGATCGAGGACTCCGAGAAAGTGGATTTGAAGGCCGCGGTTGCGATGGCCGACCATCTTGGGCAGGACGTGTTTCCTGCCTACCGGGTCGCATTGCTTCACGGACGGATGAAACAGGATGCGAAGGATCGCGTCATGCGCGCGTTTGCGGCCAACGAAATCAACGTGCTCGTCTCGACAACCGTAATCGAAGTCGGCATCGATGTGCCGAATGCCTCGCTCATGGTGATCGAACACGCCGAGCGCTTCGGCCTCTCGCAACTGCACCAGTTGCGCGGTCGCGTCGGGCGCGACAGCTATCAGTCGCAGTGCGTGCTTCTCTATCAGTATCCGATTTCGAAAGATGGCAAGGCCAGGCTCACGGCCCTTGCCGAAACCACTGATGGCTTCGACATCGCCGAGCGGGATCTCCAGATTCGTGGCCCCGGAGACTTCTTCGGCACTCGACAGTCGGGACTGCCGCTGCTGCGGACGGGCGATCTCGTTCGCGATCATCCGCTGATGGAACGCGCGCGCGACGAGGCGGCGGCGTTCCTGCAGGGCGGCTCACCTGCCGGGCCTATGGTGGCGATGCTCAAAGAAACCTGGCCGGTGCGGTTCGGCCTCATGGATGTCGGATGATCCGGATCATTGCGGGATCGCTGAAAGGCCGCAGGCTCGATACGCCCACATGGGAGGGTCTTCGACCGACGTCCGACAAGCTGCGAGAAACGCTCTTCAACGTGATCGCGAGGCGGGTGCCCGATGCGCGCGTGCTCGACGGGTTCGCGGGAACGGGTGCCATCGGCATCGAGGCACTGAGCCGGGGCGCAGCCCACGTCACGTTCATCGATCACGATCCGCGATCGTTGAAGCTCGTTCAGCAGAATCTGCAGCGCTGCGGCGTGTCGGACCGTTATGTTATTATCCAAACTCGCCTTGGCGGCACGCCGCCGTTACCGCTCTCACAGCCGGCCGGATCGATCGACCTCGCCGTACTGGATCCACCCTACGACGAACCTGATCTGCTGGCGGCGATTGCGACGATCGAGCCGCTGCTGGCGCCTGGCGGACTCCTGGTGCTCGAGCATGGACGCAAACGCGAGGCGCCGGCGCTGGTGGGCGAATTGCACCGGTACCGTGTGGTGAACTCCGGCGACAGCTCGCTCTCGTTTTATGAATCTGAAATTTCGAAATCCAAGATTTGAAATTTAAGATGAAACTGGCTGTCTATCCCGGCTCGTTCGATCCCTTGACGAACGGGCATGTCGACATCATCGAACGGGGCACGCACCTGTTCGACAAGATCATCGTGGCCATTCTGGTGAATGTCGAGAAGGCTCCGCTGTTCACGATGCAGGAGCGTGTCGAGATCGTGCGCGAGGTGTTCAAGGAATCGCCGAACGTCGAAGTGGATGTCTTTGACGGGCTGCTGGTCGACTACGTGACCAGGAGGAAAGCCGACGTGATCGTGCGCGGCCTCCGGGCGCTGTCAGATTTCGAGGCCGAATTTCAGATGGCCCTCATGAACCGGCGGCTCGGTCCCAAGATCGAGACGGTCTTCATGATGCCGGCCGAGCAGTACACCTACATCAGCTCGCGGTTGATCAAGGAAGTGTTCTCGCTGGGCGGCCAGGTCCGCGGGTTGGTACCGGCGATTGTTGAAAGCCGGCTGAAGGACAAGCAACTGAAGAAGGGGAACGCGAATGTTAGCTGAGCGGATGAGCAGGGTGTCGACGTCTCCGACGATGAAGGTCGCGGGAGAGGCCGAGAAACTGAAGCGCCAGGGCGTCGACGTCGTCGACTTCGGAGCCGGCGAGCCGGATTTCCCGACGCCAGAGCCAGCGAAGAGCGCGGCGAAAACGGCGATCGATCAGAACTACACGAAGTACACGCCGCCGGCCGGCGCTGCCGATTTGAAGCAGGCGATCTGCAACCGCTACAAGATGGATTATGGAGTCAGCTTCACCGAAGCGGAAACCATCGTCACGGCCGGCGGGAAGCAGGCGCTATTCAACATCGCCATGGTGCTGTACAACCCCGGCGATGAAGTGATTACGCACGCGCCGTACTGGCCGACCATTCCCGAGCAAGTCAAGTTGATGGGAGCCACGCCGGTCATTGTGCAGACCAGGCCCGAGGATGGGTTCAAGGTTCATCCGGACGCGATCATCGCCGCGATGACGCCGAAAACGAAGGCGGTCATCATCAACTCGCCCTGCAATCCGACGGGCGCAGTGATCTCTGAGGCCGAGCTTGGAGCGATTGCCGATGCGGCCGCGAAGCGGGGCATCTGGGTGGTGATTGACCTCTGCTACGAGAAGCTGATTTACGAACCTGTACCGCACAATCTGGTGAAGGTGCTCACCGATCGGATGCGCGACCGTGCGTTGTTTGCGGGCTCTGCCTCCAAGGCCTACTCGATGACGGGCTGGCGCTGCGGCTGGATTCTCGGTCCGAAGGAGGTCGTGGCGGCCGCCAACACGCTGCAGGGACACTCGACGTCGAACGTGGCATCGATTTCTCAGAAAGCGGCGCTTCAGGCCCTCACTGGATCGCAGGAACCCGTGACGGCCATGCTCGACGAATACCGCACGCGCCGCGACACGCTGATGGGGTGGTTTGCCGCCGATCCGCGCATCGAGTGCGTCAAACCGGCGGGGGCGTTCTATCTCTTCCCCCGGATCACGAGGGTGCTCGACGCGATCGGGATCTCCAATACGGGAGACTTTGCGCAAGCCCTGCTCGACGACGCACGCGTGGCGGTGACGCCGGGCGAAGGATTCGATGCGCCCGGCTTCCTGAGAATTTCATACGCGACGTCTGTCGAGCGGCTGCGGGAAGGCACGAACCGGATTTTCGAGTTCGTGAAGAAGCGGGAGCGGCAGGGCGCTGTCGCGCGCTAGCGTGGCGCAGCTTTCATCCGCGTTCATCGAACGGGTCGCCGGCATCGCCGGCGGCCCGTTTGTCTTAAGGGACCGATCGGCGCTCGAAACCTACGGCGCCGATGCTCTGAAACTCGGCCACCCCGCCGACCTTGTGGTGCTGCCTGGCAACACCGAGGAAATCTCCCAGATAGCCGCGTTGTGCAACCAGGACCGTGTACCGCTGGTCGTCCGCGGAGGTGGTACTGGATACACCGGCGGAGCCGTCCCCTTGCGCGGCGGCCTCGTGCTGTCTCTGGAGCGGATGAACCGCATCCTGGAGATCGATGAGCTGAATCTGCTCGCGCGCGTGCAGCCCAACGTCATCACTGGCGAACTGCAGGACGCCGTCGAACGGCTCGGCCTGTTCTATCCGCCCGATCCCGCCAGCCTACGCCAGTCGGCGATCGGCGGAAATGTGGCGGAATGCGCCGGCGGACCGAGGGCGTTCAAGTACGGCACGACGAAACGGTACGTCCTTGCGCTCGAGGCTGTGCTGCCAACTGGCGAAATCATCAAGACCGGGTCGAAGGCGGTGAAGAACGTCGTCGGGTACGACCTCACGCAGCTGCTTGTCGGATCCGAAGGTACGCTGGCCATCATCACGGAGATAACGCTTCGCCTCATTCCGAAACCGGCTGCACGCGCCACGCTGCTCGCGGAGTTCAGGAGCATCGACGCGGCCGTGGGCGGCGTGACGCGATTGATTCAGCTGAAAGTCGTCCCGGCTGCCATTGAGCTGATTGACCGCGACTCGCTGACGGCGCTTGCCGAGCACGCAGGCACGTCGATGGTATCGCCAGGCACTGGAGCTGCTGTGCTCATCGAAGTCGATGGCACTCCGGACGGCGTGGAAGAGGAAATCGGGCTCGTCGACAAGGCATGTCGAGGCGCAGCGGCCATTGCCATTCGCCACGCGGGCAGTGAGGTCGAGCGCGAGGCCCTGTGGCATCTCCGGCGCGAGTTGTCTGTTGCCTTGCGAAAGATCGCGCCGGTGAAGATCAACAACGACGTTGTCGTGCCGCGCGGCCGCGTGCCCGAACTGTTCCGGCTGGTGGACGTCATCCGCCGCGAATCGGGTTTCCCCATCGCGTGCTTCGGACACGCGGGCGACGGAAACATACACGTCAACATCATGGTTCCACAGGAGGCCGAAATGGCGAGGGCGCGAGATGCCGAGCGGCGTTTGTTCGAGGGTGTCGTCGCGCTCGAAGGCTCGATCAGCGGGGAGCACGGCATCGGATTTACAAAGTCGTCGTACCTGTCGCTCGAGTTGTCGCCCGATGAGATTGCATTGATGAAGCGCGTGAAGTCGGCGTTCGATCCGCAGGGTATTCTGAATCCGGGTAAGATCTTTCCCGATGGGTAAGTCGGTCGCCGTCATTGGCGCGTCGTCCAACCGCCGTAAGTTCGGGAATCGGGCCGTGCGAGCATTCAAGCGGCAGGGCTACACGGTCTTTCCCATCAACCCGAACGAGCAGGAGATTGAGGGGCTGAAATCCTACCCATCGGTCCTCGACGTGCCCGGCTCCATCGACATGGCCACGTTCTACGTTCGGCCGGATGTTGGCGAGAAGGTGATCCTCGACGTGGCGCGGAAGGGCATTCCAGAGGTTTGGTTGAATCCAGGGTCAGAGAGCGGGACGCTGGTTGCCCTTGCGCGATCCTTGAAGATCCAACCGATTGAAGCCTGCAGCATCATGGGAATCGGTGAGGACCCGTATGAATGAAATCGCATCCGGCTTGACAGCGGCCGGATCGGGTCCTATACTGCCAGACAGTACGTTATTCCTGTCTGGACTGGGTTTTCCCTCATTTTGATCACACGTTCAGTCTTGTTCCGGTACAGTTTTTCAAATGCCCGCGCCTGCCAGTAGGCGTGCGCACGCACACCCCTAACAACCAGCAAGAGTCTATGCCCACAAATCACAAGCGCCAGAATGCGGCGCCGCGCGGTTCATCCGACGAACTCACGGCCGCCTCCGATCAACCCGAAACCACTGCCACGGCTGAGACACCGACGGCACCGGCGTCAGAGGCGACGAGCGCAACGCCCAGTCCGGGGCCTGCCGAAAGCCAGACGCCACCTCAGCCGCAACAACAGCGTCCACAGCAGCAGGGCCAGCAGGGCCGTCGCGGCGAAGGGCTCAACATCGGCGAGCTGAAGGAGATGAGCATTCAGAAGCTCACCCAGATCGCCAAGGAGCTGAACGTCGCCGGCGCCACCGGCATGCGCAAGCAGGAGCTGATCTTTCAGATCTTGAAGGCGCAGACCGAACAGAGCGGCTTCATCTTCTCTGAAGGCGTCCTGGAAGTGCTGCCCGATGGCTTCGGATTCCTGCGCGCTCCCGATTACAACTACCTGCCGGGTCCCGACGACATCTATGTGTCGCCTTCACAGATTCGCAAGTTCGATCTGCAGACCGGCGATACGGTGTCGGGCCAGATTCGGCCCCCGAAAGAAGGGGAGCGCTACTTTGCGCTGATCAAGGTTGAAGCGGTCAATTTCGAACAGCCGGAACAGGCGCGCGACAAGCTCTTCTTCGAGAACCTCACGCCGCTCTATCCGCAGGAGCGGTTGAAGCTCGAGACCGCCACCGAGAACCTGTCGGCGCGCGTGATGGATCTCTGGACGCCGATCGGCAAGGGGCAGCGTGGTCTCATTGTCGCGCCGCCGCGAACAGGCAAGACGATGCTGCTGCAGAACATCGCGCAATCGGTTGTCCAGAATCATCCGGAAGTCTTCCTCATCGTGCTGCTGATCGACGAGCGGCCCGAGGAAGTGACCGACATGCAGCGCTCCGTGGACGGCGAGGTCATCTCGTCGACGTTCGACGAGCC
>JAMQPK010000219.1 GCA_023717525.1 Vicinamibacterales bacterium | reverse complement strand
TTTCTTCCGAGCTCGCTGAAAAAGGCACCCGACCCCTTTTTTCGTCCGGACGGCCCAAATGCCGCTCGATCGCTTCACGGACGAGCGCGCGGACATCCTGTTCGTTCATGGCAGATCCACGGTGTCCACGATACCGACAATCGCGGCGTCTACCGGTGCGGCTTTCTTTCCTATCGCGTCGCTCGCCGCCCGTCCTTCGAGCACGATAAGCACTTTTTCGTGAACGCCGGCGCCAACACCGTCGACGGCAAGCAACTCTCCTCCGCGCGGCGTGTCCTCGAGCGTCAGTGGCTGCACCATCAGCAGCTTCGCGCCTTCGAGCTTGCGATTCTTCTGCGTCGCAACAACGGTGCCCGTGACGCGAGCGAGGATCATGCAGCTCAGCCGATCGTCCAGTGATCGACGATACCGACAATGCCCGCATCCGCGGGCACCTCGGTCGGGTAAAACGGAAAGCTGGCTTCCTTGCCGCGCACGAAGAACACGTCTTCGCCAACCCCCGCGCCAACCGAATCGGCGGCGACAATCACGCGCCCCAGGGGCTCGCGCGATGTGGAGATGGGCTGCACCAGCAGCAGCTTCACGCCCGTAAGCGTGTCGTTCTGCATGCTGAGCACCACGTTGCCGACGACTCTACCGAGCTGCATGTCAGTGTTTGCTTAGTCCGCGCGGGGCCCCACCCCCGCGCGCGTGCCGTCGCTGACGCTCCCGATCTTGAGCCGATCGACGGTCTGCCTAGTCAGCATCAGTCCTTGATTTCAATCTGGTCGACAATACCAACGATGGCGGCGTCGACCGGACAATCCTTCAACCCTGAAGCCATCCGCGCAGAGCTGCCGCTGACAATCAACACGGTCTCGCCGAAACCGGCATCCACCGTATCGATCGCAACGACGTAGCTGCCTTCGGGTTTGCCCTTCGGGTCCATTGGCCGCGCGATGAGCAGCTTGCTGCTCACAAGGCGCGGATCCTTGCGGGTCGCCACGACCGTGCCGACCACTTTTGCGAGAATCATCTGCCCTGAAGACTATTTCGTCACGCCCGACTTGCCGATGGGCAGTGCGTCTTCGAGGTTCGCGTGCGGACGCGGAATGACGTGTACCGACACGAGCTCGCCGACCCGCCGGGCCGCGGCGGCGCCTGCATCGGTCGCAGCCTTCACAGCGGCGACGTCGCCTCGCACAATCGCGGTGACGTAGCCGGCGCCGATTTTTTCCCACCCCACCAGCGTGACCTTGGCGGCCTTCACCATTGCATCCGCCGCCTCAATCATGGCGACGAGTCCTTTGGTTTCGACCATGCCGAGCGCCTCACCCATGCTGACCTCCCAGTAGAGCCTTCACGGCATCCTCAATGAGGGCCGTGAGCTCGCGGTATGATAGCCGAATTTCCCCGTCCAAATCCGACGGATCGGTAGGCACGAGGCGCGCACCGCGCGCATCGGGCGCCTCGACAATCTGGCAGTTCGCCGGATCTGTGTCGGTTGGCGGCGACGAGCCGTCGGCACAGATCGGCGCTGGCGACTTAATGCCGTAGTTGCCTCGCAAGTCCTGCAGCCTTGCCACTTCGTCTCGCGACAGCAGATGCTCGCGCCCCAGTTGCCGAGCCACGAGGCTGATCTTCGCGAAATGCTCGATCGTCTCCATCTTGTAGTACGCCGCGAACACGTCGGGGCCGATCGTGAGCGCACCATGGTTGGCCAGCAGCAAGCCATCGTGCGCCTTGATGTACTTACGCACGGCCGCCGGCAGCTCGGGCGTCGACGGCGTGCCATACTCGGCAATCGGAATACTTCCCAGCGTCGTCACAACTTCGGCGAGTACGGCGCGATCCAGCGGAATGCCCGCGACAGCGAAACCCGTGGCGATCGGTGGATGCGCGTGCACCACAGCGCGCACGTCCGAACGGTTCTTATAGACCTCGAGATGCATCAGCAATTCTGACGAAGCATCACGCGTCCCGCGGATCTTCTTTCCATCGAGGTCGACGACGACCATCATGTCGGGGGTCATGAACCCCTTCGACACACTCTTCGGCGTCGTCAGGATCGTGCTGTCGTCGAGGCGGATGCTGATGTTCCCGTCGTTCGACGCGACGTAGCCGCGGGCATACATGCGCCGGCCGATTTCGACGATGTCCGCACGGAAAGCGTCCTCGGCGCGGGCGCTCATTGACCGAGGGCTCCGTGGGCCGACGACAGACTGTCCAGGGCCTGTTTGGCCTGCTGCCCCTCAGGGCTCTGCGGCGCAACCTCGACCAGCTTCTTCCAGACTTCCGTCGCGCCCTTCAAGTCCTGCTTGCCGAAGGCCTTCACGACACCAAGATTCAGCAGAGTCTTGGCGTGCGCAGGATTCAGTTTCAGGGAACGTTCGAGTTGGGTCACAGCACGATCGGGATCGTTGTTGTAGTAGTAGCTGACGCCTAGATCCGTGCTGACATCAACGTCGCTCGGGCTCAGCGCGATCGACTCTTCATACCACTTGATCGCGTCCGGATACCGGCCGGCGTCGTAGTACAGATTGCCGAGTTGCGCACGCGCAACCGCGTTCTTGGGATCCTTGTCGGCAATCGACTGAAGGGCCTGAACCTTGGCCTGATCGAGAACCGCAGGCGCAGGCGTTCCCGGCGGCGCAGCCGAAGATGATGCCGGTGCGGGAGCGGCGCTCTCCACCGGCGGCATCGACGCCCGCGGCGCCACGGACGCCTGCTGACTGCCGATGATCCAGCCGGTGATAAGACCGAAAAATACACCTGCGATGGCGTAAACGACCGATTCGAGCTTCATGGTGCTTCGGTGATCATAGTAGCGTTCGGCGGAACCAGTCTACCAGCGCCGACATCAGCTCCTGATCGCGCGCGAGCAGAACCGTGCCGTGTGCAGGACTATCGCTCAGCCTGACTTCTCTCGATCCGGGACCGATTGAGGCCAGTTGCCGGATCGATCGCCACGCGTAGGGATCCTTTGTGCTTGCTGCGAGCAGCGCCGGGCGGGCGCCGTACTTCTTCATCGCGCCCTCGATGCGCAGCCCTCGGTAGTCGAGCCCTGGCGACAGAAGCGCAATCGAACGAACGGCGGGATCATCAGCGGCGTCCAACGATGCGAGGTTGGCGCCGATCGACGCGCCCGCGATACCGAGCGACGTGTTCAGCACGTCTGGCCGCTCGCGCAGGAAGGCTTTGGCCGCCCTCACGTCGAGCGCAAGGCGACCGAAATCCTCGGAAGCCGGACGGAAATCAATCGCCACGACCGCGAACCCGGCATCGGACAAACGCTGAGCGGCCGCATCCCAATCCTCGTGGGTTCGATGCAGCATGGGCAGGAGCACGATGCCGGGCGCCGGGCGTCTGGACGGCTCGTAGTACGCACCAGACAACGACACACCGTCCTCGGCTCGAAGGGAAATGCGGCGCCCTTGAGCTCCGTTGACGCTCGGGGCGAATGCGACAGCCAGCATCGCAACCGCTGCGAGCTGGATCCTATCGAAGCGCATCGAGGTAGTCCCTTACGGCGCGGTCCAGCCCGACGAACACGGCGTCGCTGATGAGCGCGTGGCCAATCGAGACTTCTTCGAGATGCGGAAGGGCCTTGAAAAGGGACAGATTGTGCAGGTCCAGATCGTGGCCGGCGTTCACGCCGAGACCCAGCGCGTGGGCAAGATCGGCCGCTTGTGCGAACGTGTTGAAACTCGTCTCACTGCGGTCCTGGCTCGCCTGAAATTCACGCGCAAACGGCTCGGTGTACAACTCCACGCGATCGCCACCCATGTCGGCGGCCCATCGAACGGCCGCCGGATCGGCATCGACGAATAAACTCACGCGCACGCCCGCTTTCTTCAGGGATTCAACCACCGGCGCCAGATCTGATCTCTGTGTCTCCGGCGGCCAACCCGCCTCGCTGGTGACCTCGCCGGGCTTTACCGGTACCAATGTGCACTGGGCCGGGCGAATCTCAGCTACGAGATTGAGAAAGTCCGGCCTGGGGTCGCCTTCCAGGTTGAACTCAACAGCGCCGCCCGCGCCCTGCAGCACGGTCGCAATCTCGCGAACGTCTGCGGCGGTAATGTGCCGCTGGTCGGCACGCGGATGAACGGTGATGCCAGGAGCACCTGCATTGACGCAGACCCTCACGGCGTCGATCACGCTCGGCACCCTCCCGCCGCGCGAGTTGCGAAGGGTCGCCACCTTGTTGACGTTGACGGACAGCTTGATCATTCAATCAGTATTGAAGATTGTCGCATTGGAATATTGCGGAATTGTTGACGAATGAAAATTGGTGGATTGAACGAATCAGCAATCGACCAATCCAACAACAATCCTCCAATGTTCCAATCTTCCAATCTTCAATGTATGTTCTCGCGTATGGCCTGCACGATCTCCGTCGCCATCACTTCAATCTCGCCGGTGTCCCGACCCTCGAGCATCACGCGCACCAGGGGTTCAGTGCCTGAATAGCGGACGAGCAGCCGGCCGTGGCCACTCAGCTGTTCCTCAACCCGCCTCATTGCATCGGCGACTTGGGGAACCGTTTTCAGGTCGACCCGTTCGCGCACGCGGACGTTCATCAGAACCTGCGGATACGTCGTGAGATCGTCGGCAAGATCCCCAAACTCCCTCCCGGTTGCCGCCATCGTCCGCAGCACGTTGAGCGCCGTAATGAGGCCGTCGCCCGTGAACAGGTAATCCGCAAAAATCAAATGGCCCGACTGCTCGCCGCCGAGCGACGAACTCCGCCTTTGCATTTCCTCCATGACGTACTTGTCGCCCACACCCGTCCGCAGAAGCGCGATCCCCTCCTTCTTCAGCGCAAGCTCGAGGCCGATGTTGCTCATCACGGTCGCGACCACGGCGTCGCCCCGCAGGCGCCCTTCGGCCTTCATCTGCCTGGCGCACATGAACATCACGTGATCGCCGTCGACGACACGCCCTCGTCCGTCCACGAAAATTGCGCGGTCGCCGTCACCATCGAACGCGACGCCAAGGCGGTGCCCGCCCTGCCTGACGGTCTCGGCGAGCAGGCCGGGGTGCGTCGATCCGACACCCTTGTTGATGTTTCGTCCATCAGGCTCAGCAGCGAGCACGGTGAGATCGAATCCCAGCTCTCTGAACAAGGCCGGCGCAACGGCTGTCATCGCTCCGTTCGCGCAATCGACAGCGAGTTTCATCGGCCTCAGGGCTTCGGCATCGGGCAGTACGGTCTTCGCGTGATCGAGGTACTTTCGAAGATGCTCCCCGTGCTCGACTGCGCCAGAATCCCCAGGAGAGACGGCCCATGACTGGTCGGCAACAAGCGCTTCGATCCGTTCCTCGAAATGCTGGCCGTGTTTCTGTCCGGAGCCAGAGAACACTTTGATGCCGTTATCCTCGAACGGATTGTGCGACGCGGAGATGACGACGCCGGCATCGAAGCGAAGCGCGCCCGTCAAGTAAGCCACGGCGGGCGTGGGTGCGACGCCGATGCTGTGCACGTCGGCTCCCTCGACCCGGGCACCGTGCGCCAGTTCTCGCACGATCCAGTCGCCAGACTCCCGTGTGTCCCGCCCGATGAGGAGCCGCACGCCACTCCTGGACAGCGTTTTCACGAGGGCAGCGCCGATGCGCCGTACCGTTTCGACGTCCAGTGGATACTTGCCCGCCGTGCCTCTAATACCGTCTGTACCGAATAGCTGCGCCATCTATTGAACGTGTACGCTCACCATTGTCGGATCGAGTTGATCGACGCCGATGTCCCGTGTTTGCTCGAGGCGTACGGGTAATCCGTATTCCCCCTCAGAAATTCCCCTCAAATCGACATACGCCATAATGGCCGCGCCTTTGATCTTCTCCACGACATCCTTGGTTCCACGGACCCGCACGGTGACGGTCTGAGGTGTGATTTTCGCGAGAAGCCCGGTTGCGAGATTCCGCGCCCGGACGGGAACGTTGTCGACCATTCTGGTCTCCGGCGCCGGTACAATCGCGACGCTCACCACGGCGCTTCGCGCGGTCTTCACGCGGACTCCCTGCTCCGCCACACCGAGAATCACCGTGGATTTCACGGCCGCAGTGGCCGATCCGACCCACAACGGCTCGGTAATAACTTCCTCGACGCGGCGCAGCGCGCTCTCCGGTCCCACGACTTCCACCACTTTCGGATCGGCCGTGATGGCGCCGACGATAAATCCCTGCGCGGGCTCTCCTTCGACCGTAGGCTGCACGCGCACGACACGCGTCGCCGACGGCTCGAAGCGGATCGCAATCGACGACGGTGACACCTGCGTCACCTCGACGGCAAACGGGGCTTTCACCCGTTCGGTCGACATATGGAAGAGACGGCGTCCCGGCTGCGCCGCGCTCAGGTCGACGGTGGCGACAAGATCGCCACTGGTGAGCCGTCCGAGCAGATCGGCGGCACCGCGCACCCGCACGTCAACGGTTTCCTGCGGCGGCTCGACCATCTCGAGATTCGTCGGAAGGTTCTGCAGCTCGAGCGGAATCCGCAGGCCTCGCTCGACCGCCGCCTGCTGCGACGACACCATGAACCACAACAGCACCGCGAGTGCGACCGATGCGATTTTCAGGCTGGCATGGGCGAAGAGTTGATATCGCATCAGCTGATGAGGCCTTTCAGCCGCGCCTTCAGCTGATCGGCGCTGAAGGGCCCTTCGATCTTCCCATCAAGGGCGACCGAAATGCGTCCGGTCTCCTCCGATACAATCACGGCCACCGCGTCGTTCTCCTCGGTCAGGCCGATCGCCGCGCGATGGCGCGTCCCCATACTGCGCGCAAGCTGAGGGTTGACCGTGAGCGGGAGAAAGCAGGCAGCGGCGGCCACTCGGTCGTTCTGCACGATGACCGCGCCGTCGTGGAGCGGCGATTTCGGCTGGAAGATGCTCACGAGCAAATCGTAGGTGAGCATCGCGTCGAGGGGAAGCCCGGCCTCAATGTAGTTCCTCAACCCGATTTGACGCTCGATGATCACGATCGCCCCCACGCGCTGGGACGCCATCTGCGTGGCAGCCACCGCGATCTCTTCAATTGTTTCATCGGCCCCTTCCCGCGTCAGGAAGTACCGGAAGAAGGGCGCACGGCCGAAGTGCGCCAGTGCCCGGCGAATGTCGGCCTGGAACAGCACAATGGCCGCGAATACGACGTAGCCGAGCAGGTTGCGGATCAGCCAGTCGACCGTCTGCAGATGGCCCCACCTGGAGGTATAGAACATCACCACGAGCAGCGCCGACCCTACCGCCATCTGGACGGCCCGCGTGCCGCGAATGGCTTTCAGAATCTCGTAGATCGCCACCGAGACGATGGTGATATCGACGATGTCCCGCCAGGTTATGGAAGGCATCGGCGGAAGATTGGTCTGCAGCCAGTTCAGCATTCAGGCACTCAGATCTCACGAGCAGTCCGAATGGCGTCGGCAACGCGGACAGCCTCAACCATATCCGCGACGGCGTGAACGCGCACGATGTGCGCGCCGAGCAGCACGGCGGCCGTTACCGCCGCGGCCGTGGCCGTGTCACGCAGCGGCGCCGGGCGATCGCCGATGGCCGCCGCGAGAAAAGACTTTCTGGAGGGGCCGACAAGCAGCGGGCGGCCAAGCGCCGCGAGCTCCGGCAGCGCGGCGAGCGCGGCATAGCTGTGCTCTGGCCGCTTCGCGAACCCCAAACCGGGATCCAGCACGATCGCATCGCGCGCAACACCGGCGGTCAGCGCCCGGTCGAGGCTCGAACACAGTTCGTCGCGCACTTCCCGGGTCACCGAGGCATAGACGGCGTCGCGATACATATCGCGCGATCGGCCGCGGCTGTGCATCAACACAAGGCCAGCCCCGTATCGGACGACGATTTTCGCGAGTGCCAAATCATATCTCAGGCCGCTCACGTCGTTCACCAGCGCAGCGCCGCGATCGAGCGCCATCTCGGCCACCGCGGGCTTCGACGTATCGATCGAGATCGGCACCCGGAGCGACCGCCCGAGGCGCTCGAGCACCGGCTGAATCCTTGCGATTTCCTCGTCGGCGGACACGGCATCCGACCCCGGCCGGGTCGACTCGCCGCCGATATCGATCACATCTGCGCCGCGCGCTTCCATTTCGACGGCCGCCGCTTCAGCGGCGCCTGGATCGAGGTGCAAGCCACCGTCGGCGAAGGAGTCCGGCGTAACGTTGAGAATGCCCATCACGAGCGTACGCGCTCCAAGCTGGAGGGCATGTCCGTGTGGGAGGGGAACGGTGAAGGCGGGTCGAGGGATCAATGTGAGGGGCAAGAGGAAAGGGGCGAGGGGTAATGGCCCCTTGCCCCTTACCCTTTACCCCTTCTCTTATTCTTGCGGAAGCGGATCTGCCAGCGGTGGCACGATGCCGGGTCGCTCTTTCGAGCGGCGCCCAGACTCTTCCTCGTGCGAGGGTGCTGGACCAGCGGCGGCAGCCGGCTTCAGCTCCTCCAGCGGCAGGCCCTTCACGATGCGGCGCACCTGCTCGCCGTCGAGCACTTCGCGCGTCAGCAGCTCGGCGGCAATTTTTTCCAGGCTGGGCTGGTACTGGCCGAGGACCTTGCGCGCGCGCTCGTAGTTCTCGGTCACGAACCGCTTCACTTCCTGGTCAATCCGCTCGGCGGTGTCTTCGCTGTAATCCTGATGCTGTGCGATCTCGCGGCCGAGGAAGATTTGCTCTTCCTTTTTGCCAAACGTCAGTGGGCCCATGGCCTCGCTCATGCCCCACTCGCACACCATCCGTCGCGCGAGTTCAGTCGCGCGCTCGAGGTCGTTGCCGGCGCCAGTCGTCATCGCGCCGGACATCGTCAGCTCTTCGGCGATTCGCCCGCCAAGCAGGATCGCGATCTGATCGATGAGGTAATCGCGCGAGTAGTTGTGCTTCTCGTCGACAGGCAGCTGCTGCGTCACACCGAGCGCCATGCCCCGGGGAATGATCGTGACCTTATGCAAGTCGTCGGCGTGCGGCAGCAATACCGCCAACAGCGCGTGTCCGGCTTCGTGCACCGCTGTAATCTTCTTCTCCGCATCGCTGATGATCATCGAGCGCCGCTCGGATCCCATCAGCACTTTGTCTTTCGCGAACTCGAAATCGACCATCCGGACGGTCTTGCGGTTGTAGCGCGCCGCATTCAGCGCCGCCTCGTTCACGAGATTCGCGAGATCCGCGCCAGAGAACCCGGACGTGCCACGCGCCAGCACCGGCACGTCCACGTCGTCGGACATCGGGATCTTGCGCGTGTGGACCGCGAGGATCCCTTCCCGTCCCTTCACATCGGGGCGATTCACCACGATCCGCCGGTCGAACCGGCCTGGCCTGAGCAGCGCCGGATCGAGCACATCGGGGCGGTTCGTCGCTGCGACGAGAATCACGCCTTCGTTCGATTCGAAGCCGTCCATCTCGACGAGCAACTGGTTCAGCGTCTGCTCGCGCTCGTCGTGGCCGCCGCCGAGCCCGGCGCCGCGGTGCCGGCCGACTGCGTCAATCTCGTCGATGAACACGATGCAGGGTGCATTCTTCTTGCCCTGCTCGAACAGATCGCGGACGCGCGACGCGCCGACGCCGACGAACATCTCGACGAAGTCCGAGCCGCTGATTGAGAAAAACGGAACGTTCGCCTCGCCGGCAACTGCCCGCGCCAGCAGCGTCTTGCCGGTGCCCGGAGGGCCCATCAACAACACACCCTTAGGAATGCGGCCGCCCAGTTTCTGAAACTTCTGTGGTTCCTTGAGGAACTCGATGATCTCCTGCAGTTCCTCTTTGGCTTCGTCGACGCCGGCGACGTCCTTGAACGTCACTTTCTTCTGCGCACTCGACGACAGCTTGGCCTTGCTCTTGCCGAACGACAGCGCCTTGTTGCCGCCGCTCTGCATCTGACGCATGAAGAAGATCCAGAACCCTATCAATAAGAGGATGGGCGCCCACGAATACAGAAGCTGAGCCCATGGGCTCTGCGTCGGCTCCTTCGCGGTGATCAGAATGCCCTTCTCGTCGAGCTTGTTGGCGAGGCCTTCGTACTGAGCTGGCGCGAACGTGTGGAAGGTTTCCTTGTCGGCCCGGTACGAGCCATTGATTTCCTGGCCCGTGATGACGACCTTTTCGACCTTGCCGGTCTCCACATCTCTCATGAAATCACTGAACGGCACGGACTTCGACTGGGTCTGGAACTTGGTCGAAAAGTTCCACACGGCGACCGCAACGACGACCAGCACCATCCAGAACACTAAGCTTTTCAACGTGGAATTCACCCTGTGCCTCCAGGTAGTCTTTTCAAGATTACCACGGCTCTCGTACGGTCCGTGACCCGAAAGTCCTCTGCCACCGCGTGGCCCGCCACCCACACGATTTGCCCTGCAGAATCAACAACAAGCGGGATCGTGTCGCGGTCATTTCTACGCACTTTTGCATCGACGAAAAAATCCTGCAGCTTCTTATGCCCCTGCAGGCCCAGCGGGCGAAATCTGTCGCCCGGGCGACGGTTTCGCACCGTCAGGGGGTGCGCGAGCTGCCCGGCCTCGACCACAACCTGATCGCCCCGGCTCGTAAGCACCCAGCGCGAAGCCGGCGACTCACCTGCCACGAGTGCGTCGGCGCACGCCGAAATCGCGCATCCAGCCTCCGGCACGCCGACCTGACCTGGCAATTCGAGCTCGTAGGTGAAGTCTGCCTGCAGCCTTCTTTTCGGTCGTCCGTGGCTCTTCGATAAGACGATCCTCCCATCGCGACGGTTCACGCGATGCCCAGGAAGATCGAGGGGGCCTGAAGCGTTAGACACCGCGAAGGCCAGGACGGCCTCGACGGCCTCGAAGCCCACGAAACGCCCGCCAGATGCGGTCTGCTGAGCATCACGGACCACTCGGCGCGCAATGGCCCGGGGCTGCACAAGCAGTCCGCTGGCGTCGATCTCGACCCCCTCCGGCGTCAACGTCAGTAGCGATCGCGCCGCGACCGACGCCGCCTGCTCCAGGAACTCGCTATCGTCGCGCGCGATCTCTGCTTCGCGATGCAGCACTTCGCTGATGCCTGGGGAAAACCGCTGACGCAGGTACGGGATCAGCTCGTGCCGGATTCGATTGCGCGGAATGTCCAGGTCGGCATTCGACGCATCCTCCCTGAAGCCGGCCTGCTGGTGCTCCAGAAACGCCCGGACATCGGCCCGCGTGCACTCGAGGAACGGCCGGACGACGAGGCCGGAGCGCGGATGCATGCCGCCGAGCCCGCGAGGGCCCGCGCCGCGGAGCAGCCGGAGCAGAAACGTTTCGGCTTGGTCGTCCAGCGTGTGCGCCACCGCCACCGCGGTTGCCCCAAGCCTCGCCGCAGCCCGCGCGAAGAAATCGTGGCGCGCCCCATGCGCGGCATTCTCGATTGATGTGCCGGCTGCGCGTGCGAGGCACGCCACATCGACGCGTTCGGCATCGAGCGGTACGGCGCATGCTGCCGCCAGCCTCTCGCAGAACGCCTCGTCTTTGTCGGCATCGACGCCGCGAAGCTGGTGATTCAGGTGTGCCGCTCCGACGACCTCGAAGCCATCGCTGGTGGCCATCTCGCGAAGCGCGAGGAGCAGCGCCACAGAATCGGCGCCACCAGACAAGGCGACGAGCACACGGGCACCAGGCTCAAGCAACTGGTGACGCCGGATCGTGCGCCGGGTGGTCTCAATCAGTGACATGCCACAGGTGCGAGAAGTGCGAGGGGTGCGAGGGTGCGGGAAGTGCAGGTGCGGAGGGTGCAACCGCACCTCATCACACCTCCCGCACCTTCCGCACCCTCGCACCTGAGAAATGGTGCCGGTGCAGGGACTTGAACCCCGGACACCGCGGATATGAGCCGCGTGCTCTAACCAACTGAGCTACACCGGCGGAACGCTAAATTCTATCACTGGAGTACTTACGCAGGTGGCTCTGGCCGAAAGTCCAAAGCCTGAAGCCCAAAGCCGATCGGGTTAGAGGATCAACATCGCGTCGCCATAGCTATAGAACTTGTACTGGCGCTGCACGGCTTCGCGATAGGCGGACAGCACGGCGTCGCGCCCGCCGAATGCGCTTGCAAGCATCAGGAGCGATGACTGCGGCAGGTGAAAGTTGGTCATCAGCGCCGTGACGATCCGGAAGGTAAAGCCGGGGTAGATGAAGAGATCGGCCCAGCCGGTCTGCGGCGTGATCACGCCTCGGCCCGAGCGCACCGCCGTCTCGAGTGCCCGTGTCGTCGTCGTGCCGACCGCAAGGATCCGGCGACCTTCAGCCTTCGCCCGATTGATCGTGTCTGCCGCCGCCTCGCTGATCGAAAAACGCTCCGGGTCGACGGTATGCGTCTCGACCTGCTCCACGCGAACCGGCTGAAACGTGCCGTAGCCGACATGCAGCGTGATGGCGACCCGCTGCACGCGCCGGGTATCGAGCGCGCGCAGAATTGCCGGCGTGAAGTGAAGGCCGGCGGTGGGGGCCGCCACCGATCCGCGCTCGCGCGCGTATACGGTTTGATACCGCTCGCGATCGTTCAACCGGTCGTCTCGCTTGATGTAGGGCGGCAGCGGAACATGACCGATGGCGTCGACCGCGTCTTCGACGGTTGTCTCATTTTCCGACCATAGCCGGATCGTGCGGCGCCCGTGAAAATGCTGATCGAGCACTTCGGCGTGCAGCGCGGCCGCGCCCTGCGCACCGCAGAACACCATTCGGGCCCCACTCTGAAGCTTTTGACCGGGATGCACGAGAGCATCCCATCGATCGTCATCCAGCTTCGAGAGCAGCAGACATTCCACGGCGCCCCCGCTGGGTACTCTGGTGCCGAGCAGACGCGCAGGAAACACCTTCGTGTCGTTCACGACCAGCAGGTCGCCCTCCCGGAGAAGGTTCGGCAACTCCGAGACGCAAGTGTGCTCGACGTCACCCGTTTCTCTACGCAGCACAAGCAGCTTCGAGGTACCCCGCTCGGCCGGCGGCTCCTGCGCGATGAGACCGGGTGGCAGATCGAAGTCGAACTCCGAGACGTTCATGACAGATCCTTACAGTAGTTCGGGAGCTGGGAGATCGGAAGACGCTGGCTGGAAACGGTGTGCAGGCCGCGGCGAGGATTTCAGTGAAATCTCGGCCCCCATGTGGCCTTTCCCTGGCACCAGTCATCGCGGAGGATCGACCACAACAATTGATCGAAGTACCGTCCGTTGCGCTGGAATGAACGGCGAAGGACGCCTTCCTGCATCGCCCCAACCTTGCGAAGAGCGGAGTTGCCGCGGCC
>JAMQPK010000201.1 GCA_023717525.1 Vicinamibacterales bacterium | reverse complement strand
CCTCCCGCAAGCGGATATCCGTTTCCGCACAGACGTCCGCTCGCAGGAGGCATCGCTCCGGTCAGGCAAAGACTCAGACCCGACTTGAACAGTAAATTGGGCTTCATCTGTGCAAGTACTTGATTTTGTTGATGTGGAGTCGTGAGTTTTTCAAAACGTGGTGCCATGTATGCATACATTATAGGCTTGAATATTCTGCGCGAGTCAGTTGTCGTGGTGCTCTGTTTTGGGGGCGCCAATGTTCTTCCGCATCAAGAAATCCGGCCCGCGCGCCTACGTTCAGGTGGTCGAGAACAACCGCGTCGACGGCGCCGTACGGCAATCCGTCATCGCTAATCTGGGGCGCGCCGACGATTTGATCGCCTCCGGCGCTCTCGCCTCGCTGTTGGCTTCCGGGGCCAAGCTCACTGACCAGGTATTTCTCGTCAGCGCGCTCGACGAGGACGCCGACGGATCGTTGTCGGTTGCGGCCAAACGCATCGGCGGACCTTTGCTGTTCGGCCGAATCTGGGACCGGCTCGGCATCGCCGCCGTGCTCGACGAGTTGCTGAAGCACCGTGCATTCGAGTTCGCAGTCGAGCGCGCTGTCTTCGTCGCCACGCTGCACCGGCTTTTTGTTTCCGGGTCGGATCGCGACTGCTCGTCCTGGATGGAGGACTACGATATTCCCGGCATCGAGGGTCTCGACCTCCATCATTTCTATCGGGCTATGGCGTGGCTCGGCGAGGAATTGGAGGAGAAGCCGGAGGGGGCTCTAGCGCCGCGCTGTGTCAAGGATGTCATCGAGGAGAAGCTGTTCGATCGCCGGCGTGACCTCTTCACCGATCTCTCTGCCGTGTTCATGGATACGACCAGCCTGTCGTTCTACGGCGAGGGCGGCGAGACGCTGGGTGAGCATGGCTACTCGAAGGACTTTCGGCCCGATCTCAAGCAGATGATCCTCGGTCTCGTGGTCGACGGATCGGGCTCGCCCATCTGCACCGAGATGTGGCCGGGCAATACGGCCGACGTGACCGTGCTGTTGCCGGTGATCGACCGGTTGCGGCAGCGCTTCGGCATTGGCCGCGTCTGTATCGTGGCCGACCGGGGTATGATCTCGGCCGAGACGATCGCCGGGCTCGAACAGCGCAAGCTCGACTACATTCTCGGCGCCCGCGAGCGTAGCGACGCGCTGGTGCGGAAGATCGTGCTCGCCAACGAAGGCCCATTCGTGCCGCTCCTGATCGAGCGGCAGAGGGGCGAGACGCAACTGTTTGCCAAAGAGGTGAAGGTCGAGGGCAAGCGCTACATCGTCTGCCGAAACGAGGCGGAGGCCGAGAAAGACCGCAAGGACCGTGAAGCGATCGTCACCGCCCTCGATGCGCAATTGAAGAGAGGTGACAAGGCTCTCGTCCGCAACTCCGCCTACCGCCGCTATCTGCGCAAGACCACGGATGGACCGGCCTTCGCGATCGACGCCGGCAAACTCGCGGAAGAAGCACGCTTCGATGGCGTCTTCGTGTTGCGCACCAACGCCAAGATCACACCGCTGCAGGCGGTGCTGCGATATCGCGACTTGCTCCAGGTCGAAAACCTATTCCTGCGAACCAAGGCGGTGATGCGGACGCGGCCGATCTTCCATTCCTCCGACGCCGCGATACGGGGCCACGTATTTTGTTCTTTCCTCGCGCTCGCCATGCAGAAGTGCCTGGAAGACCTGTCGCGCCAAGCTGGCATTGTGCCGGAATGGAAGACCCTTCTGCGCGATCTCGATCGCCTGCAACATGTGCGCATCCGCCACCGGGACCACGATTGGCTGGTCCGCACCGACGCCTCGAAGCCGATCGCCGATCTGTTCTGCCACGCCCACATCGCGCTGCCGCCACGCGCTAAGCAAATCGCCCCACCGAAACTCGCGCCGCCCACGAAATCCGCCCGAAAACGCCTCGGACGTCCCAGGCGTGGTGCCACGCCGGCGTGAATTTCGCTAAAAGCCGCCTGATATCAGTCATTTGTAAAACTTAGGTGTTCAAGTCGGGTTTGACGCCGTAGTTGATTCCGGCGCATAAGGCCGACCACGCCATCAACGCCGCCCGTGCTTTCCACAGTGAGGGGCCATTCCTA
>JAMQPK010000129.1 GCA_023717525.1 Vicinamibacterales bacterium | reverse complement strand
CAGGACGCGCGCCGCCCGGCCGGTCGCCTGGAAGGGGTCGGTTTCGAAACACTCGTCGGTGATGCGGCTCGACAGCGCCAGCACGCCCGGCGGCACCTCAAGCACAAACAGGCCTTCCGACGCCAGGAGCATGCGCACTTCGTCGCGCGTCAGCGGACGCGAACGCAGATTCTCCCCGAAGGCTTCGAGCGTTTTCACCGCGGGATGGGAGAACACCACGTCCTTCAACCCCTCGATCGCGGCACTGACCTCTAGCGGCAAGTGCGTGTATTTGGTCGGATCGACGGACTTACCTCGGACGTAACGCAAGTGAGACATGGATCGGCCCTCGTTCATTGACGCGTGATGAGCAGTTCAACAGCCTGCGACTAAGATTCTGTAAATAGGCGGTCGGAAAACGGAAAAGGTATCACCCCAGGATGGTATTCACGCAGGCTTCGCCGCCCTGGCAGCGGTGAAGCATGAATGCGCGATGACGGTGGCGAGCACCAACGCGCCGCCGCAGACCGTCGTGAAGGGCGGTGCCTCGCGCAGGACCATCCAAACCCACAGCGGCCCCAGTACGATCTCGAGCATCATGATGAGGGTCACGTGCGATGCCGGCATGTATTGCGGACCCCATGACAGCAGCATGGTGGCGGCCGGGACGATGACGATTCCCAGCGCCAGGAGGATCCAGAGGTCGTTCATGGTCCCGAGCGTACTCGATGCCATCGGCCAGACGAGGATGCCGGAGAGGATGCCCCCGAAGGCGATGATCGATGGAATCTGTTCTTCCGGACAGCGCTGCAGCGCGACGTAGTAGCCGGCCAGGGACAGCGCATAGCCCAGCGCCAGCAGGTCGCCCGTCAGGAAGGCGGTCTGCAAGGACCCGGAGAAGATGACGGCAAGCCCCGCGAACACCACGACGACCGCAACCGAGGTCTCGCGCGCCGGACGTTCCCCGAGGAGAAACCAACCCAACAGCGCGGCGAACAACGGCGCCGCACCGGCAATTACCAGGGTATTGGCCACCGTAGTCGCATTGATCGCGGAGATGAAGAACAGGATCGTGCCGGCAAAGGACACGATCGCCGCCAGCGCCGGCAATCCCAGACTCTTCACTGGAAGCCGCTTGCGCGTGGCGATGACGATCGCCACCATGACCAGCCCCAGCAGGATGCCCCGCCAGAAGATGACGGTCCAGGAATCGACGCTGACCAGCCGCACCAGCAGGCCTTCGAAGCTGGCAAGGACGGTGCCGCCCGCCGTCAGCACCAGGCCCTTGCGATAGTCACGCGATGCCCGCGTATGGGATCCCATGATGGGAGTCTCCAGGGGTAGAAGACCGTCGGTCATTCTATCGGCACCGGGTCTGGAATGCCATGCGAACGCCGCGCGGCGGCGGCGGAGAGAGACGCGGGTCGTGAGACAGAAAGCGAGCGTGCACTAGCGGTGCGCGACAAGACGGATGCCGGGCCTGACCGTGCAGAGCGAAACCGGGAAATGGAGCGTAACGATCGTGCCCTTGCCCAGTTCGCTCTCCACCCGAAGGATGCCGCCCATCAGCTCCGACAGGCTTTTCGCGATGGTGAGGCCGAGGCCCGCGCCGTCATAGCGCCGCGAGTTGCCGTGATCGACCTGGTGGAAGGGTGCGAACACGTCCGCGAGATCTTCCTGCGAAATGCCGATTCCGGTATCGCTGACCGAGATCGACAGGCCATCCTCGCGATCCATCCGCGTCGTCATCACGACCTGGCCCTCGGCCGACGTGAACTTGATGGCGTTGGAAAGCAGGTTGACGAGGATCTGGCGCAGCCGGCGTTCGTCCGCCTTGAGGGTGACGCGTTGCGCCCGATGATCGAGCTTCAGCTCGACCTTGGCGTTCTCCGCATGAATCCGCATCAGGGACGAAACGCCCGAAACGACCTCGTCGAGTTCGACGTTCTCGGAGACGATCTTCAACATGCCGATATCGATGGTCGAGAAATCCAGGAGATCGTTGATCATCCCGAGGAGGTGGTGGCCGCTGAAGGTGATGTCCTCCAGATAGCGCTGGTAGCGATCGTTGCCGATGGGGCCGTAGGTTTCCGCGCGCATGACGTCGGCAAAGCCGATGACGGCGTTGAGCGGCGTGCGAAGCTCGTGGCTCATCTTGGCCAGGAAATCGCTCTTGGCATGGTTCGCCGCATCGGCGCGCTCGCGCTCCTTCTCGATCGCCGCGTTCGCCAGTTCCAGATCCCTGCAGCGCGCGTTCAGCTGGTCCGTGAGTTCGCGCGCCGCGCGATCGGCCCGCCACTTCGCGGTCAGGGCAAACACGAACTGCTGCAGCTCCATCTTCTGGAACGGCTTGCTGATATAGAACAGCTTCTCGAGCGGTGGTACGCGCTGCGCGATCTCCCGCAACGGCGTGTCGGAGTATCCCGTGACGATGACGATGTTCACATCCGGATCGATCGCCCGGATCCTGGCCGCCGTCTCGATGCCGTCGATGCCGGGCGGCATGCGCACGTCCAGGAAGACAACCGGAAAGGTCTCGTTCTCGGCATGGGCCGCGCGGACTATTTCGACCGCTTCCTCGCCGCCGCGCACCAGAACCGGCGAAAAGGTCGGCGCCGGCGCCGCGGGGAGCTTCTCGCCGAACAGCTTGGCCTCAAGGTCTTCGATGGTGCTGCGGCGGGCAAACGGCGGGTTGATGTCCTCGACCACCGTCCGATAGGCGTCCAGCACCGCCTGTTCGTCGTCGGCGACGAGGATGCGAAACGAGTCGGTGCCC
>JAMQPK010000070.1 GCA_023717525.1 Vicinamibacterales bacterium | reverse complement strand
CGCCCACAGGCACGAGGTGGAAGCGGAAGTGATCCTCGTCAGGGCTGAGGGCAAAGGAATTGCATTTCAGGGAAGTGTGTCCGATCAGCGAGTTCGGTTCGGGAAGCGCGGAGAGGATCTGGCGTGCGAGGAGTTGCGGCGGCGTGGGTATGTCGTCCTTGAGCGACGATTTCGGACGCGCCGAGGCGAGATCGATATCGTGGCGCGGGATAGCGGTGTGATTGTCTTTGTGGAAGTGAAGGCGCGGACGAATGGCAGTTTCGGTGGCCCGCTCGAGTCGATCACGTGGCAGAAACGGCAACGCCTCGCACAAATGGCCTCGACGTACTTGTTTCAGAAGAACCTGGGCGACGCGCCATGCCGGTTCGACGTTGTGTCCATCGTTGAGGGGCCGAACACTGGACGCGTAGTTGAGGTGATTCAGGGCGCATTTGAGATGGGAATGTAATGGCAGACTTGCGGAAAGATCCTGTGACGGGCCGGTGGGTGATCATCTCCACCGAGCGGCAGAAGCGCCCAAGCGATTTCCAGATCGAGACCGTCACGATTCGGCCCGATGGCCTCTGTCCGTTCTGCGAGGGACACGAAGATCAGACGCCGCCGGAAATCCTCGCATATCGCAACGGGTCGCCGGGCAACACGCGCGGGTGGGAAGTGCGGGTTGTGCCGAACAAGTTTCCCGCCTTGCGTGTCGAGGGCACGCTCGACCGCGAGGGCGAGGGGTTGTTCGACAGGATGAACGGCATCGGCGCCCATGAAGTCATCATCGAAACACCGGACCACTCGCAGACGCTCGCGACGATGGCCGAGCCTGCGATTGAGAAAGTATTCTGGGCATGGCGCGATCGCGTGCTCGATCTCAAGCGCGACCTCCGTCTCCGCCACATCGTCATCTTCAAGAATCATGGCGCGTCGGCCGGCGCGACGCTCGAGCACGCGCACTCGCAGTTGATCGCGCTGCCGATCGTGCCGCGTGAAATGGCGGAGGAGCTGGCGGGCGCCAAGCGCCACTTTCAGCAGAAAGAGCGCTGTGTGTTCTGCGACGTCATGCGCCAGGAACTGAAGGATGGCACGAGGGTCATCTCGGAGTCGGCCGACTTCCTGGCCATCGCGCCGTATGCGCCGCGGTTCCCGTTCGAGGCGTGGCTGCTCCCCAAGCGCCACCGTTCGCGATTCGAAGAGGCGACGTCCGGAGAATTTGGAAGCCTCGCGCGCATGTTGAAGGAGATGCTGCAGCGCATGAACGCCACGCTGCTGTCGCCGCCCTACAATCTGATCGTGCATAGCGCACCGCTTCAGGAGGAGGCCGGCGATTCGTATCACTGGCACATCGAGTTGATGCCGAAGCTGACGAGAGTCGCGGGCTTCGAGTGGGGCACCGGCTTCTACATCAACCCCACGGGACCAGAGGAGGCCGCGGACGTGCTTCGGAAGGCGAAGCTCTAGCCGGTGGCGCCTTGCTTGAGGGGCGTGCGTGTGGTACTTTATCGGGCTGCCGAGCGGGAATAACTCAGTGGTAGAGTGCGACCTTGCCAAGGTCGAAGTCGCGGGTTCGAATCCCGGTTCCCGCTCCAATTTTGAAGCGCGGCGAATACGCCGCGCGCGTCCTCCGCTTCGCGGGGCCCCAACACCCCGCTCGCTCCGGACGCATGACGCTCACGTGCAATGGCGGGTTGCAATGAAGATGGTTTCGCCGAATCGCCCCCTCATCGCCCGGCGCTGTTGTCGCTGATGATCATCAGCTGACATCGAGCCCGCAGTTTGTTTCCAGCCTTCGTTTAGCGCGAGTTCCCGGTCGGCGCCGTCGCCAAGTGGTAAGGCAGAGGTCTGCAAAACCTCCATCTCCGGTTCAAATCCGGACGGCGCCTCCAACTTTTTCAACGTCGTAAGCGCGATGTGAACACGAATGTGAACAACCGAGG
Source organism: Vicinamibacterales bacterium (assembly GCA_023717525.1). Lineage (GTDB taxonomy): Bacteria > Acidobacteriota > Vicinamibacteria > Vicinamibacterales > JAMQPK01 > JAMQPK01. Next base: position 36,746 of record JAMQPK010000070.1, on the reverse strand, counting down.
CCCTGCGGGATGATTTGCTGCTTCAGCGCCCCGATTTATCGATCCGCCGGCGCAGCAATTGAAGCAGCTCCACAGACGCCTCAATCTCCGTCTTCCGAATGGAAACACTTTCGACGTTCACGCCAAGCGGAATGTCCTTATCACGGGCGTAGTCCCACACCTCTGCGAAGATGCGTTCGCACAACTCCAGCGATTTCGCCAGCGGATCTGCGGCGAGACGAAGGTCATTCTCCAGCCACCTCGGAAAGGCAATGCCGAGCCACTTCATGAAGGCCAGCGTCTTCTGCGAGCCGCACGGTGAAAACGTGAGAATGATGGGCAGAGGCACTCCACCCTTACTGCGAACGGCAAGAGCGTAGTCAGACAAAAGCGACTTCGTGGACGCAACATCGTAAACGGCCTGTGTCACGAAAAAGCGACAACCTTCCTCCGTTTTTGCAAGGAGTCGCTCATGTTCATCGAGTCTCCGGGCGTGCCGCTCGGCGATCGCTATTCCGCCGAGGAGGAGGTCAGGAGTGTACTGCCGCGCCAGAGCGTACGCGTCCATCAGAGAAAGCCCTGTACGCGAGCGGTTGCTTGGTGCGCCTACGAGCACCGACAATTGCGATGGGCTAACGCTTCCGAGCCATTGGACGAATTCGGTGACCGCATCTCGATTGACGCATCGGTAAATGATTTTAGGCACGGTAAGGCACGCAAGGTGCTGATGAGCGTAAACCTCGGGACTCAGAGTAGGCAAAAAGGGAAATGGCCGCTCGGTCGAGGTCCGTTCGGTCTCGTCTTGGATGTCATAGATGATCAGGCCATCGACCGGCAGCGACCCAAGCCGCACCACCTGTTGGGCCACGATGGCCTCCAACTGCTCCGGTGGCGTCGCCTGCTTGGGCGGGGCAAGGCCATAGAGGCAAATCCCGGACTTCCGTGCGCGCAGTTTTTCCGCGAGGGAACTTATCATCGGCTTCTTATCTGACTCTGGCGCCGAAGCATAACGCGAGACGCTCAGTTCCTTTTCACTTGCTCTTCTCCGACTGCTTGGCGAAAATCACCTGCGGCCGGCGCACGGGCGTTATGCTAACCGAGAGATTCCGCGCCGCACTCATCCGATGACGTCAGTCAGCCTTCGCCGCCCTCTCCACGACCTCGGCACTCTCGATGTCCGGCTGTCCGGCATCCTGTCGCCTGGCTATTCCGACGCGGATCTCGATCGACACATTCACGATCTGTTCAAGGGAGACTGCGCGGCATACATGCGCCCTTTCCCGCTCAGCCGGCAGGGGATCGAGCACTGGAAAACCCTGATTCAGGATGCTTTGTCCGCGAGCCACGTAGACTACGAGGGTCGGCTGGCGATCCTGGATATCGGTTCGGGCGAGGGGACGAGCGTGTTTCCGCTGATGGAACTCTTCCCGAACGCGGAGATCATCGCCAGTGACCTCTCGACGAACTTACTACTGGAGCTGCGCCGCTGGCAGAACGAGCACTACGCGAACCACAAACAGTTGGTGGTGCTTCAGTTGAATGCCGAGGATACGGTCTTCGAAGATCGCCAGATCGACATCGTGACTGGAGCATTCATCCTCCACCATATGGGAGATGTCGCGAAGACCCTGATTGAGGTCCACCGCGTGTTGAAGCCAGGTGGCGTTGCGGTGTTTTGGGAGGGATTCGAAAGTGGATGCCAGGTCGTCTCGCTCGTCATGCAGTTGCTGATCGCAAAAAACGACACGATGCCGGCCCCGAAACGGATCAGCCCGGATGTGATCACGGGCTTCCGTGAGTTCATGGCCGACCTTCACCGCCGAAGCGATGCGTCCAAGAGTCAAGCGTTACTTGACACGCTCGACGACAAATGGATCTTTACCAAGACGCAGCTTGAGCGCGTCGCGGCTGCCGCACGGCTTGAGGTTGTCGCTATCCGATCGGTTCACAGTCCGGACGGTCTGATCTCGACAATGATGAACCACGAGCTGCGACGAAAGCTGCAGAGCCTCAGTACGCTGCCTCACTGGGCAGGCGAGCTCGTGAGCGAGATCGAGGGGCAGTTTTCCCGGGACCTGAAATCCGAGATCCTCTACGGCGGCGTCATGATCCTGAGCAAGGCGCGATGACCTCGCGCTGGGTGCCGACAACGGCTAGAAGCGGTTGTGCTGGAAACGTGCCGTGAGAGTCTGCCTTTGTCCAGGTGTTTCTAACGCTCGCACTAAACGCTGATGGACAGGGCAGAATTGACTCTATTTCGGATAGAGAATCTGGCCCAGGGTGGCGCCGTTCGCCACGAGGGGATGTGTGGCGAAGGCCGGCGAAGTCGGGGGAATGCTCGTGACCCGGAACACGCGCAGCGGTGTGCCGTTGCTCGCAAGCTGATATTCGGCGATCAGCTCTCCAGCATCATTGACCTCGCGAAACCGGCCGGTGTGCGTCACGGCAATGAGAGTGTCGCCGTTGGCGAGCCGCTGCACCCCTGATGCATACCAGCCGAAGAGGCTCTCGGGCGGGTCCGCCGCATACTGCCACACCGGTCTACTGGGACCGAACCCGGCTCTGCTGTTCAACGCGTAGAGTCCGTCTTCCCGGAGCGGTGGGACGATCTCTACGGCGGTCGACCACGGACGCGCGCTGAAATCACCGTTGTTGAAGAGCAGGATGTGACCTGCGCCGGGTGATCCTGCGGGAATCCATTGAGCGTTGTGCTGTCCGAACAACTGTTGCGGCCCCGTGTCGCCATAGGCGGCTGGATTTCCCCAGCGATAGAGCAGATCGCCGCCGCGGCCGCGACGCCCGCCCGCGTGCCCTGCCGCTTCCTCGCTGCTTGTGCCGTGATCGATGATCCAGATCTCGCTGTGATTGCGGACCGAGATGAGCACCTGGTCCAGTTCGGCGTTATATGCGACAGAGTTGACGTGCGTCCAGTCGGCGTTCGGGACTGCCGCGAAATTTGGATCGATCAAACCAGGATGGTCGGCGGGCCGATTTCCTTTCGGCACCAGGTGATCCCAGACGCGCCAGGTCCATGTCGTCTCACCCGTTTGGGGATCAATTTCAACGATTGTGTCGCTCCAGATTTCCGGGTCAGGCGGCAGGGTTTCGGGGCGGCGGCCGGCATCGAGGGCTTCGGCAACGGTCCGCGTTTCCCACGCGACCAACAGCACGTGACCGTTTGGTAGAACGATGGCGTCGTGGTGCTGCTGCACCCGGTCGGTGGCGTATTCGACGCTCCATTCGAGAGCGCCATGCCACGTGAACAGCTCGATGCGCCCGCCGTTTCCTCCCGGGAAGTTTCTCGTGGCGATGGTGGCGGTCCGCAAGAGCCTGCCGTCGTCGAGCAGGTAAGCTGAGAGGCCGGGGCCATAGTCTGAGCGCCATTCGTTCACGACGCGCAGCTGGTCATCGAGCAAGTAGGTCGATTCCGAATCGATCGGGGCCACAAGAAAGTACGGGCTGGACGGGTGCCATCGATCCGGGTCCCTTGGTACGGCGCGAGGACGGCCGTCGGGAGGGATTCGCAGCACGGCCGTCCCCGTCACTGGGCCGCGTAGTTCACGACCTGACTGTGGTGCTGCCGCCAGCGCATGAGCGATCGCGGCAACGATTGCGAGCAGCGGGAGCAGAACGACCCGGAACCGGGTTGAATGCGCTGTTAACATATTTCTGCGGGCACGAAGGGTCTGTCGCCCTTTCGCAACCTGTCATCTTTGAGGCGCAGTTTCGAGCTTCCCGGCCTGTGCGGTTCGACGCATACGGGCCGCTTTTTACGGTTGCTCGCGCGCGGTGGCGAGAGTTGATGGGCGGAAACGAATCTGCAGTTGCCGAGCGCGTCGGTTTTGAGAGACCGTCTGCTGATCATGGCGTCGCCGAAGTCAGCGGGTTTCCCGCGCGAGCGGCAGCGTCGTCCAGAGCTTCAGCTCCTTCATCTGCATCGGCCCGCGGCCACCAAGCCATCGGTCATTTTGGTCTGCCGGGTCCTCGGCCAAACCCCCGGCCGCGCGGCCCCTGTTCGAGCCATTGTTCGAAGCGCACCTGCTGTTCAGGCGTTAGGATCGCGCGAATCTCATCGCGGAGACGGCGCTGGTCCGCCTCAAAGCGGGTTCTCACGCCCTGCTGCTCAGTCACCACCCGCTCGCGGCTTGCCTTGAGCACGCCATCGAGCCGTTGGCGCTGATCCGGCGTGAGCTGAATCGCCTCGGTGAGACGGTCGAGCATCAGGGCGCCGGGGGACAGGATGCCGGGGCCGAACGCGCCGAAGAAGGGCGGGAACTGCGGCCCCTGGGCGGTTCCCGGCGGGGTCATGCGGCGGCCGATAAAGATGCCGGACGCGAGCCCCGTGCAAAAGACCGTCAAAACGAATACGGCAAACCACGTCCGCTGCCGGTTATCGGATGTCATTTCAAGGCTCCACCCTCCGGTTGACGTCCGGAGAGCATCGCTTCCACAACCGCGTCGGCGGGTGTGCCGAACTGCCAGAGGATTGCGTCCGGCGACGAAGAGCTTGCGACGATCGGCCAGCCACCGAGAGGGTTCTCCTGCGAGGCGGCCTTACGGGCGTGTGAAGGCGAGAGGAACGCAGCCAGGAGGAGAATGCCGGCGGCCGGCAAAAGCCGAAACGTCCACCGCCGCCAGTCTGCGATTACCAGCCAGCCTTGAGCCTCGTCCAGACGCGCGGCGAGCGCAGCGGAAAACTCCGGGGACGGCATGTCGGGAGGACGCGTGCGGAGCAGAGTTGCGACGGCGCGCTGGTCCTCGAGTTCCTCACGGCAATGCGGACAGGCAGCAATGTGGTCCTTGAGCGCCGCCCTCGCCGCAGGGTCGAGCAGAGGCGCGTCGTCCGCTGCGTACAACAAATAGCGGGCGGCCTCTTCGCAACTCAACATAGATCACCCCTCACTCCCCAAGCCGTGGCGCTTCCCGGGTGCCGGAGCGCCGGACGTGCAAGGTCTTCAGCAATGGCCGCAGGCGCTGGCGTCCGCGGAAGATCCGAGATTCAACAGTGCCGATCGGCAGGCTCAGCGTTTCCGCGATCTCCTTATAGTCGAAACCCTGAACGTCGCGAAGGACGACGGCGGTCCTCAGATCGATCGGGATCTGAGCGAGCGCCCGGTCGATCGCCAGCCGCAGCATGACGTTGGTCTCGACATTTTCCCGAGACGGAACACGTTCGGCCTGGCTCCCATCCTCGTCCTGTTGGGACGCGGTGAAAACGCGGCGTTCCCGCGAAAGCCGCCGCCGCTGCGAGGAGATCAGGTTGACGGCGATTCGGTGCAGCCAGCCCCTGAACGTCGTCTCGCCCCTGAACGCGCGAATGCTGCGCCACGCGCGCACAAATACCTCCTGGGCGACATCCTCGGCGTCCGGTGAACCGGCAAGCAGCGCGCGCGCCAAGCTCAGGATCTGGACCCGGTATCGCCGGACCAATTCGTCGAAAGCGTCACGATCGCCCGCCGCCGCGGCGTCAACGAGCGGACGGTCGGAATCCACTCAACGTTTACCAATCGTCTCGGCAGGGCGGCATGGTTCTAAAGACTACCGGAAATGGCGGTTTATTCCCGGCGCGGGGAAGAAGTCCGGGCGGGAAGAAATCACGCCTGCCGGAAGTCTATAGATGTTACGCCGCCTGGTTGCCGTGGAGTGGGAGGAAACGCTTTGAGAGAATGGCTCCTGAATGCGCGATGGATTGGAAAACCGACGCTCCTCACCGCCCTGCTACTTCTCGTGTGGTGCGCAGACGCGGCGGCGCAAATCCGCGTCGAAGGGACGGTGCGGTGGGCTGACAGGAATCCCGCGGTCGGCGTGACGGTGACGCTGCGCGAGATGAAGGCGCAGACTGTCACCGACGAGAACGGGCATTACCGGTTCGATAACGTTCGGCCGGGCGTGTGGGGAGTACTCGATGTAACGCTCGGCACGACCGTCATCGGACACGCCTACAGCTTGCTGACTCTCCCGGTTGAAAAGATCGACATCGAGCTCGCCGGCTTCGTGTCCGATGCATCAGGTGCGCCGCAGAGACTGGCACCGCCACCGCCCGTCCAGCCCGTCATCGTCCAGGCCTCGCCACAGCCTCAGGCGCAACAGTCGTCGACTGAAACGGGCGGAGGTGAACCGGCGCCTGCCGGAGCACAATCGGCCGGAGTTTCCCGCGACGGCCTGACTACCATTCACGAGGAAGTGGTCGTCACGGCGTCGATGCCGATGCTGAGCACATCGACTGAGGCGGGGAAGATGACATTGTCGCCGGAGCAAGTCGAGGTGCTGCCGAGCCTCGGGACGCGGGACATCTTCCGCGCGCTGCAGCTGTTGCCTGGAGTGAGCGCCAACGAAACGTCCTCTGGGCTGTCGGTGCGCGGCGGGACGCCCGATCAGAACCTTGTCTCGTATGACGGCTTCACGATCTATAGCGTTGACCACCTGTTCGGGTATTTCAGCGCCTTCAATATGGACGCTGTCGAGGCGGTCGATCTGAGCAAGGGCAGCTACGACGCGCGCTATGGCGGCCGGCTGTCGAGCCTGACCGAGATCCGGGGCAAGTCCAATGCGCGCGATGTGAAAGGCATGGTGGGCGCTACCCTGTTGAACGCCGACGGTGCCATCGAGTTTCCGCTTGGGTCGGCGGCGTCGCTCCTTGTCGGCGCGCGCCAATCGTACCAGACCCCGCTCTACGACCGCATCCTGGGTCTGGTCAACAGAAACCGTACTGCGCCCCGTGCCCCGGCTGGGAATTTCGGAGGCAGGTTCGCATCAACGCTCAATTCAGAGCCAAAGTCGAATTTCAACGATCTGAATGTCCGTTTCGACGCGCGGCCGAGCAGCCGTGATCAATTCGCGTTCAGCCTCTATAAGGGCGACGACGGCGTCGACAACTCGCGCGAGCTGCAACTGCCCACGGCATTTCTCGAGCGGCTCGCCAGCCGCGGCATAACGTTTGATGGCGGTTTCAAGATCACGGACGTTCGCGATTACGGAAATCTTGGCGCGAGCGCCAACTGGAATCACAACTGGAATGAACAGATCAAGACGACGGCGACTCTGTCGCGCTCGACATACGACACACTCACCGACCGCAGTTCGAGCATCGGTGGGCGGCAGGGCTCGACGGGGGAGTTCAACAACGTCGAGGATTGGACGCTTCGCATCGACACGCCGATCCAGTTCAGCCCGTCGCAGGAATTGACACTCGGTCTTCAGCGAACCACAAACCAGGTTCGGTACGGACTGCAGAATGCGCAAGGCGCTCCGACGGGCTCGTTCGCCGGACAGCCCGCAGTGCCTTTGTCGAGCAGGCTCAATCGGGATACGTCAGGCGACCTGACATCACTCTATGCGCAGCACCGGCTCATTGCCGGCACCCGTCTGATGGCGACGCCCGGTGTGCGAGTCACCCTCTTTTCGGAGACAGGCGAGACGGCGGTGGAGCCACGGCTGTCCGGCACGTTTCTCGCCACATCGGCGTTGCGGTTTAAGGGTGCGTGGGGCATTTATCACCAGTATGTTAGTCGGCTGGTGCGCGAAGACGTTCTTCAGGGTAACCGCGACTTTTGGGCGCTGGCTGATGGTTCGACTATTCCGGTCTCGTCATCGATCAACACATCTGCCGGCGCCACGTACGAAACCAACCGGTTCCTTGCCGACGTGGAGGTGTTTTCGCGCGACATAGACGACATTTCACAGCTGACGCCGCGCGTAACGGGATCGACGGCCGGCATCGACTTGTCTCAGTTCTTCTATCGCGGCACCGGCAAGGCGCGCGGACTCGAGGTGCTCGCGCAACGCAAAGCTGGACGGCACACAGGCTGGGCCAGCTACACGTTGAGCCGCGTGACCTATGACTTCCCCGATCTCGGGGCGCCGTTCCTAGCAGACCACGATCGGACGCATGAGCTGAAACTCGTCGACACGTTGCAGTTCAATCGCTGGACATTGTCAGGGACGTGGATCGTCTCCACAGGAACGCCCTATACCGAGCCAGTCGGCACGACCGCGACTCCCATCGAATCGCCGTTCGGCACACTAACCGTGGAGCGAATCGATGTTGGCGCAAAGAACGCAGCACGTCTGCCGACTTATCACCGGCTGGATACGGCGGCAAACTACACCTGGCCGCTGGGCGACGGACGGCGCAAAGCGACGATTGGCGCGAGTGTGTTCAACGCTTACAACCGGCAGAACGTCTGGTACAAGGAGTTCACGGTCGTTGAGGGAGAGATCGTCGAGAACAATATCAATCTCATGAGCCTGACCCTGAACGCGTTCTTCACGGTAAAGTTCTAATGGTCGTCGATGCGCACTCGCGACCGGCTTCTCGTAATTGGTAGGGAAGCGAAGAACCGCGAAATAGTCGGCTACGAGCTAGCCTGCTTCGCCGAGATTCCCAGGAAGCTAGCGTTGGCTGCCGTTCCCGGCGGGAGTAAAGAACATCATCTTCTGCCCGCGCGGATGGTTCCACCCGCCGATGCATGCCACGTCGAGATGGGTTCGTTTCCCCAACTCCACAAATACGTCAAACGGATAATGAAAGGGATCCTTGTCGGGGAAGCTGACAATTCCACCGGGAGTGTGAGTGAGAGGCTTCGCAGGATGACTGCCGTCTGGATCTTCAAAGAACGTTGCGTAAAATCGCCCGTTCGGCTTGAGCGCGGCGCCCACGTTCCACAAGCATCGCAGGATCGTGTTCCACGGCTGATGAGTGAAGACGGACTGCGCGATGGCGTAGTCAAACGAGGCACCGAAGGACGTGAGATCGAAGTCATCACGGCAAAGCAACTGAAAGGTCCGGTCCGCCACGCCGTGCCGCGGGACCTCTTCTTGAACGGCCGCATCGAGCAACCACTGTTGCGCCTCAAGCCCGTAGTACTTCCCGTCGTCCAGATACCTCAGGAAGTGAACGCCACCGCGAAGACAGCCGCAACCGACATCGAGAAAGGTGTGATGCGGTTCAAGGCCCTGCGAGACCATGAAGTCCAGTTGCAGCCTTCCAACTTCATCCCAGAGGCCTCCGACTGCGTCGCGCCACGAAGCTGACGCCGGATTCGCTGTTGTATCAGTCATCCACTCGGCTCAATTTCCTCCGATTCTACTTCCCTTTTGACCTGGGCAGCGCCGCGCAGTATGCGATAGTAACGGCTGCATTGGAGGCACAATGAGAACCGCTGCTGCCGCCGCCGTGTGCGGCCTGATCGTGTTCGTGAGTCTGATCGCGCAGGACGGGCCGGAGACCGTGGTGCGCGGGACGAAGCAGTTCCGCCAAAGCGAAGTGGTGACGGGGCTCGCGGGGCCGTGGGAGCTGACGTGGGGCCCGGACAACATGCTGTGGGTGACGGAGCGCACGGGCAAGCGCATCACTCGCGTGAATCCGGCGTCCGGCGAGCGCAAGGTGGCGCTGACGATCGACGAGGTGCTCGCGCCGGGAGGACAGGACGGGCTGTTGGGGCTGGCGCTCGACCTGGGCAACAACGTCGTCTACACGGCCTACAGCTACACCGACCGGAGTTTGCCGCCGCACGAGACGCGGGCTCCGGAGAGCCCGTATCGCTTTCTCTACACCAAGATCGTCCGCCTTACCTACGATCAGGCGAAGCAGACGCTGGGCAATCCGGTCACGCTGATTGCGGGCCTCCCCGCGGGCAACGACCATCAGGCTGGGCGGATGAAGATCGGGCCGGATCGCAAACTGCACTACACGATTGGCGACCAGGGGAACGATCAGCTCGGCAACTACTGCATTCCGATTGAAGCGCAACGGCTGCCGACGCAGGCAGAGATCCAGGCGAAGAACTACGCTGCGTACGTGGGGAAGACGCTGCGGCTGAATCTCGACGGCTCGATTCCGAACGACAATCCGGAGATTGCGGGCGTGCGGAGTCACGTCTTCACTTACGGCCATCGCAATCCGCAGGGAATCGATTTCGGTCCGGATGGCACGTTGTACGAGTCTGAGCACGGTCCGAAGACAGACGACGAGATCAACATTCTGAAGGCAGGTGCGAACTACGGGTGGCCGCATGTGGCGGGAAAGAAGGACGGCAAGGCGTACGAGTACGCCCGGTGGGCGGAGTCGACGACGCCGTGCGCGCAAATCAAGTTCAGCGACCTTGCGATTCCCGCGACGGTGCCGCACGAGCCTGAGTCCGCGTTCACGAAGCTGTTCACAGAGCCGATCGCGACGATGTTCACGGTTCCGACCGGGTACAACTTCAGCGATCCGGTGTGCCGCGGCATCGACTATATCTGCTGGCCGACGGTGGGTGTGTCGAGCGTTGAATACTACGGGTCTCCCCGCAATAGTGGCATCCCAGGTTGGGAGAAAGCGCTGCTGGTGACGGCGCTGAAACGCGGGTCGCTGTACGTGGTCGCGCTCAGCGCCGATGGACAGAGCGTGCGGGGACCGTTTTCGCGCTACTTCCAATCCGACAACCGTTATCGCGACACTGCCGTCAGCCCGGACGGCAAGACAATCTACATCGCGACCGATCCCGAGGGACTGGCAGAAGCGACGGCGGGCGGCACCACCCGCACGATGACCAATAAGGGATCGATCCTCGCGTTCACCTACGTTGGGGAAGGGACGGGGGCGCCGATTGAACCCGTGCGCACGACCACGGTCGCGCCGGCCAGGCCAGCGGCGCCGCCTGTGACGGGCGCCGCTCCGCAATACACAGCCACTCAGGCCGCCGCCGGCAAAACGGCGTTCGAGGCCGATTGCGCGGTGTGCCACGGGAACACGTTGACGAACGGCACCATGGCGCCGCCGCTCGCCGGCGAGGCGTTCCGCACCGTGTGGGCTGGACGGTCCGTCCGCGCGCTGTTCGACAGTGCCAAGGCGATGCCTCCGGCAAATCCAGGTTCGCTCTCGGATGAAGCGTATGCGAGCATGGTCGCCTACGTGCTTCAGATGAACGGCTATGCAGCGGGCGAGATTCCACTCACGACCGGAGACGGGACGGTGTTGCGTTAGCGCTCAGGCCATGACCACACTCGATCGACGACGCTTTCTGACCACGACTATTGCGGCGCTGGGTCTTGCCCGGGCGTCGGCTCAAACCAAAACACGACGCATCGACATCCATCATCATTTCGCGCCGCCAGCATGGATCGCCGAGGTGAAGGGCCGGCCGCTGCTCCAACCCGCGAACGCCAATTGGACGCCTGCCAGGTCAATTGAAGATATGGACCGTGGCGGCGTCGCCGCCGCGATGGTATCCATCACGAATCCGGGCCTCTGGTTCGGCGATGCGGCTGTCACACGTCGACTCGCGCGAGCCTGCAATGACTATGGTGCGAGGCTCGTGCAGGACCATCCAACCCGGTTCGGTCTGTTCGCGGCAATGCCGCTACCCGGCGTCGATGACACGCTGAAGGAGATCGAGTACGCGTACGACACACTGAAGGTCGACGGAATCGCCCTGCTGACGAGCTACGGTGACACGTGGCTGGGGAATCCCGCGTACAGGCCCGTGATGGAGGAGCTGAACCGTCGCAAGGCGGTCGTCCACGTCCACCCGACCGCCGCCAATTGCTGCAGAAATCTCGACTACGGCGTCGCGCCGGGGACAATTGAATACGGCACCGACACGACCCGCGCGATCATCGGCGTGACGTTCAGCGGTGATGCCGCACGTTTTCCCGACATCCGCTTCATCTGGTCGCACGCTGGCGGCTCGGCGCCGTTTCTGGCGGGACGCATCGACGGCGGTTCGCGCAACGCCGCGGAACGTATGCCCGAAGGTTTCATCAACGAGGCGAAAAAGTTCTATTACGACACTGCGGGCGCCGCCAATCGCGGCGCGCTCGTCTCGCTTCTGCAGCTCGTGACCGCGTCGCAAGTATTGTTCGGGACCGATTTTCCGCCTGGCGGGAGTAGTCTCGAGATCGCCAGGGCACTGGCCGATGTTGGAGTCTTCAACGAGAGCGCCCTCAGCGCTGTCGAACGGGACAACGCGGTAAGGCTTCTCCCGCGACTCCGCGTGTCTGCCGGTTAGCCGGATGGGGGAGAACGTCATGCGCTGGATCTCGGCTCAGATAGTCTGCGTGGCATTGGCCGCCTCAGCCACTGGACCCATGGTGAAGGGCCAGAGTGCAGTCCGGAACGATCTGCCGCAACCGTACCGCACCACGCGCGACTGGGGCGAGCTTCCCGCCGGCATGAAATGGCCTGCGGTCACGGCTGTCGAGCCCGCCCCCGACGGCTCTATCTACGTCGTAGAGCGGTGCTTCAACAACTCATGCGCCGGACGATCGGAGCCGCCCATCCTGAAATACTCACCGGAGGGGAAGCTCCTCGCATCGTGGGGGCAGGGGATGTTCGTGTTCCCACACGGCGCTACCGTTGATCGCGCCGGCAACCTGTGGGTCGCCGACGCGGGTGGAGCGAACGGCAAGGGTCACCAGATCTTCAAGTTCAGTTCCGAGGGCAAAGTGCTGATGACGCTCGGACGCGCCGGCGTCTCGGGATCGGGTCCCGGCCTCTTCGATCAGCCGACCGACGTGCTCATCGCGCCGAACGGCGACATCTTCGTGACCGACAGCCACCGGAACGGGTTGAACAACCGTGTGGTCAAGTTCACGAAAGACGGCAGGTACATCAAGGAGTGGGGACGGAAGGGATCAGGGCGCGGCGAGATCAGCGAGCCTCACACGATGGCCATGGACTCGCGCGGTCGTCTGTTCGTCGGTGACCGCGAGAACAACCGTATTCAGATCTTCGATCAGGAGGGGAAGTACCTCGACGAGTGGCGGCAGTTCGGGCGCCCCAGCGGCATCGTCATCACGCCCGACGACACCATCTACGTCGCCGATTCTGAGTCCGGTCCCGATACCGGCGCGCACGAGCTGATGGGGATCCGGAAGGGCATCCGCATCGGCAGCGCACGGACGGGCGAGGTGAAGGCCTTCATCGAAGACATGGAGCCAACGGCACCAGATCACTCGGGAGCCGAGGGCATCGGCGTCGATGCGCGCGGCAACGTTTACGGCGCTGTCGTCCGGCGACAGATGCTCGAACGACACATCAGAAAATAAATGCGGGATCTCACCTGGATCGTGCTGCTCATGTTCGCGGTCGCCCCGCTCGGGGCGGCCGATGAACTCACGGTGATGAGTTCCGGAGGCTACACGGCCGCACTGCAGCAACTGGCGGCTGGCTTCGAGAAAACGACGGGCCATCACGTTCGTCTGTTGCTGGGCCCCTCGATGGGAACGGCGCCGGACGCGATTCCCAATCGACTGGCGCGCGGCGAGACAGCTGATCTTCTGGTGATGGTCGGCTCTGTCCTGCGGGATCTGATCGCCAAAGGCGTCGTGCGCGCGGACAGCCGGGTGGACCTGGCGAACTCGAAGATCGGCATGGCCGTTCGGGCGGGGCAGCCCAGGCCCGACATCGGAACCATCGAGTCGTTCACGCGCGTGTTGCTGGCCGCACGGTCGATCGCATACTCGGACAGTGCCAGCGGTGTCTATATCGAGACAGAAATGTACAAGCGGCTCGGGTTCGAAGCCCAGCTCGCGGCGAAGAGCCGAAGGATTATTGCCGAACGAGTCGGCGACGTCGTCGCCCGCGGCGACGCCGAGATCGGATTTCAGCAGGTGAGCGAGCTGCTGCCGATCAGCGGGATCAGCTTCGTGGGCACGATTCCCGGCCCGGTGCAGAGGATCACTTTGTTTTCGGCTGGCATCCCGGTCGCCGCGCCGCGACCGGATCTCGCGCGACAACTTCTCGCGTATGTGACGGCCGCGTCTGCTCGTGCGATCGTCGAGCGCACTGGCATGGAACCACTACCGTAGTCGCGCGCGCTTTGGACGGCCGCTATTCGAGTGGCTCCAGCTTCACGATGGATGCGCCGTGGTTGCTGCCGACCCAGAAGGTGGGTGGCGTCGTACGATTGTCGACGAAGACTCTTCGCACGTTGGTCGCTCGTGGAAGCATGTACTCGATGAACTGTCCGGTCTTTGGATTCAGCCGCAGTATGCGATCGGTGAACTCGCCGCCGCTCCACACATTGCCGTCTTTGTCGGCGGTCACGTCGTACGGCCATGTCCCCGGCGTTGGCGCCGCCCATTCCTGGAACTGTTCCGTGCGGGTGTCGAACATGCCTATCCGATCGCCGTTGTTCTCTCCGAACCACAGTCGATCTTGAGCGTCCATCATCCCGCGGCGCGGTCCTGAACCCGGAGTCGGCGTCTTGTAGATGGCGATCTTTCCGGTCTTTCCGTCAATCCTCCCGACATCGCCGGCCCCCAGTACGAGGAAGTAACCATTGTTCTGGGAATCGGGGATGACGTCGTAGACGTTCGGCCTCGGGATCGCGTACGGCTCGAACACCTCGAACTTGCCCGAGCTGAGATCAAGACGCAGCACAGTGTAAGTGCCGGCGTCCTGCAGCCAGACTTTACCGTCGAGGTGAGAGCGGCCGGGACTCACTTGATTGATCTGGACGTGCGGGCCGTTCAACTCCGCAGGCAGGCTCCACGTCTGAAACGTCTCCGACTTCCGATCGAACTTCGCGATACCGCCCTGGAACTGCATCCCCATCCAGGGGTTCTCGTCGTTGTCGAACCGGACACCGAGGATTCCGGTCGGCGCAGCCGGTTTCAACAGGGGTATCTGATATTCCGAGACCTTGCCCGTTTTCGGATCGAGCTTTCCGAGGATCTGTTCGCCGAAACTGGCGTACCACGCCAGGCCCTGCGAATCCACGATGACGTCGTGTGGTTGCCTCGTTCGCGCCGGCAAGTCGTATTCGGTGTAGATAACCTGGGTCGCCTTGCCTTTGGGTCGCGGTAGGGTCTTGAACGTGTAGCTCCATTGCGGCCCGGCGCTCAGGTTGATCTTCGCCAGATATTCCGCCTGACGCCGCCAGGTTGCCTGCTGTTGTTCCGGCGACACTGGCCCGGGGCCTAGGCGTGGCGCGGGCAGTTTCTGAATCTTCAAGGGAAACGACAGTTGAGGGTACGTGGCCATCCGTTGGATGACCGACACGAACTCGTCCGCGTTGTGCCGCGACTTGAGAATTCGCTCGAGTGTGTGACAGTGAGAACAGGGCCGCAGGACGGCTTTCTCCGCGGCCGTGCCCGGAGCGCTCTCGATCCATTCGGCGTTGGAGAGCTGCGATGCCAGATCCTGCGCCTTCCGCAATTTCAGGTCGACCGTCGCTGTTTGATGCGCGGCGACATTCGCCGCGCCGGTGCCGTCCAGGTCATAACCGACCGCGCGGATCCGGAGAGCATAGTCTCCCGGTTCGAGTCTGGCCTGCGGGAAGCGATACCGCCCTTGGGCATCCGTGACGACGGTGACGGTTATCGACGATCCGGTCCTCTTGGCGCTGACGAGTACTCCCTCGAGAGGCCCGTCCTCAGTGGAACTTACCAGGCCCGTGAGCGCTGGTTGCGGACCAGCCTGCGCGTGAAGAAGCCCGCCAGCCAACAGCAGACACAGCAGATATCTTGTTCGCATGGCTGGGCAGGATACCGGTGTTTAGGGTAATGTGCAACGAATGCCATTCAGATGGCTCGCCTGCGCAATCGGTATGGCCAGCATCTTGTGCGCTGGCGATCTAGTTCAGGCACAAACCCTCCCGGCGACAATTCCAATTTTTCCGCTCGAAGTGGCGACGCTCTTCCCGGGCGTCTCTCGGCCGTTTTACATCTTCGAGCCGCGCTACCGCGCGATGGTGGCCGATGCGCTCAAGGGCAATCGCATCATCGGAATGGCGACGCTGAAGCCAGGATACGAATCGGATTATCGAGGGCGGCCACCCGTGTATGAAGTCGGCTGCGCGGGAGAGATTGCAGAGGTCGAAGAGCTGCCGGATGGACGATTCAATATTGTGTTGCGCGGGATCGTGAAGTTTCGCGTCACCGGCGAAGACGAGGGTCGACTGTATCGACTGGCGCACGTGGATGCGATACCAGAGGTGCCAGATGAAGTAGAGAGAGCCGAGCTTCGTAAGCTGCGACCGAAGTTGGAGGCCCTGGTGACAAAGGGATCTGACTCGAAGGTTCCGCCCTCGCTCTCCGACGAAGAACTCGTGAACACGCTTGCCCAGTACGTACCACTGGAGCGCGCCGAACGGCAGACCCTGCTGGAGCTGAAGGGTGTGCTCCTGCGCTCACAAATGCTGATCAGTCTGATTGAGTCGAAGGGTCGGGCGACCGTCGTAGCGTTGGCAAAGGAGAACACGCATGTGCGATCAACATTTTGAGGACGACCTGAAACAGTACCTGACACGCCGCCAGTTCGGAGCGCTGTCGGCCGGCGCCATGATGGGCCTGCTGCTCCCGCGCGCGGCGGACGCGCTCGACGTGAAGGAATCAGAAGTGAACGTCAAAACGCCCGATGGCACGGCCGATTGCTACTTCGTGCACCCGGCAAGCGGCGCACACGCGGGTGTGCTGGTGTGGCCGGACATCCTCGGATTGCGGCCGGCGTTCAGGCAAATGGGCAAGCGCCTCGCCGAATCCGGCTACTCCGTCCTCGTCGTAAATCCGTTCTACAGGAACAAGCGAGCGCCGGTCGTGCCTCCGGGCGCCAGCTTTGCCAACCCGGAAACGCGGAACGCGGTCATGCCGTTGGCGCAGGCATTGAATCCAACAACGCACGTGACCGACGCGAAGGCATTCGTCGCCTTCCTCGACAGCCAGGCAGCCGTCGACAAGAATCGCAAGATCGGAACGACCGGCTATTGCATGGGCGGTCCCATCGTCATGCGCACGGCAGCGGCCGTTCCCACTCGGATCGGCGCCGGCGGGTCGTTCCATGGCGGCGGGCTCGTGACGGCCGATGCCGACAGTCCGCACTTGCTCATCCCGACGATGAAGGCGCAATTTCTCTTCGCGATCGCGGAGAACGACGACCAGCGCGAGCCTGAATCGAAGAACGTGCTGCGGGCGGCCTTCGCAAAGGCCAGCCTGCCTGCTGAAATCGAGGTGTACGCGGGAGCCGCTCATGGCTGGTGCCCGCCGGATTCGGCGGTGTACAACCAGGCGCAGGCGGAGCGCGCGTGGAGCCGCCTGATGGCCCTCTTCCAGAAAGCGTTGGCCTAGGTCAGTTCGCGGCTTCTGCGCTCAGGGTGTCCTTCAGCGTTGCGCGGTCGATTGCCGCGCCTCGCTGATACACGCGATTGATCTTCCGCGTGTTGGTGATGTTCTCCAGAGGATTGGCATCGAGCACGATGAAGTCTGCGCTCTTGCCAGGCGCGACGGTTCCGAGGTCGTTGAGTTTCAGAATCTCGGCGGATGTACGCGTGCCCGCGACGATCACCTCCGCCGGCGTCAGCCCGCAAGACACCATGTCGGCCAGTTCGACGTGTGCGCCCCAGCCGATATCAATGTTGGCGTCGGTCCCGAGACCAATAATCATGCCCGCATCGTGAACCTTCTTCAGGTTGCGGCATTGGATCGCGAACAGGTCGTTCGGCGGCGCGGTGGCTGGCCGGCTCGCGAGTTCGTCCCGCATCCGCCTGATCTGACTGGGCGGGAGAGTCTCGCTCACCCAGGTAATCTCCGCCGTGGCTTCTTCGGCTGTTGGTGTCCGGGCCGGCAGGTTCGGCCCCACCCAAACCCTGGGATGCTGCCTGAGGATACGCAGGTATTCCTCATCAACATCACGATCCCGAACACCGTGCGCAAAGCCGTCGATTCCCGATTTCAGAAGCTGCTTGGCGTCTTCGAGATTGAAGATATGGGCGACAACACGCATGCCGTTCCTGTGCGCTTCGTCGATGATGGCTTCGTAGACGTTCACCTGAAGTTTCGGAACGGTCTTGAGTCGATCATCGAGCCAAATCTTGATCATCTCGACGTTCCTGGCATGCAACTCGTGAACGAGGGCCCTGCCTTCGGCTTCGGTTTGCGCTCCGTACGGAACGCCAAGCCGATAGTCCGCCACCGGCCCGGCCATCGGTGTCGCCGCAATCCCGCGACCCACGGTGAGGAATCGCGCTGCGTTCGGGATGATCTCGTTGCGTAGTTGATACGGGATCTCCGGGTTGACGTCCCAGCGGTCGAGGCCCATGCTCAACGTCGCCGCAACGCCGTAGTACGCATAGCGCTGCAAGTGGTCGACGACGAGCGCTCGCGTGTAGCTTTGCCTGGTGGCTGTGTTCGTCTTCTGGTTCGTCCAGCCCAGGTGATTGTGAATGTCGATGAGCGACGGAATCACCGTCTTCCCGGTCAGATCGACGCGGGTCGCGCCGGACGGGGGTTGGACCTCGCCTTTCTTGCCAACCTTCGTGAACCTGGCCCCTTCGACGATGAACGCGGAATTGTCGATCGGCGGGCGACCGTCGCCTGCGATAAGCCGTGCGCCTTCGAACAGCACTGCGCTGCTGGCTGGGCGAGCCTGGTCCGCCGACAAGGCGGCGAAAACCATCGCGAAGAGCAGAACGAAACACCAGACCTGTACGTCACGCATCGCACGCTCCTGCAGGGGATCTATATTGTGGCCGATATTGTGGATTATCCACTGAAGGGTGTGCCGAGATGGGAGTTCACGTGCGCCGACTGTTGATACTTACTTCGTGCGTAATTGTTGGCATCGTCGTCCTCGCATTCTTTCCGTGGCATCCGCCCGCGGGTACCAGGGTCAGCGGTTCTTCGCTCCGTGACGCTCGCGTCGCGCTGCTGGAAGAATTGCGGCCCGTCGCACTGAAGAACTGCACGATCAAGCGAGTTGGCAGCCCGAACGACGGCGGCTATTTGATGTGCGACAACCTCATGCCGGGCGTCGAGTCCGCGTATTCCTACGGCATCGACAAAGAGGACAACTGGGGGTGCCAGGTGTCGCTCGCATTCGATGTGCCTGTGCATCAGTACGATTGCTTTACACCCTATCGGCCAACGTGCGCCGGTGGCCGCGCGGTCTATCACAACGAATGCATCGGGCCCAAGCGGGAGATCATCGAGTCGCGGCCGTTCGATACGCTGGCGAATCAGATCGCGAGGAACGGCGACAGCGGCAAGCGGCTCCTGGTGAAGATCGACATCGAAGGCGCCGAGTGGGAATCGCTTCTCGCGACACCGGACGACGTGCTCGCCCGCATCGATCAGTTACCGATGGAACTGCATCTCGTGAACGCGCCGAAGTTTCTGGAGCTCGTCCGGAAGCTGAAACGCAACTTCTATCCGGTGAGCCTGCACTTCAACAACCAGGCCTGTGCGCAGAACCTCGACCCTATTCCCGCATGGGCCTTTCAAGTGCTGTTCGTCAACAAGCGAGTGGCCGAGCTCGATCCTTCTCAGCCCGGCCGTGTGCCGGGCAGCTCGCCCGACGCGCCGGACTCGCCGACATTGCCCGATTGTCAGTCGCCGATCAAGTAACCAGCCTCACTCGAGACGAAAATTCACCGTCACCGTCATGATGATCGGCACAGGCCGGCCGTTCAGCAGCGTCGGCGTGTACTGCCAGGACTGCACGGCGTCCATCGCAGCTTGATCGAGTAGAGGGATCGAGCGAAGCACGCGCGCCTGCTGTACGCGGCCGTCGGCGCCGATGATCGCTTCGAGGATCACCACGCCCTGCACGCGGGCCCTCCGCGCAATGTCCGGGTAGACCGGTGGGGCATCCTTGATGCGTGTCGGCGGCTTGATGCCGCTGCTGACGCGCGCCGGTTGAGCGTCGGGTTCGTGAACTGGCGGCGGCGCGTCGAAGATACCCCGACCGGCGCCGAGTCCCTCGACCAGACCGTCAGAGGTGCCGGCGACGACTTCACGCTCCACCTCCAGTGCCGTCTCACGGCCGATTCCGATCGGCGCGTTCACGGGCGCGGCGTCGGCGTTCACGGCGGCCGTGTCAACCGCCTGAATTCTTCGCGGCGCCGGCGGGGGCGCAACTGGCACGGCTGAAATTGTCGGTACCAGGTAATTGAGCATCACCCGCGGCTCGGGCAACACATCGGTGGCGACGAGTGGCACCACGATGAGCACGCCGATCACGATCGTGTGGACGAGAAATGATAGCGGCAAGGTGTACCACTTGCGGCTGGCATCGGCACTCGGGCACACCACTTCCTGAAACATGATTCTGGGCATGTCGACCCCATTCTCGAAACAGCAATTGTTTGGCGTGACAAAAGCTTAGACACCGGGGATGCGCGGAAGGCTCCCGGGAGGGGTTCTAGAGTTCTAGAGTTCTAGGGTTGATCGAACTTCAGAACCCTAGAACGTTAGAACCCTAGAACCTTCACGTCTCCGACCCTAGTTCGTGCCTGACGGCGACGCCCAGAGTTGCGGGCCGACTTCGTTCAGATACCGCCGCCACACAATCCACGTGTGCGCGCCGGCCGAGGTCTTGAAGCTGTGCTTGATGCCCGCCGTCGTCAAGAACTCTGACGTGCGTTTCGCGCCGAGGTAGCCGGGATCGTCGTCGCCGATCGCCATCCAGAACAGCTTCAACTGTGCGTTCATGTTCTTGGCGTTCGCGGCGACGTCCTTCATCGACTCCTGGGGATTCTGTCCGGCGCCGGCGCTGAACACGGCGAGTCTGCTGAACGTGTCGAGATGACGAGGGCCGATGGCCAGCGTCAACCCGCCGCCCATCGACAGGCCTGCGAGCGCGCGGTGATCGCGGTCGGCAAACGCGCGATAGTTGGCCTGCACGAAGGGAATCAGATCCCCGAGGAGATCTTTCTCGAAATCTGCGCGCTGCTTGTCGCCCGCCACGCCAGTCGCGGGCGGGTACGCATACGCGGCCGGAGTGACCACGATCATCGGCGCCGTTCTCTTGTCGGCGATCATGTTGTCGAGAACCAGATTCATGCGGCCGAAGGTGGTCCACACCGTCTCGTCGCCGTCAGCACCGTGCAGCAGGTACAGCACAGGAAGCTTCGCGGTCGACTTCTCGTAGCCGGGAGGCGTGTAGACGAACGCACGGCGCGTGCCGCCCGTCGCCTTCGAGTCGTAGTAGCGGATGTCCACTTTGCCGTGGGGCACGGCCTTCACGTCGTAGAACATCGGCGAGGCGCCGGGCACCTCGAGGACGCTCTCGATCAGATTCGGCCGGCTGTTGTACTTCACGACCGGGTTGCGTGGATCGAGCATCTCGAAATCGTCGACCTTGAAGTGATACTCGTAGAGGTCCGCTTCGACCGATGGCAAAGTCAGGGTCCACACACCGTTGGCATCCTTCGTCATCGCGCGTTCGCCCTGGTTGGAGCGCACGCCGGCGAGGGCACGGGTCAGGCGCGTCATCTCGGGATCGCCCTCTGGCCGCTGGCCAAGCTGCGCGATCTGCTGCTTCAGCTTTGCCGCTTCTTCGAGAGTCAGGCATTCGCAGATAACAGAGACGGCGGCCGCTTTCGGCGCGGCGATGCGGAAGGTCACGCGGCGATCCGCAGCGACCTCGGGCGATCGAACGTTGGCCACGGCGCCGGCACCAGGTGCCTGGGCAGCAGGTTGCTGGGCGGAACCGACCTGCGCCACGACGCACAGTGGTAGTACAAGAAGCAGAGGGCGAAATCTCATCGGAACCTCCTTAAAGACGCGGTGCTGCGGATGTTACCATCCCAGCGGCGAAATGCCAGCCTCAACCCCGACCCGCCGTGTGATCTACCTGATTGCGTGCCTTGCCCCCGTCTGGGCCGTCATTGCCTTCGTGACCGATGGGTTCTCGTTCCGCATCGGACCGCTCAACGTCAAGGCCACCGAGCCGATTCGGCCGCTCGTCATCGGCGCCGCCGCGACGGTGTTCTATGCGTGGCGATACTCTGGTCACGACATCGATGCGTTTTGGCGCCGGATCTTTACGTTCATCACGCGCGCCGCTGTCGTCGCCACGCCGGCCGTTGTCTGCCTTGGCGCCTTCATTGGAATTTACTACGGCAGCTTCACCGCAGGCGGATCCGATTCGTATGGGTATGTCAGTCAGGCGCAGCTGTGGCTGAAAGGATCTCTGCGGATCGAGCAGCCGTGGGTGCAGGAGTTCTCGTGGCCGTACCGCGAGTGGACGTTTGCCCCCCTCGGGTATCGGCCGCTGTCGGCGGACGGGACGATCGTTCCAACGTACGCGAGCGGCCTGCCCATGTTGATGGCTGTGTTTCAGGGCCTGTTCGGCACGAATGGCCCCTTTCTCGTCGTGCCTGTGCTGGGATCGCTGGCGCTCTGGGTGACCTATCAACTCGGCAGTCGGACAACAGGCAGTAAGCCCACAGGTGTACTGGCGTCGTTGCTGCTGATCGCCTCGCCGGTCTTCTTGTCGCACCTCATGCAACCCATGACTGACGTGCCGGTTGCCGCGGGTTGGGGTTTGGTGGCGATGCTCGCCTTGAGAGAGCCGGAACCGCGGGCCCTGGCCGCGGGCCTGGCGGCCGGCGCGGCTTTGCTCGTCCGCCCGAATCTGGCGCTTCTGACGCTGGTTCCCGTGATCACGTGGTACGGCCGTCCCAGACATGTCGCTCGCTTCGCTGCCGGCCTCGTGCCCGGCGTGACGGTCGTCGCACTATTGAATACGTATCTCTACGGTTCACCTTTGCAGTCCGGCTACGGAGGATTGAGCGACATCTATGACTGGCGTTCGGCGCTGCCGAATCTGAAACACTACGCGCTCTGGTTTGCCGAGACCCAGACGCCGCTGGTGGCCCTGGCTCTTCTGCCGATCGTTACTCCGGGTGCATTTCGATCGGACGTCCACGCCAGGACACGTCTATGCCTGGGCTCGCTGGTCGCTCTGACGGTGGTGTCCTACGTCTTCTATCGACCGTTCGATCAATGGACGTACCTCCGATTCCTTCTCCCGGCCTATCCGGCGATTCTCGTTCTGATGGCGGCTGCGATCCGCTTCACATGTCACAAGCTGCCGGCCCCGATCCGTGCGCCGGTGGCCATGGCGGTGTGCGCCTTCTGCCTCGCCTCGAGCTACCTGTTTGCCAGGGATCAGTTCGTTTTCACATCCCGCGAGTTCGAGCAGCGGTACATTCGAGCGGCAGAGTATGTCGCGCAGGTCACTCCTGAAAACGCGGTTATTGTGTGCGCTCAGCACAGCGGGAGCCTGCGGTACTACGCGCACCGGATCACGCTGCGATACGATTCCGTCTACGAGCACCGCCTGGACACGACGTTGAACGAGCTTCGCGCAAAAGGCCGGCGGCCCTACATCGTCGTGGACGACTGGGAAGAGGCTGAGTTCCGGAGGCGGTTCGCGGCGCAGAGCCGGGCAGGGCGTCTGGACTGGAAACCTCTCGTCACCGTGAGGACCAATCCCGAAGTGCGTATCTACGATCCCGAAGGCCGGTCGGAATGAAACGAGCGTGGCAGGCGTTCCTTATTTATAGTGCGCTCACGGTAGGGCTCACCTATCCCCTGATTCTGCAGCTTGGCGCCGTGCTTCCGAATGATGCCGGCGACCCGGCGCTCAACACCTGGATTTTGTGGTGGAACGCTCAGGCGCTGCCGTACACGTCGGCGTGGTGGAACGCGCCGAACTTTTTCCCGATACCAGGCGCCCTCGCCTTTTCGGAGCATCTGCTCGGCTTGAGCCTGCTGGCGACGCCCATCCAGTGGCTCGGCTTCAGCCCGCAGGTCGCTTACAACATCGTGCTCATGCTCACATTCCCTCTCTGCGCGATCGGGGCGTACCTGCTTGCGATGGAGGTGGTGGGAAGGGAGGATGCCGCGTGGATCGCCGGCCTGCTCTTCGGCTTCGCGCCGTATCGCATCGCCCACCTGCCGCAGATTCAGGCGCTCGCGGCGTTCGCGATGCCGTTCGCGCTGATCGGCTTGCACCGGTATCTCCGCGAACCGCGCACGTCGTGGCTCGTGCTCTTCGGCGCGGGCTGGTTTCTTCAGGCGATCTGCAACGGGTACTACCTGCTGTTCTTTGGAGTGTTTATAGGGCTGTGGATGCTGTGGTTTGCGTCGCCATGGTCGAGGCCGCGGGCGTTCGCACCGATCATGGCGGCGTGGATCGCCGCGTCGTTGCCGCTCGTTCCGTTGCTGTGGCAGTACCAGGTGATCCATCGAGGATTCGGATTCACCCGGGAATTCGGAGCGATTCGGGATTTTGGCGCGGACGTCATGGGGCTGCTGAACGCGGCGTCGGCACTTCACTACTGGGGATGGCTGCACGTCTATCGGCGAGCGGAAGGGGAGTTGTTTCCCGGGCTCACCATAGCCCTTCTGCTGCTCGCCGGTGCTGCGTTTCTTCGCGATGAGTCGTCTTCGAGCGGGAAGACCTGGACGATCGTGCGCCGCGCGCTCATCGCCCTGTCGCTGGTGACGGCGCTCGTCTCGCTGAGGGCCCAGGTCATCGGCCCATGGCGACTCAATCTGTTCGGCATCCAGTTGCTTTCAGTCTCGAATCCCACCAAGCCGCTGACGTTCTCGCTGCTGCTCGCCATCGGCCTCGCGCTCACCAGCCGGCGGCTGCGGTACGCTTACTCGACGCGCTCGGTGCTCGGCTTCTACGCGATGACGGCCTCGCTGATGTGGCTCTTCAGCCTTGGCCCCGGCCCGTCGCTGATGGGCAAGCCGTTCGTCTACCGTGGCCCGTACGCGTTGCTCATGTTCTTTCCGGGATTCAGTGCTCTCCGCGTGCCCGCGCGCTTCTGGATGATGACGGTGCTGTGTCTTGCGGTGCTCGGCGCCATCATCTTCGATCGGCTGTCCGCACGGCATGGGTGGAAGCGTATGACCCTCGCCGCGCTCGTCTCACTAGGCGTGCTGGCCGACGGCTGGGTAGCGCCGTTCCCACTCGTGCCAACTCCGGCGGCCTGGGCGGCCGAGCACTGCTCTGATCGACAGGAGACGGCAGGAGGGAAGGGCGCGCTGATGGAGCTGCCGCTTGGCGATTCGTTTCACGATGTCGCCGCGATGTATCGGGCGATGTCTCACGGACGGCCGCTCGTAAACGGCTACAGTGGATTCTTCCCGCCGCACTACGCAGCCCTCCGCTTTGGTCTCGATAACCTTGAAGATGATGTGCTGACCCAGCTCTCGCTCCATGGCGTGTCACACATCGCCGTCAACGCCGACGACGATCGGGAGGGAGTCTGGAGACGCTTTGTCGGTGGGCATAAAGGCACGCAGATCGTGTGCGAGGAAGGCCAGCAGACACTGTATCGCCTGAGTCCGGCTCCGGCGGTTCCGCCGGGCCGCGCGGCTACTCCGTTGCCCATCGCGATGATTCGGGCAAACGTGAACGACGCGGCAGTTGCCCGCATGACCGACGGCGATCGCACGACGAGATGGGAATCGGGCGTCCAGAGCGATCGCGTCGAAATGAACATCGACCTTGGCGCAGTGCGATCGGTCAGCGCGCTGGAGCTGGCCCTGGGGCCATTTGTCGAAGATTTTCCGCGCGCGCTTTCGATCGAGGTGTCCGAGGACGGTGCGTCGTGGCGCGAAGTGTGGCGAGGAGGCAGCGCCGGTCTGGCGTTCGTCGGCGCGTTCACCTCGCCAGGAGACGTTCCGCTGAGGTACGACATTCAACCCACGCCCGCGCGTCACCTGCGCCTGCGGCTGCTCGCGAACGACGAGACGTACTATTGGTCCGTGGCCGAGCTGAAGGTTCTGGGCTCCTGACATGACGGAATCGCCAAACACGCCGGACAAACGTCCGACGAACCCGCTCGGCGTCATCGTTGCGCTCGGCGCACTGGGGCTCCTGCTTGTGCTCCTCTTCTTTCAATCGAGCCCGAAGAACGATCTGCCGATGGACCAGCTGCCGATGGCGAAGGCACTCGTCGACAACATGATGACCAACGGCGTGCTCGTGAACTACGACTGCCTGCAGTCGACGGCGTGGGTCAATCGTGCGGTGTGGGACAAGTCGAACCGCGAGCAGAAGCGGAACATGGTACTCGGTCTGGCGACCGTCTGCGAGACGCAGCACGCGGGTTACCGCATCAGCGTCCTCGACTACGACACGAAGAAAGAGATCGCCGCATTCAATGGCAAGCGGCTAGTCCTTGGTCCTTAGTTCTTTGTCCTTCGTCCATGTCTATTAGCATTCGCCCGGCAACGGCCGCCGACGCGTCGCTCGTCTTCGGGTTCATTCGCGAGCTGGCAGAGTACGAAAAGCTTTCGCATGAAGTGGTCGCCACCGAGGCACAGCTTCGCGCAACGCTCTTTGGCGAACGGCCCGTGTCGGAAGTAGTGGTTGCAAGCCTCGACGGCACGCCCGTCGGTTTCGCACTGTTCTTCCCGAACTACTCAACTTTTCTTGGCCTGCCCGGTCTGTACCTGGAGGATCTCTTCGTTCGTCCCGAGGCACGCGGGCACGGTGTCGGACGCGAGTTGCTCGTGTACCTTGCGCGGCTGGCAGTTGACCGCGGGTGGGGAAGGATGGAATGGCGCGTGCTGGATTGGAACCAACCGTCGATTGCCTTCTACCGGAAGCTCGGCGGAGAACCGCTGGATGACTGGACGGTCTTTCGACTTACTGGCGACGCGCTTATGGCACTTGGACGGAAGGAGTAGTTCTAAGGTTCTAAGGTTCTAATGTTCCAATCTTCAATTTTCAATCTTCAATGTCCAGTATCAGTCTATCCACCCGCCTCCGACCACCACGTCTCCATCGTAGAACACCACCGCTTGACCGGGCGTGACAGCAATCTGCGGTGTGTCGAACTCGAGGGCGGCGCGATGGCCGCCCGTTGAGGTCACGCGTGCGGGGGCTGGCTGATGGCGATGCCGGATCTGGGCGGTCACGCGAAGCGGGGCCTCCGGAGCGCTGCCGGAGATCCAGTTCACCTGCGACGCCGTCAGCGTCGTCTGTTCGAGCTCGCGTCGCGGTCCGACCACCACCTGCTTCTCCGACGGTCTGAGCTCGAGCACATAGGTTGGCTCGGCGAGGGCCACGCCGAGTCCCTTACGTTGCCCGACAGTGAAGCGATGCACGCCGCCGTGCCTCCCCAGCACATCACCCGACAAATTGACGATGGTACCCGCGCTATCCAGGTCGCCCGTCGTCCTCTCGATGAAACGGGCGTAGTCGCCGTCGGGGACGAAGCAGATTTCCTGACTGTCCGGCTTGTCCGCGGTGGCGAGCCCTCGTGCACGGGCGAAGTCGCGCACCTCATCTTTATTGAGGTGGCCGACGGGAAAGCTCGCCCGAGAAAGCTGCGCCTGCGTGAGCGAAAAAAGAAAGTAGGACTGGTCCTTGGTACTGTCGAGCCCGCGGCGCAGGACGTGACGGCCCGTCGATGCGTCCGCATCGACGCGCGCGTAGTGCCCGGTTGCGACCAGCTCCGCGTCGAAGGCCTGTGCGCGATCGAGCAGCGTCGCGAACTTCAAATCGCTGTTGCAATGCGCGCATGGGATGGGCGTGCGGCCAGCCACGTACTCGTCGACGAAGTTTCTGACGACGGTCTCCTGAAACTCTTTTTCGAAGTTGATGATGTAGTGCGGGATGTTCAGCCGCCGGGCCACCCGTCCCGCATCGTGAAGGTCGTCGAGGCTGCAGCAGCTCCCGTAGCCGTGCTCGCCCTCGCGCTGATCGTAAAGCTGCATCGAGAGGCCCACGACGTCGTGCCCCGCCTCGGCGAGCAGGGCTGCCGCTACCGATGAATCCACGCCGCCCGACATTGCCACGACGATTCTCATGACTTAGCGGCGGGATCCCACGGCAGACAGGCTTCGCAGCTTGCTGACGACTCGCGGGAGCACGGCAATCACGTGGTCGATTTGCTCTTCGGTGTTCGCCGCGCCGAGGCTGAAGCGAATCGAGTTCTGCGCTCGATGAGCAGGGAGGTTCATGGCCTTCAACACGTGCGACGGCTCGAGCGTGCCGGAAGAGCACGCCGACCCTGTTGACACCGCGATGCCCTCGAGGTCGAGCGCGATCAACAAGGACTCGGCCTCGATCCGTTCGAAACTGATGTTGGACGTGTTCGGCACTCGAGTGTCTGGCGCGCCGTTGACCTCCGTATTGGGCACGTTCTTCAGAATTCCTGTTTCAAGTCGATCTCGAAGCGCGGCAAGGCGCGCCGATTCGGCCGGCATCTTGGCGAGCGCACGTTCCGCCGCGACGCCCATGCCGATGATGCCCGGGACGTTCTCGGTGCCGGAGCGGCGATTGCGCTCCTGCTTGCCGCCGGCCATGAACGGCGCGAGGCGGACGCCCCGCTTCACCCAGAGCGCGCCGGCGCCTTTCGGTCCGTAGAACTTGTGAGCAGAGATCGACAGGAGATCGACGCCCAGTCCTCGCACGTCGACGGTAATCTTTCCGGCGGTCTGCACGGCGTCGGTGTGAAAGAGGGCGCCGTTCGCGTGAGCGATAGTTGCGAGCTCGGCGATCGGCTGAATCGTGCCAATCTCGTTGTTGGCGTGCATGATCGACACGAGCGCGGTGTCGTCCGTCACGGCATCGCGCAGCCGATCGGGCGACACGATGCCGCTGGAGTCCAGGGGCAGCACCGTCGTCTTCCAACCGCGGCGGGCAAGTGCCTTGAAAGTCTGGAGCACGGCCTCGTGCTCGATGCCCGATGTAATCAGGTGCCGGCGTCCGCCGGCCTCGAGGGCTTCGGCGGCTCCCCGTATGGCGAAGTTATCGGCCTCGGTGCCTCCGCTGGTGAAGATGACGTCCGCTGGTTCCGCGCCGATAAGAGTGGCCACAGCGCTTCGTGCACCGTCGATCGCGGCCTTCGCCTGTTGTCCGTAGTAATGAACACTCGACGCATTGCCGAAAAGATCCTGGAGGGCACGCATCATTGCCTCGGCCGCCGCCGGATCCACAGGCGTCGTCGCATTGTGGTCGAGGTAGATGCGCATGTTGAATGGCGATCATAACACCGGCGCTAACCCTCAGCAAAATAAGGGCTAGACAGTCATAGGTGAGATACCTATACTGGCTGAACCCCCTCACGGTCCCGGCGTCGCATGCCCGGGGTCTCCTGTCATATCCCGAAGTTCGGGGAGGTCAGACAATGTGGAAGCGCGACGAAGCGGTGCGACAACCGGCGGTGTCACACGGTGAGGCGGCAGCTGCGACGGCTCAGGCAGCAGGATCGCAGGCGACCCGTCAAGACAGCTACCAGGGCCAGAACGAGAGGGATGTCGTGAACATCGGCAAGTCAGTGGTTATCAAGGGCGAATTGAACGGCAGTGAAGACCTCACCATCGAAGGGCACGTGGAAGGCCGCATCGAGCTCCGCGATCACGTCCTGACGATCGGCCCCAACGGCAAGATCAAGGCCGAGCTCTTTGCGAAGGCCGTGGTCGTGCTGGGTGAAGTGAAGGGGAACATCACCGCATCCGAGAAGGTGGACATCCGTGAGAACGGCTCCGTCGACGGCGACATCACCGCACCGCGCGTGGCGATCGCCGAAGGTGCGCAGTTCAGGGGCAGCGTCGACATGGCGACGAAGGGAAAGTCGGCGGCGCAGCCGCAGGCGATCAAACCCGTCGTCGAAGTGAAGCCCCAGAGCGTGCAGCCGGTCACCACACACGCACCGCAGGCGGTGCAGCAGGGTCAGCGAGTGGGAGCCTAGCAGACTTGCTCTGGGACACCCGGAAAGATCGGAATGAGGTGGCGGCTCCGGCCGCCACGCTCAACGAAGACGGCCAGATTTATCCGACGAAAGCGCTAAGAAAATTCCTG
Organism: Vicinamibacterales bacterium; assembly: GCA_023717525.1. Taxonomy (GTDB): domain Bacteria; phylum Acidobacteriota; class Vicinamibacteria; order Vicinamibacterales; family JAMQPK01; genus JAMQPK01. The sequence goes on along the minus strand of JAMQPK010000070.1, from coordinate 7,231 downwards.
GGAAGCCTGACCTCGCGTGAGGCCCCGGTCCTGATGGACCTCGGGCCGGTGGTCGGCTCGAACATCACGTTCTTCGGCGAGCGGCTTGGCTGCAAGATTCTCGTGGAGGATCTCTACAGCGAGCTCGATCGTCACTCGCGGCAGGGCGGGACGCCTTTTGCCGAGAAGATCACGAGCCGGTTGTTGAAACACGCGCCGTCGAGCATCGACGGAATTCTCTGCTGGAATTTCTTCGATTACCTGGACCTTCCTGCCGCGCAGGTGCTTGCCGCGTCGCTGACGCGAATGCTGCGTCCCGACGGGGCTGTGCTTGGATTCTTCACGACCGTTACGGCCGTCGACGCCGCATTCTCGAAGTACGTCATCGTCGATGAAGGGACGGTCAAGCAGCGTGCGTATACCAGTGGCAGCCGGAAGCGCACGCCGCTGCAGAATCGCGACATCATCAGGATGTTCGAGGGCCTGAAGGTGGCGGAGTCGTTTCTGCTGAAAACGAACGTCAGGGAGTTTCTGTTCAGAAAACCGGTGCCGGAAGCACTGGATGATTTTTGATTGGGTGATTGGTGACGTGGCGATCTGAAGGGCAGATCGACAAATCGCATTTCCTATCGCATTTCCTATCACCCACTCACCAATCACCCAATCACCCAATCGCCGATGCCATGCCTCGTCCTGTCATCGCTCTCCTCACCGATTTCGGCACACGCGATCACTACGCCGGCACCATGAAAGCGGTGGTGCTCGGGCTGTGTCCCGACGCAACGCTGGTCGACATTTCACACGACATTCCTGCGCACGACGTCCTGACGGCATCGCTCGAGCTCGCCGCCAGCTACAAGTATTTTCCCCAGGGGACCATCTTTCTCGTGGTCGTGGATCCCGGCGTGGGCTCGGCGCGCCGCGGCATTGCCGCCGACACGGGCGACTACCGCTTTGTCGCCCCGGACAACGGCGTGCTGACGGCTGTGCTGAAGGAGACGCCAGCGAAACGAATCGTCGAGCTCACCGAAAGACGGTACGCGCGCCCGACAGTCAGCCGGACGTTTGAAGGCCGCGATCGGTTTGCCCCGGCCGCGGGGTGGATCGGCAGAGGCGTGGATCTGTCGGCGCTTGGCCGGCCGGCCGGCGACATCCAACATTTGAATATTCCGGCACCGAGGATCGAGGGCGACTCACTCGTTGGCGAAGTGCTCAGGGTCGATCGGTTCGGCAACCTCGTGACGAACATCGACCACAAGCTGTTCCTCAAGTTTTCGCAGTCGGGGAGCATCGGCATCTCGATCGGCCCGCACCGGATTCCGCGCGTCGTCGGCACCTACGCGGACGCGGCGATCGGAGAAGCGTTCGCGCTGTTCGGCAGCACCGATCACCTCGAGATTGCCATCAATTCGACCAGCGCGAGCGAGCATCTCGGTCTCGCTCGGGGCGCCATCGTTACGATCCGCAAAACGTAGCTTGTCCTTCACCACAGAGGACGCAGAGTTTGCATTCCTCGGTGTCCTCAGTGGTGAAGGGGAGGTGCTAGGATTCGGCTTGCATGAACTTTGACCTTAATGATGAGCATCTGCTGATCGAGCAGACGGCGCGCGAATGGGCTGCGCGCGAAGTGGCCCCGCGCATTCAGCAGCTCGATCGCACACATACGTTCGATCGCGCGCTGCTGCCGAAGATGGCGGCGCTTGGCCTGCTCGGTGTGTGCGTGCCGGCGAAGTATGGCGGCGCGGGGATGGACTACATCAGTCTCGGCCTCGCGTGCGAGGAACTCGAATATGTGGACACGTCGCTCAGGGTCATCCTCTCGGTGCACGTCGGCCTGAACAGTCTGACGTTGTTGTCCTGGGGGACGGACGCGCAGAAGCAGAAGTATCTAGTGCCTCAGGCGCAAGGGAGTCTGATTGGGTCGTACGGCCTCACCGAGCCAGCCGCCGGCAGCGATGCTCGTGGCATCCAGACGACCGCCGAGAAGCGCGGTGACCGGTACGTTCTGAATGGCGAGAAGATGTGGATCTCGCTCGCCGATGTGGCCGATACCTTTCTTGTGATCGGCTGGACCGATCACGCGAAAAAGAAACTGAAGGATCCGTCCGGCCTGAGCGCGTTCATCGTCGAGCGCGCGTTCAAGGGGTTTTCGAGCGGCACGCTGACGCAGAAATGGGGGATTCTCGCCGGCAACACGGGCTTCTTCAAGATGGACAACGTCGAGGTGCCTGAAGAGAACCTTGTCGGCAGGCAAGGCGAGGGGTTCAAGATCGCGATGTTCGCCCTTGATCAAGGCAGGCTGACGGTTGCGGCGGGAGCGACGGGGCTTCTGCGCGCCTGCCGTGACGCGAGCGTGAGATACGCGAACGACAGGAAAGCGTTCGGTGTCGAGATCGGACAACACCAGCTCGTGAAGGAAATGATCGCGCAGATGGAATCCGATTATCAGGCATCGCGGCTGTTGTGGTTCCGTTCGGCGTGGTTGAAGAACGAGGGCCGGCGCAACACCCGGGAAACCGGCCTGGCGAAATGGTTCGCGACGGTCGCCTCGGAGCGCGCCGCCTCCGACGCCGTTCAGATTCACGGCGCCAACGGGTACTCCGACGAATATCCGGTCGGCCGTTTCTATCGCAATGCCAAGGGCGCGGTCATCTACGAGGGCACACGGGAAATCCACAAGCTCATGCAGGCAGACTATGTGCTCGGTTATCGAAGCGACAAGCCGCTTCGCTGCGAACTTCCGGCCTATGGCAAGTAAGAAGTGGGAAGTGAGAAGTGGGAAGTAACTGGCCGACTTCCGACTATCGACTACTTCTTACTTCCCACTTCTTCCTTCCTACTTCTTACGGTAGGTAGAAAGTAGAGGGTGGAAAGTGGAAGGTAGGTTCTAAACTTACCTTCCACTTTCCACTTTCCACCTTCTACCTGTACGATTCACCCCGTGGATTCCCTGAAGCGCCTTGACGCCTTGATGGCGGAGTTGACCGATCTGCGATCCGCAGCGGCGCTGCTGTCCTGGGACGAGCGCGTCGGCATGCCGTCGGGTGCTGCGTCAACCCATGGAGAGATGCTGGCGACGATCAAGCGCGTCGAGCACGAGAAGTTCACGTCCAGCGACACCGGCACGCTGATCGAACAGGCTGAGACCGAGGTGAGTACGCTGGACGCCGATGCGCCTGCGCGGCGGAAGGTGGCTGTCACGGCGCGGGACTTCGACAAAGCGACACGTGTTCCGAGCCGTTTTGTGGTGACGCATACCAACGCGGTGTCGGCGGCCCATCAGGCCTGGCGCGAAGCGCGCGAGCGATCAGACTTCAGCCGGTTCGAGCCTCATCTCAAGCGCGTACTCGAGCTCAAACAGGAGTACGTCAGTTTCTTTGCCCCCGCCGATCATCCCTACGATGTACTGCTCGACGATTTCGAGCCCGGCGCCCGGACGGCCGAAATTCAGCGGATGTTCGACGCACTTCGCCCTCGGCAGGTCGCCCTTGCGAAAGCCGTTCAGGAACGGCCCGCCGTGGACGACGCTTTTCTGCACGTGCCGTATGCGAAGAATGACCTGCTCGAGTTCGCGATCGACGTCATTTCTCGATTCGGCTTCGACTGGACTCGAGGCCGGCAGGACATGTCCGCGCATCCCTTCGCCGCAGCGATCTCGTCCAATGATGTCCGTATCACTACTAGATTCGTCGATCGCAACCCGTTCGAACTGCTCTTCGGCATGCTGCACGAGGCCGGTCATGCGCTGTACGAGCAGGGCGTCAGCCAGGAGTGGAATCGTACGTCGCTGATAGGTGGCGCCTCGCTTGGGGTGCACGAATCGCAAAGCCGGCTCTGGGAGAACATCGTCGGGCGCTCGATGCCCTTCTGGATGCACTTCTATCCCGGGCTCCAGAAACGATTCCCCTCGCAGTTGGCGAATGTGACGCTCGACCAGTTTTGCGGCGCCATCAGCAGGGTGAAGCCGTCGCTGATTCGGGTCGAGGCAGACGAGGTGACGTACAACCTGCACGTGATGCTTCGCGTCGAGATGGAAATCGCGTTGCTGACCGGCGGTCTCGACACGAAGGATGCAGAAGAGTGCTGGAACTCGAAGATGGCCGACTATCTAGGTGTGACGCCTGGCAATTCGGCCGACGGCGTCCTGCAGGACATGCATTGGTCTGTCGGACTCTTCGGGTACTTCCCGACCTACGTGATTGGGAACGTGGTGTCCGCCCAGCTCTGGAGCGCTTTTCAGGACGCGGAACCCGCGTGGGAGGGGCAGATTCAAGCGGGCGACTTCGCGCCGTTACGGACATGGCTTCAACGGGAGATTCATCAGCATGGCAGGCGCTATCAGCCCAGGGAACTTGTCCGGCGGGTCACCGGGAACGACATCGATGCCGTAAGGTATTTGACCTACCTGGAAACTAAGTATTCGTGAATCCAAGGAGTTGGATTTCTTCGATCTGATTTCTCGTATTTTTGGCGTCGTGAAGGGCAAGAAGGCCAGATTTTTCAGGTGTTTAAATGCCTTGCGACCGGCACGATGCTTGCGATATCGTTGTCGCACAATCCGTTTAAGTAGATGGTCTTCCAGAGGTTCACATCGGTGAGCCCGAGGGTCGTCAACGTCTTTTGGGGAGGTTCTCGTATGCAGCGTAGATACTGGTTGGGTTTACTCGCCTTGGTTTGCGTGCTCGCTCTCCCATCATCGGTGATGGCGCAGAGCTCGATCACCGGCCAGGTGAAAGACGAATCGGGCGGTGTGTTGCCCGGCGTCACCATCGAGGCGGCGAGCCCGGCGCTGATCGAAAAGGCGAAGAGCGCCGTCAGCGACGACCAGGGCCGATTCCAGATCATCGATCTGCGGCAGGGCACCTACAAGGTCACCTTCACGTTGCCGGGCTTCTCGACCGTCGTCCGTGACGGCATCGAACTACCGGCGAACTTCACGGCTACCGTCAGCGCCGACATGAAGGTCGGAGCGCTCGAAGAAACGATTACCGTTTCGGGTCAGACGCCGCTCGTGGACGTCTCGCAGGCCGCGCGCACGCAGGTCATCACGCGCGACATCATCGACTCGCTGCCGACGACGCGAAACATTATGTCGGTGGGCAACATGATTCCCGGCATCCGGTTGGGAACACCGGACATCGGCGGATCGCGTGCGATGGAACAGACCAACCCGAGAGGTCATGGTCTGAACAACACGCACACGGTGCAGCAGGTTGACGGAATGAGCGTCAACAGCCAGGAGACCTCCAATCAGCAGAGCTACTACAACGACGCGCTCAGCGCAGAAGTCGCCGTCACCACAGCAGCCCAGACCGCAGAGAACCAGTCGGGCGGTATGCGCGTGAATGCCATTCCGAAGGACGGCGGCAACATCGTGAGCGGCTCGGTGTTCATCGGCGGATCCGACGGCAACTGGCAGTCGGACAACATCGACGATTACCTGAAGTCGCAGAACATCACCAGCGGCAACGGCATCGTTCACATCCAGAACTTCAACGCCTCGGTTGGCGGCCCGGTCAAGAAGGACAAGATCTGGTTCTTCGCATCGGTCCGGCACATCTCGACCGACGAGACGGTTGCCAACACGCCGCTGTTCCTGACGGCGCCGAACGGCGACAACATTCGCAGCATTCTCGACCAGTACATCCGCGATGGGCTGGCCAGGCTCACCTGGCAGGTTAACCAGAAGACCAAGGTTGCGGCGTTCATGCAGCGCACCTGGAAGCGGAAGGGCAAGGACTTCGGCTTCGGCACCGATCCACGCGCCGGCACGCAGCGCGATCCGAGCAAGGCCCACTACGCGATTGGCAATGCAAAGTACACGAATACCCTGACGAGCAAGATTCTGCTCGAAGCCGGCTATTCGACGGCCTACCAGCACTGGACGGGCTTCAACCAGCCGGCTGTGCGCCTGGACCGTTACCTCGCCGATGGCGTCACCGTGAATCCGGCCTGGCTGGCAAACGGTCGTATCACCGACACCGCGTCGAATATCAATCCGCGTTGCGCCTACGCCGCCGGCTGCCTCGCCTGGGTGTCGAACGGGCAGGATCAGCGCACCGCCGATATCCGCCGGGTTGTGGTTGCGTCGATGTCCTACGTCACTGGCACGCACAACATCAAGTTCGGCTTCCAGAACTCCTTCGGACCGGTGCACGTCTACACCGACCGGCAGGCGGACCTGGTGCAGAACTACGTGAACAACCGCCCGCAGACAGTGACGGTGTACACGACGCCCAGCAACCGGTTCAGCCACGTGGATTACGACCTCGGGTACTACATCCAGGACTCGTGGACGATCAAGCGTCTCACCTTGAGCCCAGGGGTCAGAGTGGACAACTTCAGCTCGCGGATCGAATCGACCGCCATGCCGGCTGGCCGCTTCGTGGGCGAGCGGTTCTTCGCGGAACGAAAGAACGTGCCGACCTGGAACAATGACATCGCGCCGCGCTTCAGCGCTGCGTACGACCTGTTCGGCGACGGCCGCACAGCCGTCAAGGCGGGGTGGAGCAAGTACTACGAGCCGCTCACCGGTGGCTTTGCAGACACATATGCTCCTGGCGTGGCGAACGAGAACCGAAACTGGTTCGACTGCGCGATCAACACTGCGGGCACTGCGTGCTCGGGTGTGGCGCTGCCGACCAACAACGACGGCATCGCGCAGAACAACGAAATCGGACCTGGCTCGGCGACCTTCGGGCTCGCGGCCGAACGCGATTTCGACCCTGAAGTCCAGCGGCAATCGAACGTCGAGATCATGGCGTCGGTGTCGCATCAGTTGACGTCGCGCGTGTCCGCGACGGTTGGCTACTATCACCGTACGTTCGACCACGTTCGCGCGACGGACCGCACGCTGGTGGATGCCAGCCAGTACTCGGCGTTTACCGCCCCGGCGCCTGCGCTGACTTCCCCGAGCCTGGCGGGAGGCATCGACGACACGCTGTCCGGTATCATCACGCCGGGGTCGCCGATTACGATGTATGCCTACAACAGGACCAATGCGTTCTTCAACTCGTCGCCGCAGCTGGATCGCAACGTGGACTACGAGTCGATCTACAACGGCGTCGACGTGTCGGTTCAGGGCCGGTTGCCCGGTGGCAGCACGGTCATTGCCAGCTGGACGATGGAGAAGAACATTTCGGTATTCTGCGCCAACGACGACAACCCCAACGGCACCGCGACCAACGACCTGTACACGGCCACCTCAGTGACGGCCGGCGGGCCCTACTGCGACCACCGCAACTTCGATGTG
>JAMQPK010000062.1 GCA_023717525.1 Vicinamibacterales bacterium | reverse complement strand
CGAGGCGCAGTTGGTGGCCGGTGTCGTGAAGCGCGCGTTCGGATGCGTCGCCTTCTCTGACGAAGCCGGCGTCCATGGGCGCCCCTGCCAGTCCAGCGCCTTCGCCGGCGGCGGGTCGTCGTGTCCTTCCCACCAGGGAGTACCATCCTCGCGCAGCGCCGCGTTCGTGAAGATCGTGTCGTGCTGGATCATGTCGAACGCAGTCGGGTTCGTGCTGTGGCTCGTGCCGGGCAGGACTCCGAAAAATCCCGACTCGGGATTCACGGCCCACAGACGTCCATCCTTGCCGGGCCGAATCCACGCGATGTCGTCGCCGACCGTCCAGGTTTTCCAGTCGGGCATGGACGGCGGCGGCACGAGCATCGCCATGTTCGTCTTGCCACACGCCGACGGAAACGCGCCGGCGATATAGCGAACCGGCCCGTTGCCCTGACGGCACCCGAGGATCAGCATGTGTTCGGCGAGCCAGCCCTCATCGTGCGCCTTCCAGCTGGCAATGCGCAGCGCCAGACACTTCTTTCCAAGCAGTGCGTTGCCGCCGTAGCCCGAGCCGATCGACCACACCGCGTTCTCTTCCGGAAAATGGACGATGAACCGGCGGTCGGGGCTCAGATCGCCCAGCGAGTGCAGGCAGCGCGTGAAATCGTCAGACTCGCCGAGATGATCGAGCGCCACCTGCCCGACGCGCGTCATGATCCGCATGTTGAGGACGACGTAGCGGCTGTCGGTGATCTCGACGCCGACCTTCGAGTACGGCGATCCGGGCGGACCCATCAAGAACGGCACGACGAACATCGTCCGTCCCTGCATTGCACCGTTGAAGAGCGGCGTCAGTTTCTCGCGCGCCACGCCCGGGGCCATCCAGTTGTTGGTTGGTCCCGCGTCCTCTTTGTCGTGTGTGCTGATGAAGGTCAGGTGTTCGGTGCGGGCGACGTCGTGAGAGGCGCTGCGATGAAGGTAACAGCCGGGAAGCTTCTGCTGATTCAGCTCGACTAGTTCGCCGGTTGCCAGGCACTCCGCGATGAGCCGTTTCTTCTCGCCTTCGGAACCGTCGCAGTACACAACCGCGGACGGCTTGGCGAGAGCTTCGACCTCGCCGACCCACTTACGGATGGCCGAGTTCATTGGCGGTAATCATATAACCTACTGACCCGGCCGCAAATTCCGGATCGTGAAGTCGAGCATCAGGCGACGAAGGTGCAGGCCCACATCCTGACCGTTCACGCCGTGCGCCGATCGCGGGTACACCATCATCTGAAACGGCTTTCCCGCCTTCTGTAGCTCGTAGGCGAACTGCGAAAGATTCTGCGGGTGCACGTTGTCGTCGAGCGCGCTGTGGATCATCAACAGCTCGCCGTTGAGATTGGCGGCGCTGTACCGGGGGGAGCTGCGGCGATAACCTTCGGGGTTCTCGCCTGGCAACCCGAGATAGCGCTCGGTGTAGATGCTGTCGTAGTTGCGCCAGTCAGAGACAGCGCCTTCGGCGATGCCCATTGCAAAGCTCTTACTGTGTGTGAGGGCATAGAGCGCCAGGAACCCGCCGTAGCTGACGCCGGAGATCCCGATACGCGAGCCGTCCACGTACGGCTGCTTCTTCAGCCAGGACAACCCGTCTTCGATATCGCGAAGCTCGAGCTCGCCGAGATTCTTGTAGAGGGGCCACGCCGACGCCGCGCCCTTGCCGCTGGACGTCCGGTTATCGCAGATCCAGACGATGACGCCGCGCCTGGCCAGCAACTGGTGATACGCGAAGTCGTTCCAGATGCCCGGCCACGCGTTCAGTACTTCCTGCCTCTGCGGTCCGCCGTACGTGAATTGATAGACGGGATAGCGGCGCGACGGATCGAAGTCCGGAGGCTTGATCATCATCGCTTCCAT
>JAMQPK010000018.1 GCA_023717525.1 Vicinamibacterales bacterium | reverse complement strand
GACCAGGGCGTAATCGTCCATGACTGTTGTGTCGTTAACTCGGCGGCTGCCGCCGGGCATGGGCCGCGAGCACCGCAACCGCGCAACTGGCGATTCGCGATCGGAGGCTGTCGGCCCGGCTGGTGAGGATGACCGGAACGCGGGCACCCAGTACGAGACCGGCACTGTCGGCGTTGGCCAGGAAGCTCAACTGCTTGGCCATCATGTTGCCGGACTCGAGGTCGGGCGCGAGCAGAATGTCCGGATCGCCAGCGACCTCCGACGTAATCCCCTTCATTTTCGCCGCGTCTCGGCTGATGGCGTTGTCGAACGCCAGCGGGCCGTCCAGTATCCCGCCCTTGATCTGTCCGCGCTCGGCCATCTTGCAGAGGGAGGCGGCGTCAATCGTGGCCGGCATCTTCGAATTCACCGTTTCGACTGCGGCGAGGATCGCGACCTTCGGCCGTTCCACGCCGAACGTCCGCGCCAGATCGATCGCGTTCTGGCAGATATCCACCTTGTCCTCGAGTGTCGGCGCAATGTTGATTGCGGCGTCGGTGATGATGAGCACCTTGTGGTACGTGGGTACGTCCATCAGGAACACATGGCTGAGACGCCGGCCTGTGCGGAGTCCCGTTTCCCTGGCGATGACGGCGCCCAACACTTCATCCGAGTGCAGGCTGCCCTTCATCAGCAACTCCGCCTTGCCCTCGCGGACCAGTTGCACCGCTTTGGCCGCCGAGGCCTGGCTGCCGGCCACGTCTATGATTTCCACGCCACTGATGTCGATGCCTTTCGCCTTGGCGATCTCGGCGATCGTTGCGGCAGGTCCGACGAGGATGGGCACGATCAGACCCTGAGTGCCCGCGTCGATCGCGCCGGCCAGCGCCGTTTCCTCGCACGGATAGGCGACGGCGGTGGGGATCGGCGCCAGGCCCCGGCACCGTTCCAGAAGTTTTTCATACTTGCCCGTTCCGGGATGAGTCATACAATCAGGACTCTATACCCTGATGACCGACATTTCCAGACGCGAGTTCGCCGCCCTTGTGGCCGCCGCGCCGTTCGCGTACGCCAGGGACGTGCCCGGGGCTGCGCCAATCACTGCCGACGACGTGATCGCGCGCATCAAGAAGAACATCGGCGTCGAGTGGAAACCGGATTCAGTCGACGCTGTGAAGGCCGGCGACCCATCGACTGTGGCCAAGGGGATTGTGACCACTTCCATGGCGACCATGGCCGTGCTCCAGCAGGCGGTGAAAGCCGGCGCCAACGTCGTCATTACCGCTCAGCCGACATTTTATGGAAAAGCCGATCTGCCGGCTTCTCCCACTGATCCCGTTGTCGCCAGCAAGAGCGCGTTCATCGCCAGAAACAATCTCGTCGTCTTCCGACTGAGCGACCACTGGCGGGGACGCCAGCCCGATCCGCTTGCGCAGGGTCTCGCGGCTGCACTTGGCTGGACGAAGTATCGGTCTAACGGAGATCCTCAGCGCTTCGAAATACCGACGATCAGCCTCGAGGCATTAGTGAGCCATGTAAAAGGCGGGCTGCGGTCGCGTGGCGGTGTCCGTGTTGTCGGCGATCCAGGCATCAGCGTGCGGCGCGTCGGACTGCTGGCCGGCACCACGTCGATTCAAGCGGCGCTGAAGATGCTTCCAGATGTGGACGCGATCGTCGCGGGAGAAGTCCGCGAGTGGGAATCTGTCGAATACGTCAGGGACAAGGTGTTCTCCGGCGAGAAGAAAGGCCTGATCCTCGTGGGCCGCGTCGTGTCCGAGGAGCCCGGCATGGATGTCTGCGCCAGCTGGCTGAAGACGTTCGTTTCCGAAGTGCCGATCCGGCACATCTCTGCTGGCGATCCGTACTGGAGATCCTGATGACTGCAGGGGAAGTAGTCGAGCGCATCAAGAAGAATCTCGGCGGGCCCTGGCGCGATACGACGTATCGCGACACCTTCAAGTATGGAGGGGCCGGTACGGAAGTCACAGGGATCGCGACCACGGTGTTCTGTTCCTTCGAGGTCGTCCAGCGGGCCAGCGCGGCGGGGTGCAACATGATCATTCCGCACGAGGATACGTACTGGAACGATCGGGACGACGTCGCGATCGTCAGCGGCGATCCGCTCTACGCCGCCAAAGTCGATTTCATGCGCAAGAACAACATCGTCATCTTCCGTATTCACGACCACATGCACTCGCAGCGTCCCGACTTCACTTACGTCGGATCCGGGCGGGAGCTAGGTCTCGATCCGAAGTACGAGACAGCGCCCAACTCGCATCGATTCGTGGTTCCCGAGACGACGCTTGGCGCTCTGGTCGCTCAAGTCAAAGAGCGCACTGGAGCGCGCGCACTGAGAGTGGTGGGAGACCCCAACGCCAAGGTCAGCCGCATCCAGCTCGGCGTCGGCTACGCGACGCCCGCGGTGAACAACCCCGACGTCGACGTGGTCATCAGCGGCGAGCAGCAGGAGACCGACGGAGCGTTCGATGGTCCGGAATATGTTCTCGACGCGGTCGCGCTTGGCATTAATAAAGGATGGATCATGCTCGGGCATGCGATCTCGGAAGAGTCGGGCATGCTCGAAATGGCCCAGTGGATCGAGGGATTCGTTCCGGAAGTACCGGTTCAGCTCGTCAAAGCCGGCGAGCCGTTCTGGGCGCCGGAGTGATCTATCTGGAGCGTGTTCGACGTGCCTCGAGAAAGGCAATGTCCTCGACGTCGCCCGGCGCCGAGCGCGCCGCTTTTGCGATTTTCTTGAGGTGCAGCAGGTCCTGCTCGGAGGCGACGTCGAACACATTCGCGCGAATCCTGGTCCGCGTCGCATGCTCGACGAGCTTTGCGGCTGCGATGGGGAAGTCGAACAGGAGGTCGACCCGAAGGCCTGTCTGCGGGTTGAAGAAATACGCGCTCTCCGGTGTATCGAGGCGAAGCCGGATGACGGCCACTTTGCGACTGGCGATCGTGGAGGTCACCTCTCCCGCTTCGTTCAGGCGGGAGGCAAGTTCCAGGCCGCGGTCGTAGAACAGACCAATCGTACGAGCGAGGCGATCGCCTGGACGCGCAATCACGAAATCGAAGTCTCTCGTCACCCTGCGTGATCCGAGTATGACGAGGGCCATACCTCCCACGAGCACCGGGTTGAGGCCAAGGGTGCGCAGGCCATCGACGATGCCGCCGACCTCCTGGAGATGATCCACCGGGTCGGGCATTTCACGATCCCGCGGGATAGATTCCTGGCAGGCGTCCGGCGAATGTCTTCAGGCGCCTGACGTTGGGCTGTCCCCGAAGCTCGCTAAGCACGGCGACATATCGGAAATTGTCGGCAATCCGGCGGGCCGCCCGGAGTGACTGCAGCCGAGCCTGGCCTCCCAGGGATGCGATGCGTCTTTTTTCCGCCGCGGACAGCCGCTTGTCGCGGGCTCGTCCCCCTCGCCGCCCGAGTGCCTTGGCTATATCAGATGCTCTCATTTGTCATCTATTGTACTTAGCGCTAAGCAAAAAGTAAAAAAGCACTACCAGCGCCGAGCGACGATCAGCCACTCGTCTTCGGGCCGTCCAGCTCAGCGACTGGCGCAAGGCCGCTCAATGTGTACGCCGGTGCTGGAGCTGGGAAGTTGGCTTCGCCGAATGCCTCGCGGATAAGGCGATTCGTGTCGAAATAGACCTGCCAGTAGTGCGCGTTCGCGCAGTAAGGGCGTACGCACAGCAGAGGACCCGCCGGTGTGAATTGCAGCACGTCGACGTCCGGGGCCGGTGTCTGCAGCACATTCGGGATCATCGACAGGCGGTGCTTCAGCAGGCCGATCGCTTCGTGGTGATCGACCGAGTTGTTGATCGTCACAGTCAAATCGACACGCCGATACGGATTGGCCGAGAAATTCTGAATCGTCTCGGCGAAAATCTTGTTGTTTCCGACGATCGTCCGTACGTTGTCGGGTGTGTTGATGGTCGTGCCGAAGAGCCCGATCGCGTCCACCGTTCCTGTGACCCCTCCGGCGTTGACGAAATCCCCGGCCTTGAACGGCCTCAACAACACGAGGAACGCTCCGGCCGCGAAGTTGGCGAGCAGCCCGCCCCATGCCACGCCGATGGCGACGCCGCCGGCCGCGAGCAATGCCGCGAACGTCGTGGTCTCGACGCCAAAGAATCCGAGCATCGCGATCACGAGCGCGATCGTCAGGACGGCGGAAACGCCCGTCTGCAGGTAGCGCGCAAACGTCGGGTCGACGTGCTCCTTGGACAGCGCCCTGCCCAGAATGCGAATGGCGACGCGGATGAGCCAGCGTCCCACCACCCACAATGCGACCGCACCCAGCAGCTTCCACGCCACCGCGATCAATAACGCGCTCGAAGCCTGCACAAGTCCGTTGATATCCATCTGAATCCTCCCGGCGCTCTATTCTAGAACGCCTCCTGGACGGCGACATATACAGCGTGCGAACCTTCGCGGCCCCATCCGAAGTCGAGGCACAGATTCGTTCGCGATCGCTTGCTGAACAATAGACGCGCGCCGAATCCTCCCCCCACTGCGACGGAATGAAACAGCGCCTCGGAACCGTCCGGAGCGCTGGTCGACGTGGCGTTCAGAAAGGCGACCAGCCCGACGAGACCGTTCGCCATGATCGTCGTGCGGTACTCTAACTCTCCGTACGTCAGTTGGTCGCCGCGGAAACGGCCTTCCTGATAGCCGCGCCCCGATCGACCGAACGTGTCCATCCCTGTAGCAGGCAGGTCGTAGTACGGGGCCACACCTGCCGTGACAAATTCGCCGTAGATCCAGCCGGCGACGAGGTGACGGCCGTTCTTCGTCAGCGCCCGATAACTGCGCGCGTCGAAACTCGCCTGCTGCCAGGACGAATCGCCGCCGAGAAAGCCTTCAAAGAACGTGCGGTAGCTGGCGTTGAGGTACCACCCGCGACTCGCATTCACCTGGCTATCGCGGCTGTCGAATCGCCCCGCAATGCTGATACCGCCCGATGTGGCCGAATCAGCCGGCAGGCCGTGCGCCTTGCTGTAGACGACGTTCGGCGATTCGTCCCAGGTCGCCTCAGCGTTGTCGCCAGGCCCGATGTTGCGCCGGGTATTGAATTGAATGCCGCCGCCGACGAACTTGCTCGAACCGACTCTCCGGTAGATCGTCTCATCGAGGCGGAAGAAATCGAAGTCCGCGTTGACGACGCCGGCGCTCGGCGTCGACGTCCCCAATCCAAACGTGTCCTGCGACATCCAGTTGAAGCGGTTGTCACCCGCGATCACCCAACGGTCTTCGTTCGTGAAGATGTTGAACCTGACGTTCGAGAGCACCTGGCCGCTCGTCGACACGGAAAGACCGAAGACGTTCGTCGAGACGTGTGTCGTCTTGGGGTCGCCGAAGTACGACGTGATGTTGCCGGCGACACCGAGGAACGCACCGGTTCCAGGTTTTGCTCCGAACGACGGCGCGAGGATGAAAGCTCTGCCGCGGTTCTCCTCTTCGGTTTTTGGCGCCTCGCGTGGCTTGCCGCGCACCGCTCGCCACAGGTCGCCGACGTCGAAGAGCGCAGGAGGCGGCGGGGTCGTGGCCGATTGCTGTGCAAAAGCCGGAGAGGTCCCGGCAGCCATCCCCACGGCTATACCTAGAGCGGCCCACCACCTGCAGTGGATGTGCATGGGAAGATGGTACTGGACTTCAGCGCCGAGTGGACCGTGATGCACCCGAGATCGCGATCATGACCTCCGTCGACTTGACGATGGCGATGGCATCATCGCCCCGGCGCAGCTTCAGCGCGCGCACGGCATCGGCGGTGATGACTGCGGTGAGCGATTGATCCCCCACGCGGAGCCGTACCTGTGCGAGCAAGCCGTCGATTCGGACTTCCTCGATGAATCCGTGCAGACGATTGCGTGCGCTGAGACCGCCCAGTGACTCGTCAGGATCGTTCCTGCGCGCCGATCGCTGATTGTTCGGCTGTTGCCTCGCCGTCAGGCGATCGATCTCGGCCTCCGACACACGATGGTGCCCGCCTTCCGTCCGGGTCGTCCGCACGCGACCCGTGTGGACCCATCGTTTGAGCGTGGAGTACGCCACACCGAGGCGCCCGGCCGCCGCTCTCACTGTAAGGAGTGCCATCGGCCCGAATCGTATCACCGTGGGTGGCTCAGGCCTCGCCTGTATCGCATGGATCTGTTTCGCGATCGCTGCCGTCGCGCAACGGCCTCCGTTGGATGTCTACGACTGGAAGCTGCCCGCCGGGTTCCCGGTTCCGAATGTTCCGCAGGACAATCCGATGTCGGCCGCGAAGGTCGAGTTGGGCCGGCGCCTGTTCTACGACACGCGCTTGTCTGCCAACGGCAAACAGTCGTGCGGCAGTTGTCATGAGCAGGCGCGAGCGTTTACCGATGGTCGCGCGCAGAGCATCGGGTCGACGGGGCAGAAGCATCCGCGGCCGTGCTGACCTGGGCCAACCCCAGGCAGACGAGACTGGAGGACCAGGCGTTCGTCCCGATGTACGGCGAGCACCCGATCGAGCTGGGGCTGAACGTGTCAGATGCGTGGCTCGAGGCGTTCGAGCGCGATCGGGACTACCAGCGGCGATTTGCCGCGGCGTTCGAACGTCAACCGCATCCGGTCACGCGCGAAAACCTCGTGAAGGCCATTGCCAGTTTCGAGCGCGCGATTGTGTCGGCGCGCTCGCCGTACGATCGCTATCACTTCGACCGGGACGACTCGGCAATCTCCGATGCGGCGAAGCGGGGCGAAGTGCTTTTCCACAGCCGCCCCTTGTCGTGCTTCACGACAACGTGAACAAGAGCCCGGCCGTTCGCGGCTTCCCGCTGACGCCGGCACAGCGCGCCGATCTCGTCGCCTTCCTCGAATCGCTGACCGACGAAGTGCTTCTTCGCGATCCGCGATTCGCCAACCCGTGGGTGCCTGCCCGCTAGTTCGCCATCGGCAGATGGAACGACATGATGTTCAGGACCGGCGGATCGATCTGGCTGAACCAGTGCGGCACGCCCTTGGGAACCATAAAGAAATCGCCTTTATTCAGCTTGTGAGGCGTGCCGCCCTCAATCGACTTACCCGACACGTTCGCGCCGTTGCGGGTCTCCCCGATGACCTTGCCGCCGGTCACCATCGTCGCCGAGCCATCGACGACATAGAACAGCTCCGCTTCGGCGTCGTGAACTGAGGCGGCCTGGGGCTGGGCCGAGCGGTGCTCCACATTCACCGTGTACGGCGCGAGAGAAAACACACGGACGCTGGCGTTCGGGCGTTCGGTGCCGAGCTTGGCCAGGGCGGCGCTTAGCTCCGCCGCCGTCATCTGCGTGCCGACGGTCGGGTCGGTCGGCGGAGGTGCCTGTCCACCGCCGCGTTGGGCTGACGCCGATCCGAAGCCTATGACCAACAAGACTGCAATTGCCGCGTAACTTCGCATTGAAAAGCCTCCTGTATGGCGGATCCTGAGACGGCTAGTATATGCTTTCCGCTATGCGAAAAATCATGATGGTTGCGATCGTATTGGTCGCGGTAGCGGGCGCGATGTCCGTCACTTTTGGACAGGCACCGGCGTCACGCGTCCAGCTCGACAAAATCAAACTGCCCGCGGGATTTCACATTTCGATGTTTGCCGAAGGACTCCGCAGCGCCAGGTCGATGACGCAGAGCCCGAGCGGCACGATCTTCGTCGGGAGCGACCGGGCCGGCAGCGTGTACGCGCTTCGTGACGACAACAAGGATGGCAAGGCCGACAAGGTCATCACGGTCGTCAGCGGACTGGACACGCCCAACGGCGTCGCGTTCCGCGATGGCGCCCTTTACGTGGCGGAGGTCAACCGCATCCTTCGTTTTGACAAGATCGAGCCAGGACTTGCGTCCTCGGGACCTCCGGTCGTCGTGTCCGACAAGTTTCCGAGCGACAAGCATCACGGCTGGAAGTTCATCCGGTTTGGGCCTGATGGTTTGCTGTATGTGCCGGTTGGTGCGCCGTGCAACGTCTGCGATCGCGGCGATCCGTACAACACGATCTGGCGGATGAAGCCGGATGGCTCGGGTCTGGAAATTTTCGCGCGCGGCGTCCGCAATACGGTCGGCTTCGACTGGCATCCGACGACGCACGAGTTGTGGTTCACCGACAACGGGCGCGACAATCTCGGCGACGATCTGCCGGGAGACGAGCTGAACCGTGCGCCGAAAGCCGGCATGCATTTCGGCTACCCCTACTGCCACCAGGGCACCATCGTCGACCCCGAGCTTGGCGGAAAGCGGCAATGCAGCGAGTTCGAGGCGCCGGCGCAGCGCCTTCTTCCGCACGCCGCGGCGATCGGCATGCGGTTCTATACCGGTTCGCAGTTTCCGCAGGAGTACCGCAATCAGGTCTTCATCGCCGAACACGGCTCGTGGAATCGCAGCCCCGGCGTGCCGTACAACGGCAATCGCGTGTCGATCGCGCGCCTGGACGGGACAGGCAAGGTCGTCAGCTACGGAGCGTTTGCCGAAGGCTGGCTGGACAACCGCGCTCGGTGGGGGCGGCCAGTCGATCTGGAAGTGCTCCCGGATGGATCGCTGCTCGTGTCGGACGACACCAACGGCGTGATCTATCGGATCAGCTACGGAAAGTAGAAAGTTGAAAGTGGAAGGGGGAAGGTAGTCTCGAACCTACCTTCTACCTTCCACTTTCAACCTTCCACCTTCACCCCTAACCTTATTTCATGTCTGCCGAGATGTCGTACGCCGTCACGACGTTCTCGTTCATGTGGGGCGCGATCAGAATGTCGCCCTGCGCGTACAGGAACGTGTGGTCGGCCAGTCCAGGCTTGAACTGGCGGACGAGGCGCGATTCGCCCGTCTGACTCACCTGCAGCACTTTGCCGGCCATGTAGTCGGTCACGAGGAAACCACCGCGGGCCTCCTGCTCGACTCCGTCGATGTTGCCGAGCGGCTGCTTTGTAATCAGCGTCTTCTTCTTCGTTTTCAAGTCGAGCATGTACAAGTGACCGGGCACCTTGGTGGTGAAGTCGGCCTCCGGTTTGCCCCAGCCGCCGACGATCAACCGCTCGCCGTCGACGAATAACCCGTTCGGATACTCCAACTGCTCACCTTCCGCGAAGACGGAGGCCTTGCCGTCTTTTACTGCGTAGATCTTGCTGGCCAGTGTGTCGGAGACGTAGATGGTGCCGTCGGCGCCTGCTGCGACATCGTTCAGGAACTTTGCGCCGTCGATCTTGATGCGCGACCCAAGCTTTGCCGTGGCGATGTCGATCGCGATGACCTCGTCGATATCGGCGACCCACAGGGTGCCGGCGAAGCTGCGCAGGCCCTTCGGCGCGTTGAAGCCCGTCGCCCAGTCGGCGGCGACGACCGATCCGTCCAGGCCGATCTTCGAGATGCGCCCCTTGCCGTCTTTCTCTCCGGGCTGCCCGTCGATCTGCGACACGTAGAGATAGCCGGACGCTTCATCGAGGTAAACACTCTCAGGCGTTCGCATGTCCTGTACGGTCCAGCCAGCTTTCGCCGCGGGCGGTCGCGCGGCGGGCGCGGCTGCGGGTGCTGCGGGCTCGGCGGGCGCAGCCGCGGGCGCCGGCGCAGGCGTTCCACCGCAGGACGCCACGGCGAGGGTAAGGCCGACAATCGAGAAAAATGAACGGACTCTCAGCGGTCTCATGTGCGCTCCTTGTTGCAGATCTGGAACGGCAAGGGTACTTGGCGAATGGCCACGTTGACAAGACCTGAGACATAATGCGGTGCATGTTCGATCGCGCAACCACCTGCCTGACCATCCTCGTCGCTCTTGCGAGTTCCACGGGTGCAAGGGCCCAGGAAGAATCTGCAACGCCGGCCGGCGTAGTTGAGCTGGCAAGGGACGACCTCCGCAGCGCGGCGCCCGGCGTCGATGCTAAGAAAATGATGGCCCTCGCAGCAGATGAGGGCGTCCGTTTGTGCACAGGGTGCCCTCCACGGCGCGTGGGTCATGCACTGCTGCAGGCGACCTACATCAATATTTTCTACGAGCTCGCCAACCTGGCGCGCGGGCAGGTGACCGCGCACATTACCCCGAAAACCTGGTGGGCCAACATGGAGCAGGGGTGGGTCTGGGACCTGGATGATTTCCTCGTCAACCAGATCGGCCACCCGTATCAGGGCAACAACTACTTCAATGCCGGTCGAGCGAATGGCCTCAGCTACTGGGAATCGGCTGGCGTGACGGCGTTTGGGAGCGGCACGTGGGAGTATTTCGGCGAAACGAACCACGCGTCGTTGAACGACCTGGTGAACACGACCCTTGGCGGCATCGCGCTCGGCGAGATGCTGCATCGGACGGCCTGGCTCGTACGTAAGCCGACCGAGACTGGGCGGGGCCGGTTGATGAGCGAGATCGCGGCGACGGTAATCGACCCCATCACCGGCGTCAACCGCTTCATATCGGGCGACTCTTCCCGCGTATCCGAGAAGCCCGCCGACATGGTGCCGTCCAAAATGAGCGGCGTCGGTGCGGCCGGAGTGCTCTGGCGCGGTTCGAGCACCAGTGTCTTTGAATCGGCCGGGGACCCTTTCGTCGAAATGAACTTGCTGTACGGCGACCCCACGACCGGGCGCAGCCGGATGCCGTACGACGCGTTTGTGGTGATGTTCCGCTTCGGCGGCGGTGGGACCTTCAGCGAGGCGAAGGTGCGCGGCCGGCTGTTGGGGCAGCCGCTTGGAGACGCCGGCCGATTTCAGTTCAATGTGTCTCAGGCCTACGACTTCAGTAAGAACACGGCGTACCAGTACGGGGCGCAATCGTTCAACGCCAACTTTGCGTACTCACGCCCGCTGGGGAAGAACATGTCGATCTGGGCATCCGGCTGGGGAGGGCTGACGGCGCTGGGCGCCGTGGACTCGATCCCCCTGACCGGTAAGCCGCCGGAGGAGGAGGACGGTGGCGGAGATGCGGGGCAGGGTGTTTCAGAGGGCCCGCGCTACTACGACTACGGCCCTGGAGGGAATTTCGGCGGGCATGCCATCCTCTCGCACAGCGGCCGCGCTGTTGTCGTCTTTCTCTACGAGGGCCATCATCTTTATACCCTCGACGGCGTTCGAGCCAACCACATGCTGCAGCAGCTGCGGCTGGATCTGCTCGCGCCCTTGCGGGGATCGCTCGGGATTGGCACCTCCGCCGAGTACTTCGATCGCCGGACGTACTTCCATGACGCACCGGCGGTGCAGAAGTTCCACTACCCTCAGGTCCGCGTGTTTCTGACATGGAGAATATCGTGAGCGTCCGTAGGACTCTTGTCTTTGCGCTGTCGGTGGTGTGTCTCACAACCGCAGCCGCTTCTGCCCAAACCATACCCGCCACGACGCCGGCCACTCCGGAGGAGCAGTCCAGACTCTGGCTTGTGATCGGTGGCGGGTTCACGACGCTTCGAGGCGACTGCCAGGAGGACTGCCCTGTGCACGGTCAGGGCGCGTACTGGCATACCGGTAATTTCACGTCGAATGTCGGCTATCGCGTGAACAAGCAGATGGACGCCGGGGTTGAAGTGTCCTGGGTTCCCGTCACTACCAAAGGGGGCGATGAGGTCCGGTCCACCTTCGTGCTGACTGTGGCGCAGTTCAGGCCATGGGAATCTCACGGCTTCTTTCTGAAGGGCGGCATGGGCATGGCGTTCGTGCGGAACTTCGTCTACAGCGACAGCACCAGTACGGTTCCGCCGTTGACGTCCAAGGCTCTGGGACTGACCTACGGCGCCGGATGGGTGTTCCAAGGCACCGAGCATCTGGGGCTTCAGATCGTTGGGACGCAGCAGGTTTCGGCGCTCGGAGATTTTCAGACCGGCGGAGTGTCGATTGCGAACGTCATAGTTAACGTTTGGTCGTTCGGTGCAGCCGTTGTTATCCGGTAGGACCAAAAGTCGCCTGCCGCTCTGCAAATTTTTCCGCGTCTGAGCGCCCTCGCGGTACTTGCACGCCTGAATACCGACTCGCACCGAGCGGTACGACCGTTGCACCATGGATCGTCGCTTCCCCGTCTTCCTCCCACAATTCAGTGTGCAAATGTTCGAGCAGATCGAGGCATCGCTCGCCCGCTGTCTTCCGCTCAGCGAACCCGACTGGAGAACTTTCAGGTCGTGTCTGACCCGAAAGCGATTCGGCCGCAGGCAGGGACTCGCGACGCCAGGAGAGAATCCGGCGTGCGAGCTCTTCGTGGAGCAGGGGTGTCTCAGAGTCTATTGCACGACCGATGACGGTCTCGATCGGAATCTGTTGTTCGCGCCAGAGGAATCGTGGATCAGCCACGGCCTGATGCAGGCGTCGGAACCGCACGCGCTCGTCGGTATCGACGCCGTCGAAGACTCAGAAGTACTGATGATCGACAACGCCGCCAAAGAACGGCTCTGTACCGGCACGCCGAGATTCGAACGCCTGTTCCGTCTGCTCGCCGAACGGTCGCTCGAGCTCCTTCAGCAGCGTCTGATCCTGTCGATGCAGCACACTGCTGAAGGTCGATACCTCGAGTTCAAGCGACACTATCCTCAGCTCGATCGGAGGCTACCGCAGTATCACGTCGCCGGCTACCTGGGCATTTCGCCCGAGTTCCTCTCCAAGATCAAGAAACGCCACTAGAGCGAATCGAGAAACGCGACGAGCGCGGCCTTCTGCCCTGTGGTGAGTTGCAGGAAAGCATCGCGCACGCGCGCCGCCTGGCCGCCGTGACGCCGAATCGCTTCCTCGCGGGTGAACGACAGCCCGTCGTGCATCAGGCGATTTCTCGTCCGGAGGCCCCAGAGGGGCGCCGTCCGGATCTTGTTCGCCGTCCACGCAAGCTCCGCCGTCGGCAGCACCGGGATGCCGTCGCCGGTGCCGATGTCGTGCAGCAGGAAATCACTATAAGGATGAATGATCTTGTCGGCGAGCGCCGCCGGCACGGTCATCGCCCCGCCGTTGATCGAGGTTCCGAGCGGTGCGGTCCGAATCGATGCCACGTGGCACGAGGTGCAGCCGACCTGCCTGAAAATGGTTTCGCCCACATTCACGAAGTTCGTAATCGGGCCTCTGGGCGGCGCTTTCGTCGATCGCATGAAGTTGGCGAACGCCGTGACATCGACGCCATCGTCTTCCGGATCCGGAACGGAGTCGTACGCAGCGACGTCCCGGCCGCTGGAGGAATTCTCGATGGCCAGGAGCGGCGTGGTGATGCCCATCTCGTTCAAGTACGCGTCGGCCGCAAACGATTCGAGGCTCGCGTGCTGGTCCTTCCATCCGAATCGGCCGATGCGCGCGAATCCGCCGGCTTCCAGGACAGGCGCGGAAAGGACCGATCCCCGCACGTCGAGCGACTGGCGATCGCGAATGTCCAGCAACGTGCTGTTGGCGATGGCCTCGACGAATCCCGCGCCGAGCGTGTTGGTAGAGATGCGGAACGTGCGGATGTCGTCCTGGACGGCCACCCGCTCGCTGATGTCGGGATGGGTCGAGCGCGACTGGATGAGCGACCCGCCCCGCGACTCGAAGAACTGACCTCGCTCAACACGCCCCGTCCGATGCTCGGTCACCTGGCTGGCGCCTCCCGTGACGATGTTCTGATGGCACTCGCGGCAGGATTGCGCGTTGTAGGTGGGCCCCAATCCCTCGGCTGCCGTCTCTGCTTCCTCGAAGATGAAGCGATTGTCGTTGAACGATCGCAACGGCACGACGTCGTCTTCCTCGAGCGAGTCGAAGTCGGGGCCTTGCGGATCGAATCCGTTGGTCTGATTGTCGAATGCCGCGGGTGCTTCCGTCGCCACGGCGGTCGCCAGCCTGAGGCCGGTCGATGCTTCGGGATCGATCGCGCCGTTGCTCGAGAAGATCCGCTGGCGCTCGGCGTTGGCCTCCGGACCCGACGTGTCCATCCGGCGTTGTGTCTGCGCGGTCGTCATGAAGGCGATCGCGATACCGATGACGGGAATCAGTCGACGCATGGTGCTCTCCTTGGCCTTTGGGCAGGCTGGAGCTGGGAAGGAGAGGAGAGACTACAGGGGTCTGTCGGGGCGCGCATTGAACCAGTTCAAGTGATCGCGAACCTTGTCGCCGAGTTACACTTCCGATCTGTCTGTCGGCGTGTTAAGGCACGCAAAGACGCAAGACGCCCACAAAATTGGCGAAAGCCCCTTCAAGTCATAGAGCGGAAAAGACTTCATACCGTGCAGTCTCGTCAGCCTCTGGCCCGCCGATTGCACTGACTGATAGATCAGCGTGCCGACTTCCTCCACCCGCCGAGTCCTTTTCGCACTACTGGTTGTGCTCGTTTTTGCGCGGCCGGGCTTCTCACAGCAGACGCTGACGTGGGACGCGAACGGGGCGACCGCTGGCACTGGCGGGACCGGGACGTGGAATACGACGCTGGTTCTTTGGGATAACGGTGGCGTCCTCCAGACATGGAACAACGCCGGTGGAGACAACGCCGTCTTTGGCGGGACTGCCGGAACCGTCACGCTTGGCGTGCCCATTACGGCCCACAACCTCAACTTTCTGCTCGGTGGATATACCGTCACCGGGAGCACGCTTACTCTTGGTGGCGCCACACCCACGATTACGCTCACGGCCGGTACGACGACGATCGCATCAGCGGTCGCAGGCACGGCCGGACTGACGGTAGCCGGCACGGGCACGGTAATTCTTTCCAACGCCGCCAATACCTACACGGGCACAACGACGATCAACGGCGGAACGCTGCAGATTTCTGCCGCCAATCGATTGCCCACGACCACAAACATCGTGCTGGGGAACGTGGCTGGCGCAACGCTGAACCTGAACGGCTTCGCGCAAACAGTGGCTTCTCTTTCGGGAGGCGGCGCTTCCGGTGGTGCAGTGACGTTGGGCGCGGGCACGTTGACGGTGAGCCCGGCGGGAAGCACCGAGTTTGCCGGCACGATCAGCGGCACCGGCGGATTGGCGAAGGGTGGTGCAGGTACGCAGGTGCTCTCCGGCACGAATACCTACAGCGGCACGACGACGGTGTCGGCGGGGGTGCTGCAGGTGGGGAACGGGGGGACGACGGGGACGCTGGGGACGGGCGGGGTGACGAACAACGCGGCGGTGCGGATGAACCGGAGCGACACGCTGACGGTGAGCAATCTGATCAGCGGGACGGGCACGGTGACGCAGGCGGGGCTGGGCACGACGGTGCTG
>JAMQPK010000236.1 GCA_023717525.1 Vicinamibacterales bacterium | reverse complement strand
GAGATGATCCCCATCAGCACCATCAACAAGATGCTGTGTTTGATGGTGAAGCGGAACAGCTTGCTCTCGTCGGCCGTCGTCATGCCCGTCGCCGCGACGGCGACCGCGATGCTCTGCAGGGAAATCATCTTCCCCATAACGCCGGCGGCCGAGTTCACTGAGGCCGTCAGCACGGGATTCAACCCGAGCGCGTTGGCCGTGACGACCTGAAGGTTACCGAACAGCGCGTTCGCCGATGTGTCGCTGCCGGTCAGGAACACGCCGAGCCATCCGAGCACCGCGCTGAAGAACGGGAACGCGACGCCCGTAGTGGCCAGCGCGAGACCAAGCGTGGACGTCATTCCTGAGTAGTTCATCAGCTGCGCCAGCCCCAACATCGTCGCGATGGTGACCATCGGAATTTTCAATTGCGTGAACGTCGCGACGTAGGTCTTCGCAAACTGGGCCGGCTTTACTCTCAGCACAATTGCTGACGCTACGCCCGCCAGAAAGCAGGCTGTCCCGGAAGCGCTGAGCCAGTTCAGCTCGAGCAAGGCACCGTATTGCGCCGGCGCACGAGTGACGGGCGGAACCTGCGTGATCATGTTATGCAGGCCAGGCACCATAAGCCGGTTCAACTGACCTGCCGTCTTGGGCGACGGGAACGACGGCAGGAACGACGGCATCAGACCGTCGGTCCATCGGTTGATCGCCAGCTTGATCGAAGCTTCGCCCCAGACGAGCACGAAGACCACGAGCAGCAGGTACGGCGACCAGGCATAGAGCAACTCCCCCGCCGAGTGATGTTTCGGCGTCAGGCTCGCTTCCTTGTCGCCCTCGAGACGCATGATCGTCTTCGGTTTCCAGAACTTCAGCACGAGCACCATCACGCCGATGCAGCTCAGCGAGCTCATGATGTCGGTCAGTTCCGGGCCTATGTGGTTGGAGACGTAGAGCTGGACGCCCGCAAACGAGACGCCGCAGGCAATGATGGCCGGCAGCACTTCCAGCGCGCGCTTCGGACCAGCCATCACGACGATCAGATAGCCGGGAATAATCACCGAGATCATTGCGCACAGCCGGCCGACCATCGCGCTCAGCGGCATGACTGGCAGTCCGGTAATATTCGCCAGGGTCGTGATCGGAATCCCGATCGATCCGAACGCAACAGGCGCGGTGTTCGCCAGAAGACAGATGCCGGCCGCGTAGAACGGCGAGAAGCCGAGCCCGGCCAGCATCGCTCCCGATATGGCAACAGGCGCGCCGAAGCCGGCCGCACCTTCGATGAACGCGCCGAACGAGAACGCGATGAACATGGCCTGCAGCCGTCGATCGTTGGTCAGGCCCCCGACCGAGTCTTTGATGATTTCAAACTTGCCGGTGTCGACCGCCAGGCGGTAGAGCATGATCGAGCTGAAGACGATCCACGCGATCGGAAAAATCCCGAAGGCCGCGCCGTACACCGTTGAGATCACGGCAAGTGGTACGGGCATGCGATAGGCGAAGAGCGCGATCAGCAAGGCTCCGCCAAGCGCGGTCATCGCTGCCATCCACGCCGGCTTCCGCTTCACGCCGAGCATGTAGAAGAGGATCAGGAGAGGAATCGCGGCTACGAGAGCCGACACGCCCAAGCTCCCGCCTACGGGTTCATAGTTTTGCTGCCACATATTTGCCCTCAGTTGGCGTTAAGAATCACACTGGAAGTGCGGAACTCTATCACACTCCCGCCGAGCGCCCGGACCAAGGACAAAGGGCCAAGAACCAAGGACCTATCTGGTGTAGGTGTCAATCATCCGGCTAATCGCGCGCTGGCAGACACGGCAGAAGCCGACCGGGTTGCGTGAGAACATGATGCAGTCAGCCTCGCCGCGATAGAGCCCCTTAGCTTGATAGCCAGCGCCCTCGAATGCGCCGACTTTCCCTCGCGTGCCCGGCGGGGTCGGCAGGGGCGTTCCTGGTTCAACGAGATCGCGCCATTTCAACCCCGCGGGATCCAGAAGCGCCGTCACATTGGGCTCCCACGGCTCGGCCTTCACCGGCGTTCCGGTTTCGTAGGTCACGTTGCCCACGTACTCGTCACCCAGGCCGGCGAAATTGTGCGCGAACTCGTGGACGAAAATGTACTCCGCTGCCTGGTTGCCGGCAGCGACGGTGCTCTGCTGATTGAAAATGCCGCCTCCGCCGTACTGCTCCTCGTTGACCAGAATCGCCGCCACGTCTGATGGCGCCAGTGCGGAAACCGCACGCAGGGACCGGTTGTCGTAGGAAATCACATAGCGCTGAAGGCCGAAGACATTGCGCTCGACAGAGAGGCTGCGACTCGGCAAGTCGAGGGCGCGCACGTTGAACGCCGTCTTCCGGGTTGCGAACGGCTCGACCGCGAACAGCGCTTTCACGAGCCGCGCAGCATCGGCATGGAACTTGGGGAGCTGCTCAGTGTTGTATCCCTCGCCGATGAGCAGGAGATCGACCTTGACGCTCGCCGGCCCGCTTTCAACGATCGGCCAGACGGCACCAGCGGCCGCGGCTTCACCAGGGGTTGCCGAGATCGATTTCGGATCGATCTCAACCGACCAAAGCGGCTGGAAGACATTCTGGGCGTCACGCTTCTTGAAGATGATCCGAACAGGCGCTGTCGGCCACGGGAACCGTACCGACTCGTGAAATGTTCGAGTGTTCGTCCTCATCTCCGGCGTCGTCGCCCACTCGGCGTAGATCGAGCTGAAGCCGCGCGAGTAGATCGGCCGATCCTGGTGGTCAATCACCTCGAAGAAGTACGTGCCCAGATTGGTGCTGTCGATGAGCTGGGTCTGACTCCCCGGCCATGGTCCATCCGCGACGGCACGGTCGAGCGTCAGCGCTTCCCCGCCCGGTCCGCCGCTGTGGACATAGTCCACGCGCAGCGTCTCGGCGAACATGAATGGTGCGCGAGGTGCAGGAGGTGCGGAGGGTGCGGGAGGTGCGCACTGCCACGAAATGGCGCCGATGCAGAGAATGAGAATCTTTTTCGGCGAAGCCTGCAACATTAGAACCTTAGAACCCTGGAACATTAGAACCCTAGAACCTCCAAGATGTAGTACGTTTTCACGCGGAGGCAGGCCATGGGCGCCACATCTGACGACTTGATGGATATTGCGAGAGCCGGAGCCGAGCGAATCGAACTCCCAGCCGAACAGGTGCGGTACCCAAGCTTCGGCGACGTCGAAGAACAGTGCGCCGAAGAGTACGACGAGCTCTTGAACGCGCTCCGGGACGACGAGCTGTTTTCGGCGGCGGATCTCCAGCGCCAGGAGGAGATCGTCGAACAGCTGAAGCCGATCATCGGGAGCCGGAACGAGGAGCTGCTCGAGGAGCTCGTAGACAACACCGCGCGCCAGCTCTGGATGAATCAGGAGGCGGCGTTCCACCTTGGCATGGCGGTCGGACTGCGCCTTGCGCAAGGCCGCCGCCACTAAGGTGACCGCAAAGACGGAGGAGGCGCGGCCGTTTCTGAAATGGGCCGGCGGGAAGCGGCAATTGCTGCCGATCCTCCGCCGCTTCTACCCTTCCCGGTTCGCGCGTTACTGGGAGCCCTTCCTGGGAAGCGCCGCAGTCTTTTTCGATCTTCAGGCCCGCGGATTGCTCGACGGCCGCTCCGCAATCCTCAGCGACACGAACGCGGACTTGATCGGCTGCTACGCATCTATCCGCGATCGACTCGACGAAGTGCTTGCAGAGCTGACGGCCCTGGCGCAAGGCCATGCGACGCGCGGCGCCGCGCACTACTACGACATCCGGGATACGCGCTTCAATGTGGAGCGGCGGGCGAGAACAGGCCATGCCTCCTCGCTTGCGGCGATGTTCATCTATCTGAACAGAACCGGGTACAACGGACTATTTCGCCTGAATGCGCAGGGGGAATTCAACGTGCCGGCCGGACGGTATCCGAAGCCCAGAATCTGTGACACGGATAATCTCCAACGCGTCTCGTTGGCACTGCGTCAACCTTCCGTCACCCTTGAGCGCCAGCCGTTCGAGCGTGTGATGGACGACGCTCGAGCTGGCGACTTCATCTACTTCGACCCGCCGTATGCGCCCCTGACCCGCACCGCACGGTTCACCGCCTACACGGCTGAAGGCTTCACGCACGAGGATCAGCAGACGTTGCGCCAGATGATGATGGCACTTGCCACACGCGGGTGCTCGGTCGTGCTGAGCAATTCGACGGCGCAGGAGATTGTCGAACTCTACGGACGCGACAAAGACGTCGCGGCGGCGGGGCTTCGATGCCACACTGTGCCGGCGCGACGGGCCATCAACTCGAACGCCAAGGGGCGCGGCCCCGTCAACGAATACGTCATCACGAACGTAGTTCCCTAGTCGAGTTCTTCAGCGCGATTGCCAGATTTCTCCGGAGACCCTTCACGCCGGCGCGCGTCAACGGCGTGCCCGCAATCATCGTCGCGAGTTCTTCGTCGCTTCGCCGGGAGAGTTCGTCAAGCGTCTGCGTTCCGAGCTCCTGGCGCGCAGACCATGCGGGGTCCAGGGTGAGCGCTGGCGCCCCATTCCACGGACATACTTCCTGGCAGATGTCGCAGCCGAACAGGTGATTCCCCATGCCCGCCTGATGCTCGTCGGGGATCGAGCCGCGATACTCAATCGTCAGATACGAAATGCACCTGGTGGCGTCGAGCACATGCGGCCCGACAAATGCCCCGGTCGGACACGCCTCAAGGCAGAGGGTGCACGTACCGCACTGATCGAGCGCAGGCGCGTCCGGTTCGAGGGCGAGACTGCAGATGATTTCCGACAGCAGGAACCACGAGCCCGCGCCGGGGTTGATGACGCACGTATTTTTCCCGATCCAACCAAGCCCGGCGTACTGCGCATACACGCGCTCCTGCACCGGCCCGGTGTCCACGTACGCGCGCGCATCGAACGGTTCCGGGTGCCGTTCACGGATCCACGCCAGCAGAGCGTTTGTCCGCCGGTCGAGAACGTCGTGATAGTCCTCGCTCGTCGCGTAGCGGGCCACCTCTCCGAGGTTCGTCTTCGTCTGTTCTGTGGAATAGGGCCGGCCGCTGTTGTAGATCGTGCCCATCACGATGACGGATCGCGCGGATGGCACGACTCGCCGAACGTCAGCGCGCCGTTCCGCCGTTCTCGGCAGATAGGCCATGGTGCCGGCGTATCCGCGATCGATCCATTGTCGAAGAAACGCGAGTTCAGGGAAGGCGGCGGCGGGAGCGATACCGCACAGGTCGAAGCCCAGCTCGTGCGCCCGCCGTTTGATATCGTCGCTCGTCAACACGTGAGTACTCTTTACCACAGAGGGCACCGAGGAAATACAGGGAGGATCCTCTTGTATTTTCCTCTGCGTCCTCCGTGGTGAAGGTACCTACTGCGGCAGGGCGAAAGCCGTCAGGGCGCTGCCGGAAGGCACGAGGAAATACTGCCGTCCGTCCACCATGTACGTCGTGCCGGCGGTTGAGCGAATCGCGACCCCTAGCTGGTAGTGCCACAGGTTCTTGCCCGTGCGAGACTCGAACGCCATCACGTTGCCGTCGCCGTCGCCGGCGAACACGAGCCCGGACGCGGTGGTCAGCACGCCTGACGACGACACCGAGGTGTACTGGAACTCCCACTTCCGCTCGGCCGTCTTCGGATCGATGGCGCGGAGCGCGCCGAAGTTCCGCTGGTCGCGCGGGCGCTGCGTCCCGCCGCTCTCCCATTGCACGCCCGGCTGATACGGTTGCTCCCACGTGAAATACACCGCGCAGGTTTCTCGCGCCGTCACGAAGAACAGTCCCGTCGTCGGATCGTAGGAGGGCGACATGAAGTTCGTGCCGCCTCCGAGATCGGGACAGGTACGAGTGCCCGTTTCAGTCGGCTGATTGCCCGGGATCATAATCGGCCGCCCCTCAGGCGAGATCTCCTTCGCCCAGGTCTGCGTGACAAACGGCTTGGCGTGGATCAACTTCCCCGTCACCCGATCGATTACGTAGAAGAAACCGTTCCGGTTGGCGAACATCACGACCTTGCGCGGCTGGCCGTTGATCATCACGTTGTCGGCCAGCACAGGTACCTGCGTCGAGTCCCAGTCGTGCACATCGTGCGGCGTGAACTGGAAATGCCATTTCACCTTGCCGGTGTCGGCATCGAGCGCGACAAGAGAGCAGGTGTACAGGTTGTCGCCCTCACGATTCGCGCTGAAATAATCGGGGCCGGGGTTTCCCGTGCCGTAGAACACGAGATTCTGTTCGGCGTCGTAGGTGCCCGTGACCCAAATCGATCCGCCGCCGTGCAGATAGGCGTCTGTGCCCTGCGGCCAGGTGTTGCCGCCGGGCTCGCCAGGACCAGCGACCGTGTAGAACCTCCACGCGGGCTTCCCTGTCTCCACATCGTGGGCCTGGATGAACCCGCGGATGCCGAACTCCGCCCCGGCCATGCCGATGATGACCTTGTCCTTCACCACGAGCGGCGCGGCAGTTGCCGAATATCCCATCTTGTAGTCCGCGAGTTTGGCGTCCCACAGGAGAGCGCCGGTCTTCATGTCGAGCGCCAGCAGGTGCGCGTCGATCGTGTTCATGAACACCTTGTCGCCCAGCACTGCCAGACCGCGGTTTACGGCACCGCAGCACACGTGGAGATCGTCCGGCACGTTATGGCGGTAGCGCCAAATCTGCCGGCCCGAGCGCGCGTCGATGGCCCATGCGTTGTTGTTGAAACCCGACACGTACAGGATGCCGTCAACCACAATCGGCGTCGCCTGGAAGCTTCCAAGGCTGCCGGTCTGGAACGTCCACTGCGCCGTCAGCTTGCTGACGTTCTCCGGCGTGATTTGGGTGAGCGGGCTGTGGCGATGGCCGAAGTAGTTCCCCGAATAGGTCAGCCAGCGCGTCGGGTCTTTCAGACCATCCATCAGGTCCTGCGACGTGATGACGGGCGGCCCCTGCTGGGCGGCCAATGTGATCGAGCAAAGCACGATAAGCAGTAAAGCGCGTCGCATATGCCTCCCTATTGGACGGTCACATCCGCCCCACGCAGAGTCGTTAGGTATCCAATCAGATCGTTCAGATCGCTGTCGCTGAGGCGCTGTGCCGGGTAGGCAGGCATCAGCGACGCTTTGTCGTAGATCACTTCCTGCACATTGGATTTGATGTAGCCCTGCAGTCGCTCGCGCATGTCCATCACCTGGACGGAAAACACATCTTCGCTCTTCTTGGCGCCGCGGATCTTCTGGCCGTCCTTCGTCACGACGGTGACCGTTTCGTATCCTGGCGGCACCCAATCCGACGGCGTGCGGATCTCACGCACGAGCGCCGTGCGCGATCGTGCCGCGCCGACACGCGTCAGGTCTGGACCGAGACGACCACCCTTGCCGGCCACACGATGACAGCTGGTGCAGTTGGCAGCGAAGAGCTGCTTTCCGTGCTCGACGTTTCCAATCGGCGTATCAGGTGGCGCAACGGTGCTGAGGTTCCGCAGGTAGGCCATCAACTGAAGCAGTTCGTCGTCTGGCGAATTGCTCGCAGGCATTTCCGTGCCGGGCACACCCTGGCGAACGACCTGGAACAACCGCTCGTCCGGCATCCCGGGCAGGACAGCCGTGAGATCGGGGCCTCTGTAGCCAGTCGCGTCGAGCGCGTGACACTCGCCGCAACGCCATCGGTACAGCGTCATGCCGTTGCGGACCGATTCTTTGTTTCCCAAATGGGGATTCTTGCCTGGCGGAAGCGTATCGGAACGCACGCCCTGGGCCCCACCCTGGGCAATGACGATGGCGCTGCTGACAAGGAACAAGAGCGCTGGAAAAAGGACTATCCGCTTCATTCCCCCTCCTTGGTGTTCCTGTCTTTTATCACATTGTGCCCACGAGCTGCCGCAAAACGTACGGCAGAATGCCGCCGTGACGAAACGCCGTGAGCTCTTCCGGCGTGTCGATGCGAACGACCACCTCGATCACCGACGCCGGACCCTCTGGGGGCTGCACGCGCACGTTGATCGTGGCGCGCGGCTTCAAATCCGTGACCGCGATGTCATACGCCTCCCGGCCCGACAACTTGAGGGCCGACGCCGATTCCCCGTTCCTGAATTGCAGCGGAAGCACCCCCATATTGACCAGGTTGCTGCGATGGATGCGCTCGAAGCTCTCGGCGATCACCGCTCGCACACCGAGCAGCAACGTGCCCTTGGCCGCCCAGTCCCTCGATGAACCCGAGCCGTACTCCTTGCCGGCCAGCACGATCAGCGGAACGCCCGCGGCCTGATACTTCATCGACGCGTCGTAAATCGTCATCTGCTCGCCGCCTGGCATGAACAGCGTCCAGCCACCCTCAGTGCCCGGTGCCAGCTGATTCCGCAGCCTGATGTTGGCGAACGTGCCACGCATCATCACCTCGTGGTTGCCGCGGCGCGCGCCGTAGGAATTGAAGTCGCCGGGCTTCACGCCCTGGGACACCAGATACTTCCCCGCCGGGCTGTCCTTCGGAATCGATCCCGCGGGCGAAATGTGATCGGTTGTGACGCTGTCACCGAGCAGCGCCAGCACGCGCGCATCGCGAATGTCGGTCAGGGCCGCCGGCTCCTTTGCGATGCCTTCCACAAATGGGGGTTTCCGCACGTAAGTCGAGTGCTCGTCCCACTCGAACCGATCGCCGGTCGGCACGTGCAGCGAGCGCCAGCGCTCGTCGCCGTCGAAGACGTTGGCGTACTGTTGCGTGAAAAATTCGGGCTTGACGGCGCTCAGCATCGAGGCCTGAATCTCGGCACTGGTCGGCCAGATCTCGCGAAGATAAACGGGGTTCCCGTCGCGATCCGTCCCGAGCGGCTCCGACGTCAGATCGATCGTCATCGACCCGGCCAGCGCGTATGCCACGACGAGCGGCGGCGACGCCAGGTAGTTCGCTCGTACCTGCTGCTGAATTCGTCCCTCGAAGTTGCGATTGCCGCTGAGCACCGAGCAGACGACGAGGTTATTGTCGGAGACCGCGGATGACACGTCGTCCGGGAGCGGTCCGCTGTTCCCGATGCACGTCGTGCAGCCGTACCCAACGAGATTGAACCCAAGCGCGTCGAGATGGGTCGTCAACCCCGCGCGATCGAGGTAGTCGGTCACGACCTTGGACCCCGGGGCAAGGCTCGTCTTCACCCACGGCTTCCGCGCGAGGCCGCGCTCGACCGCCTTCTTCGCGAGCAGCCCGGCGGCGATCATCACGCTCGGATTCGACGTATTGGTGCAGCTCGTGATTGCCGCCACGACGACCGCGCCATGCTGTAGACCTCCTGCCGCCGGCGTTGTACCGCTCGTCATCGAACCGAGCGACGCCTGGAACCCGGCCTTCGCGCCCTTGAGGGAAACACGATCCTGGGGCCGCTTCGGCCCTGCCAGGCTGGGCTCGACCTGGTTGATGTCGAGCTCGACGATTTCGTCGTAGCCCGTCACCATCCCGGCGTCCCGGTAGAGACCTTGCGCCTTGGCGTACTCCTCGACGAGCCGTATGTGCTTCGCGTGGCGTCCAGTCAGCGTCAGATAGTCGAGCGTCATCTGATCGATCGGAAACATGGCGGCGGTAGCCCCGTACTCTGGGCACATGTTGCCGAGCGTCGCGCGATCGGCAATCGTCAGATTCGCCAGGCCGGGCCCGAAGAACTCGACGAACTTACCGACGACGCCAACCTTGCGCAGCCGCTCGGTCACCGTCAGCACCAGATCGGTCGCGGTCACACCCTCGGGCAGTGCGCCCGTCAGCTTGAAGCCCAACACCGGCGGAATCAGCATCGACATCGGCTGACCGAGCATTGCCGCCTCGGCCTCGATCCCCCCCACGCCCCAGCCCAGCACGCCCAGGCCGTTCACCATTGTCGTATGCGAGTCGGTACCGACGACAGTGTCCGGAAACGCCCGGACGCGGCCGTCCACCGTGTCACGAAAGACGACGCGCGCGAGGTATTCGATGTTGACCTGGTGCACGATGCCGGTATCTGGCGGCACAACGCGAAAATTTCTGAATGCGTCCTGGCCCCAGCGCAGGAAGGAGTAGCGCTCGCGGTTGCGCGCGAACTCGAGCTCGGCGTTCAGCTGAAACGCGTCTGCGCGGCCGAAGTAGTCGACCTGCACCGAGTGATCGATCACGAGCTCCACGGGTTGAAGCGGGTTGACGCGATGCGGATCGCCGCCAAGCCGCACCATCCCGTCGCGCATCGCCGCCAGATCGACCACGCACGGAACGCCCGTGAAGTCCTGCAGCAGCACCCGGGCGGGAGCGAAGGAGATTTCTTTGTGCGTCGTGCTCCCTGGCTTCCAGCTCGCCAGGGCCTCGATGTCCTTCGCGTGCACGAAGCGCCCATCTTCGTGCCTCAGCAGATTCTCGAGAAGGATTTTCAGTGAGTACGGAAGGGACGCCACACCGGGAAAACCTGCACGCTCGAGCTTGGACAGGCTGTAGATTTCAGTGGACTCGCCAGCGAGCGTGACGACAGTACGTGTATCGAACGAATTTGTGTTGCCCATCCGAACTATCCTATCAAAAACATCAGCGTGCGCTTCTGGCGACGGCAAGAACGGCCTCGGCGGCACGCGCACTGGCGCCCGGCGGCCCCAGCTTCCCGCGCACTTCAGCGAGCGCCGCGCGCGTCTCGTCGAACCGCGCGGGATCGGCCAGAAGCGACAGCACCTCGCCGCTCACCCTTTCCGGTGTGCAGTCGTCCTGGATGAGTTCAGGAACGATGCGGCGCCCTGCAATCAGGTTCACCATCGCAAACATGTCGACGTGAACGAAACGCCGCCCAAGCGCGTAGGTCAGCGGCGACAACCGATACACCACGACCATCGGGCGGCCGTGCAGCGCCGCTTGCACCGTCGCGGTGCCGGAAGCCGTCACCGCCACGCTGGCAATCGCCAGAACGTCGTCGGTCCTTGCGAGAACTTCAACAGGCCTGGTGCCGCTCCACGAAATACGGGAGAACAACCGATCGTCGAGCGACGGCGCCCGCGCGACCACGAACTGGGTCTCGGGCGATCGCGACGCCATCTGCGCTACCGCATCCCGCATCACTGGCAGCAGGCGTTCCACTTCGTTCGGACGGCTGCCAGGGAGCAGCGCGACAATCGGCCGTGAGCCGTCAAGACCGATTTCGCGAAGAAATGCCTCCCGTGGCTCCTGGGCGCGCGCCAGATCGACCAGCGGATGTCCGACAAACTCGACAGGAATGCCGGCATCGCGATAGAGCGGTTCCTCGAACGGGAAAATTACCAGGACGCGGTCGGCAATTCGCTTCATCACTTGCATCCGATTCCTGCGCCACGCCCAGAGCTGCGGGCTGATGTAGTAGACGACCGGAATGCCGAGCTTCTTCGCCGCCGTTGCCAGCCGGAAGTTGAAGTCGGGAAAATCGATGACGACCAGCGCGTCGGGTTTTTCGGATCGCGCGGCATCGAGCAGACTATTCATGACGGAGAGCCCGCGCGGCACTTTACGCAAGGCCTCGACCAGCCCCGTGACGCTGAGCCCGCGATAGTCGGCGAGAAGTTCGCCGCCGCCGGCCATCAGGCGCTGGCCCCCCAGGCCGAAGATGACGGCACCTGGCTCGCGGCGACGAATCTCCACTGCGAGCGCGCCGGCGTACAAATCGCCAGACGGCTCGCCGCAGGACATCATGATCTTGACCAAGAGAAGATGGCTAGCGCCGCTTGAGATCGACCGCGGTCAGGTCCAGCTGCTCGAGCGGGATGAGCTCGTACTTGCCGAACCCTGCGCGCTGCAGTTGATCTTTGAACGCCGCGGCGTTTCCGACCATCACAATCGACAGCCGATCGGGCTGCAGATACGTGCGCGCGACTCGCGAGATGTCGTCCGGCGTCACGGCGTTCGCCCGCTGCCGATAGGTGCGCAGCTCGTCGAGCGACAAGTCGTACATCACGACGTTCAGCACCTGACGCGCAATCGCGCCAGGGGTCTCGATCGTGAGTGGAAAACTGCCGGTCATGTAGGCCTGCGCACCGGCAAGCTCGGCGTCGCCGGTCCGCTCGCGCTGCAGCCGTGTGAATTCGTCGACAATCAGCCGGACGACCTCGCCGGTCGCTTCTGACCGCGTATCGGTCTCGGCGATGAAGTCTCCGGCCAGGAGCATCGTGTTCATGTCGGCCGAGGCCGAGTACGTCAGGCTGCGCTCGGATCGCAGCACGCGATACAGGCGATTGCTGCCTTCGCCGCCCAGAATCCTGATTGCCTGATCCAGGTTCATGTAGTCCGGCGTCTTGCGCGGCACACCAAGCTGACCTATCCGAACGGCCGTCTGCACCGAATCGGGCTTGTCGATCAGGATGATGCGACGCGTCGGCTGGGGAGGCTGCTGCAGCTGCGGGGGCTGAACGGTCTGCTTCTGCCAGTCGCCAAAGGCTTTCTGCGCTGCGGCCATCGCCTCGGCAACCTCGACGTCACCGACGACGGCCAGCACGGAGTTGTTGGGCGCGAAATACTTGCGATGAAATTCCTGAAGATCGGCGCGCGTAATCTTCGCAATCGTTTCCGGCATGCCGGAGTCCGGAAATCCGTACGGATGGAAACCGTAAATCAACCGCTGCAGAACGGCCCCGGCGATGAAATCCGGGTCCTCGAGGCTGACCTGCAGACTCGACAACGCCTGCTGCCGCTGCCGATCGATTTCCTCGGGCGAAAACACAGGGCGCCGCACGACATCGGCGAGCAACTCCATGCCGACATCGAAGCTGTCCTTCATGACGAGCGCACTGGCCTGCGTGAAGTCGCTACCGGCGCCGGTGTCGAGTGCCCCGCCGATGGAGTCGATCGCATCGGCAATGTCGCCGGCGCTGCGCGTCGCGGTGCCCTGGTTCAGCAGCGCGGCGGCCAGCGTCGCGACGCCGTTCTTCCCCTGGGGGTCGTAGACCGACCCGGCACGGACGAGCAACCGCACGCTCACTTCCGGCTGCTCGTGGTGCATCACCACGATTACCTGCATGCCGTTGGCGAGCGATCGAATTTCGTACGGCGGGAAGCTCACCGGGCGCGACGGCAGCGGCCGAGGCGGGGGCTCGGACGGCCAGTTCGGCATCTGCGCCGAGCCCATCGCCGTCATGGCGGCCACAAACGCCACGCTGGACGCTAGACGGATGGTTCGTGCGTTCATCGCACGGCCCCGGCTTTCGGAAGAATGTGGAGCACGAGCCGGTTCTCCTGCGTGAAGTACGTCTTCGACACCCGCTGCACGTCGGAGACTTTCAAGTTCGTAAAAATCTCCACTTCGTCGTCCGCCGTCTTCACGTCGTTGTGGATGACGACGGCGTGTGCGAGCTGACTGGCCTTTCCGCGCACCGACTCGCGATCGACGATGTAGTCGCGGAAGAACTGATTCTTGGCACGCTGGAGCTCTTTCTCCGCCACGGGCTCCGCGCGCAGCTTGTCGAACTCGGCAATGAGGGCCTTCTCGGCGTCCGCCGGCGAGTGCCCCCGCTGCACGAGCGCCACGGCAAAAAACAGGTTCGGCTGTTCGATGATGTTTCCGCCGCCAAAGGCCGACACCGCAATGCCGGTGTCATAGACCAGCGACTTGAAAATCCGTGAGCTCTCGCCGTCAGACAGAATCTTCGATGCGATGTGCAGCGCGTACGAATCGGGATGGCCGTCGTAGGTGATCGGATACGCTACGACAACTGCAGGTAACGGCCAGTTTTCTGTCGTCGTCACCCGGCGTTCCTTGGTCCCCGGCGGCTCCTGTTTGTAGTCGCGAGGGATGGCCCCTGAAGCCTTCGGAATGCGGCCGAAGTACTTCTTGACGAGCTCCATCGCCTGCGCCGAGTCGAAATCACCGACAACGGCGAGGGTCGCATTGCCAGGGACGTAGTACAAACTGTGGAAGTCGCGAACATCCGCGATCGACGCGGCATCGAGATCCTTCATGCTGCCGATCGTCGTGTGCTTGTACGGACCCACCGTGTAAAAGGTGTCGTAGAGGATCTCCGACAAGCGGCCGAACGGTTGATTGTCGACGCGCAACCGGCGCTCCTCTTTCACGACCTCGCGCTCGGACTTGAACGTCGCGTCGTCAATGCGCAGCGTCGCCATGCGATCTGCTTCCATCCACAGCATCAGGGGCAAGTACTGCGAAGGCACGGTCTCCCAAAACACCGTCGTATCGTCGTTGGTGTAGGCGTTGCTCTGGCCGCCGATGCTCGCGATCATCGACGCGTGTTCCTCGGGATCGACGTTCTTCGAACCCTTGAACATCATGTGCTCGAAGAGGTGGGCGAATCCGGTCCTGCCAGGACGCTCATCCTTCGACCCGACGTGGTACCAGAGTTCAGCGTGCACGATCGGCGTCGAATGGTCCTCGGAGAGAACGACCGTGAGACCGTTGGGCAGCGTCGCGATCGAATACTCCATTCGAGGAGGCCGCACCGCGGCGCTCAACGGCACGAGGGTAAGAGCAGCGGCCAGCAGGAGCGTAAAGGCAGCCTTCTTCATCATTTACTTAGATTTTATCCTGCTTTCCTCGAGGAGCGCTTCGAGGGCGAGGATGCGCTCCTCCAGCCCTGCAATCTTCCGCCGCATGGCGGGCAGTTTGCGGAACACCGCCGAGGATTTCAGCCACTCCTTGTTGTCGATCGCCGGGTAACCGGACACGAACGCGCGATCTGGGATGGAGTTGGTAATGCCGCTCTGCCCTACAGCAGCCGCGTGCTTCCCGATCGAGATGTGTCCTCCAACGCCGACCTGTCCACCGAGCATGGTGCCTTCACCGACGGTTGTGCTGCCGGCGATCCCGACCTGCGCGGCCAGCAGCGCGTTACGCCCGATGTTGACGCCGTGACCAACCTGAACCAAATTGTCGATTTTTGCGCCGGCCTGAATCCGCGTTTCGCCAATCGCCGGCCGGTCGATCGTGGTATTCGCGCCGATCTCCACATCGTCCTCGAGGACGACCAGCGCGGTCTGCGGAATCTTCTGATGGGTGCCGTCGGAGCGGCGCACGAAGCCGTAGCCGTCACCACCGATCACCGCCCCGTTTTGAATGATGACGCGATGACCGACCACGACGCGTTCGCGGATCGCCACGTGCGAATGAACGACGCAGTCGTTGCCGATGACGGCTCCTTCGCCGATGCAGACATTCGGGTAGATCACCGTGCGATCGCCGACGCGCGCGCCCCGGCCGACTGATGAAAACGGCCCCACCGATACGTCCTGCCCGAGCGTCGCGTCCGGAGCAACGTAGCTCAGACGGTCGACCCCCAGAGCCGGCTGCGGTGCCGCGACAAACAGCGAGAGAGCGTTTGCGAACGCGAGATAAGGTTCCTGCGTGCGAAGCATCGCGCACGGCGCCGCCGGGGCATCGTCTTTCAGAATGACCGCGCTCGCGCGCGTGCGGCGAAGCGCGGGGGCGTACCTCGGATTGGCAAAGAACGTCACGTCACCGGGCTCGGCCTGCTCGAGACCCGCGACGCGCCGGATGTCGAGGCCGCCGTCGCCCTCCAGCCGGCAATTCAGACGTTCAGCAAGCTCGCTCAGACGCACAGCAATGTTATCGGTTCAAAAAAGCTTATCACGCAGGATGAACGGAGGTTCGCTCGAAGAACGTGGCGAGATGCCGAAGACGCAGCTCGGCCGCCACTCGATGTACCTGCACGTCACGTTCGTCGGACTTCATGGCGATGGCCTGACGCAGTTGCGATAGCTGGGCGCTCGGACGCCTGACCCACTGCACCTCCACGAGCCCGTGTTTCGCGCCCCTTCTCGACAGGTAGTGCCCAACCATGCGGAACCCGAAGTAGTACGCCACGACGTTCGGCCCTGGCACAACGAACAGCACGGGCGCAGTGACGCCGAAGATGATGGCGTCGATGATGGTCCACTTCCTGTGGCGATCCGCTTCGCTCTGCAGCATGTTTCGGGTTGTGATCCATGCCTGATCGCCGGTCATGTCATCGGGATAGAAGAGCTGGACGTCGGTCTCGCTTCGAAGCCGCCACAACAGGCGCTGCTCGGCGATTTTTTCCGCGACCAGACACATGGCCCGATCCGTCATCCGTTCCGCCCAGGTTCGCGGCCCCTCGTGCGCGCCTGTGCGACCGGTCTGCCGCTCCTCCTCAGCTTTCGCGAGCGCGGCTTTGAACTTCTGATATGTCGAGGCAAGCCAGCCGGCCGCCGGCTCGGCGTCAACGATGGTGTCGATGTCGCCGTGGTCCTCGCAGTAGAGCTCGTATCGATCTGTGCCGACTGGGATCAGGTAGACGTCCATCAGTTGCGACGCGACGCAGGAGGCCTGGCTGGCGCGACCGCCGGAAGGGCCGGACGCCCGGCCAACTCCCATTCGGCGGTGATGATTGACGCGACGGCGGTGATCGCATCTCTGATGCGCTTCTCGAGGATCGGCTTCACCTCGG
>JAMQPK010000057.1 GCA_023717525.1 Vicinamibacterales bacterium | reverse complement strand
GAAACTGCCGAACCTGAAGAATCTGTATCTGACGGAAACCAAGGTGACGCCGGAAGCGGTTGCCGCGTTCCGGACCGCCCATCCAAAGACATTCGTGTCGTGGGCCAGGCGCCCTGCGCCGCGTGGGGCGCCCCTGCAGGGGGCTAAAGAGGTAGAGGAAGAATGACGCTTCGCATCGTTGGTCCCCTTGTCGCGTTGACGGTCATCACGCTCGGCGTCGTGTCGACAGGCACGCGCGCGCAGACCCCCGCGCCGACGCCGGCATTCTTCTCGGACAAGGTATTTCCGGTCCTCCAGGAAGCGCGTTGCTCGGGCTGCCACGCGTCGGATGGCGTGGCGTCGGCGACACGGCTGCACTTTCCGGACAAGGGCGCGACGCCTGCGCAGATTCAGGCCTTCGGGCTTTCGCTGGCGCCGCTCGTCAATCGGGCCGACGCGACGAAGTCGCTGCTGCTCGGCAAGCCGACCAACACGATCAAGCACACCGGCGGCGAGCGTATCCATCCGGGGTCGGAGGAAGAGACGGTGCTGACGCAATGGGTGCAGTTCCTTGCGTCCACGTCGGATGAGCAGCTGGCCTCGATGACCAAGGGCCTGGGCGACATGGGTGAGGCCGGTCCCGCCGAACTCGTTCGCCGCCTCACGCACGCGCAGTACGACAACACGGTGCGCGATCTCCTGAGCGATTTCAGCCATCCGGCTCTACGTTTTCCGCCGGAGGATTTCGTCGACGGCTTCAAGAATCAATTGACGGCGCAGGGCATGCCGCCGCTGCTCGTCGAAACCTACAGCACGTCGGCCGAGAAGCTGGCGACCAACGCGTTCCGCGTGGGCGACATCAACGGGCTCGTACCCTGTAAGCCCTCGTCGGCGGCGGATGACAAGTGCCGCGATGAGTTCATCCGGAAGTTCGGGCTGCGCGCGTTCCGGCGTCCTCTTCGCGAGGATGAGGTCCGCCGCTACGCGACGGTGTTCAGCACTCAGGCAAAATCCAGCCGGAAGTTCCTGGAGGGCGCGCGGGTTGTCGTCGAGGCGATGCTGCAGTCGCCGAATTTCCTGTTCCACGTCGAGGCGGGCCCGGACGGCAAGTCGATCGATTACGACATCGCGAGCCGCCTTTCGTACATGTTGTGGAACACGATGCCCGATGCCGAGCTGTTCGGGGTCGCCGCACGCGGCGAGCTCCGGACGCCGGAAGGCCGGGAAGCCGCGTCGCGCCGCATGCTGGCCGATCCGAAGGGCCGCCAGGCACTCGACGAGTTCTTCGACGAGTGGCTGCGATTCGATAGAGTCATCAACGCGGTGAAAGGGCGGGGCTTTGCCGAATTCACGCCGGAAATGGGCGTGGCGATGGCCGAGGAAACCAAGAGCCTGCTCCACGATCTCGTATGGAACGATAAGAACTTCATGGAGGCGCTGACCGCGCAGTACAGCTTCCTTACCGACGACCTCGCAACGGTGTACGGCGTGCCTGCGCCGAAGGGTGAATTCGATCGGGTCCAGTTCCCGGCGAACGTCCGGCGTGCCGGCATTCTGGGTCAGGGATCGTTCCTGGCGTCGACGGCCGGACCGATTGCGACCTCGCCGACAGCGCGCGGGATTTTCATTCGCGAACGGCTGTTGTGTCAGCACATTCCCCCTCCGCCTCCCGGCGTCAACACGACGCTGCCGGATCCGGTCGAAGGGGCCGTGCATACCCGCCGGGAGTTGATGACGGCCCACGTCGAAAACCCGAGCTGCGCCTCGTGCCATCGACTGATGGATCCCATCGGCTTCGGCCTCGAGAATTTCGACGCGATCGGACGCTGGCGCGACCAGGAGACGATTCAGCTTCCGGGAAGCGGCGGTGGCGGCCGGGGCGGCAAGCAGGTGAAGCTCGCGATCAACACCCAGGGGGAAATTGCCGGACTGCCCAATTCGACGTTCACCGACGCGAAGCAGCTAGGGGCGATTCTGGCCGAGAGCCCGATCTGCCAGAAATGCATCGTCCGGCAGATGTTCCGGTATTCTTATGGGCGGTTGGAGACGAGCGCAGACGAGCCCGCAATCGATCGGCTTTTCGGGACGTTCAAGGACTCTGGATTCCGATTCAAGGCTCTGATGACCGCGCTCGTGCAGTCGCCAGAGTTTCTACGGAGGTAGTGAGATGGAGCTGAGCAGGCGCAAATTCCTGAAAGGCATCAGCGCAACAGGCGCCCTTGTTCAGGTCGGGCTTCCGCCGCTTGCGGCGATGTTCAACTTGAACGGGACCGCCTATGCCGCGACAACCGGCGGCAAGGCGATCGACAAACGATTCCTGCTGTGGTGGAACGGCAACGGAATTCCCGAGCGCTACTGGATTCCCCGCGAGACAGGCACCGAGTACGAATTGACGCCCTGCCTCGAGCCGCTCGCTCCGGTTCGCGACTACGTACATGTGCTCAGCGGCATCGACAACGTTGCGGCCCGGCTCGACGGCCAGGGCAACGGTCACTTCAGCGCGTTGTGCGGGTTGATGACCGGTACTGCGTACACCGGCCGCGGCGCCGCCGGGGCGTCGATCGATCAGATTCTCGCGGCCAAGATCGGCACCAAGTCGCGATTCCGCTCGCTCCAGGTTGGTGTCGCGCAGGAGTCGCATGGGGAAAACGTGCACCGCAATATGACGTGGGCGGGCTACGAGCGCGCGCTGCCGCCCGAGATGATTCCGCATAACCTGTTCGATCGCCTCTTCGGGGTGAAGGATCAGACCTGGGTCGATCGGAAGAAGAGCGTCCTCGATCTGGTGACGGACGACGTGCACGCGTTGCAGCCGGCGCTGGGTTCGGCCGATCGCCAGCGGCTCGATCAGCACCTGACGTCGGTGCGCGACCTCGAGCGGGCCATCGCGAGCCTTCCGCCGGACTACGGCAAGAACGTGAAGGAGCCGGAGGACATCAGCGACCTGACCGACTACCCGCGCATCGCGAAGATCCAGTCGGACCTCGTGATTCATGCGTTCGCTTCTGGCCAGACGCGTATCGCGGCCTACATGCTCACGAAGTGCCAGAGCCTGACCCGATTCCCGTGGCTCGGACACGCCGACAACCGCCACCACGACTACACGCACACGAACGCGGGCTCGCCGGAGCAGCAGCGCATCATGCGCGACATTACACGGTGGCACGTCGAAGAGTTCTCCTACATGCTTCAGGGCCTCAAGTCGATTCCCGAAGGCGATGGGAACGTGCTCGACAATACCGCGTGCGTGTTCGTTCACGAGCACGCCGAGGCGAACCCCCACAAGTGCAACGGCCTCGCGATGCTCGTCGCGGGCGGCGGCATCAAGGGCGGGCAGCACACCAAGACGCACAATGGTATTGGTGACGTGTACCTGACCATTACGGAAGAACTCTTGAAGACGCCGCTCGGGAAAGAGTTCCCGACGGCGGAAGAGAAGATGGGGTTCCTGGTTTAGTCGATAGTCAATAGGCGATAGTCGATAGGCAATAGTCGGGTGGGGCGGCGGGTGAAAACTCGCCGCCCTTTTTGTTTTCAACCTCAGCTATATTCGTCACCAGGCCATGGAGATTATCGGCCTCAGCTATCGCTGGGGCGTCATTCTACAGGTAGCCGCGATCCTGCATTTCGTCCAGCGGCGCCCGGACAACTTCTGGCTCTGGGTCATCCTGATGGGAGGAGGACTGGGATCGCTGGTCTACATCTTCGTCGAAGTGCTGCCGGACGCCGGTCTTGTCAAGTTGTCGTTCGAGGGGATGTCGCGGCGGCGGCGCGCGCGCGATCTCGAGGCGATCGTGCATGACAACCCCGCGATCGGAAATCTCGAGGAGCTCGCGGATCTGTATCTCGAAGAGAAACAGTTTTCCAAGGCCCGGCAGCTGTACGACAAGGTAATCGCGTCGCGCACCGATTCGATCGATCCGTTCTACAGGCGCGGCCTTGCGGCGATCGCGATGGAAGACTTTCCGTCGGCACTGCCCGATCTCGAAAAGGTCGTGGCGAAGGATCCGAAATACGACTTCTACCGGGCGATCGGCGCGCTCGCTCTGGTGCATGGGAAGGCCGGGGATGCCCAACGCGCCGAAACGCTCTTCAATCAGGCGCTCGAGATCTCGAC
Source organism: Vicinamibacterales bacterium (assembly GCA_023717525.1). Taxonomy (GTDB): domain Bacteria; phylum Acidobacteriota; class Vicinamibacteria; order Vicinamibacterales; family JAMQPK01; genus JAMQPK01. Next base: position 22,792 of record JAMQPK010000057.1, on the reverse strand, counting down.
ACAGTCGGAGACGTACTACAACTACGCGTCATTCCTGGCTGGGGTCGGACGGTCACGAGAGGCGCGTGAGTGGGCCGAGCGCATTCTCGCCAAGAAGCCCACGATGCCGCGCTACCTGCGACGCCGGGAGAGGCCCTGGTTCCGCAAAGCAACGTCGTTGATCAAGCAGTTGCCCGCGACCTGAACGATCGACGGAGCGCGCGGACCAACCAGCGGGCCAGCGCGAGAATGAGCGCCATCGCGGCGACCACCACGATTGCGGCGGCCGCCGGGTACTTCAGCGCCAACAGCGCGAGGCCAATCACGAACCCGTCTTCAGACAGACTCAAGATCCAGTTGGAGAACGGCTCAGGGCTGGTGTTGGCCGCGGCGCGCGTCCCGGCTTTTGCCAGGTGGCTGCTTGTGGCGAGCGCGGCGCCCGCCAGGCCGATCATCGCTTTCACCTCGGGCGCCGCCGGTCCGATGGTGGAGACCGCTATCAAGGCGCCTCCGATCGGGCGGATCACTGTGTGAACAGCGTCCCACATCGAGTCGACCCAAGGAACTTTGTCGGCGATGAACTCCACGACGTAGAGCAGGAGCGCAATGCCGATGATCCAGTCGTTATCGAACACCCGGTACTGGTCTGGCAGATCGACCCAGTGATAGCGGCTCGCGAGCCCGAGCATTGCCGTGGTGGCATACAGGTTGATGCCCGCGGCAAAGGAAAATCCGAGCATCCGGCCGATTGCGCCCATCAGCTCCATCGCTTTAGTGTGCCCCGGACGGTGAACTTCGGGCGGTGAAAATCCGTCATAGCTGCCATGCGCATCAAACTTGCCAGATTCATCCTGACGGCCGTGCTCGTCGGGGGAGCTGTCGCATCCTTCGTACTCGATTGGAGCGCCAATCACCTGCTGAACCCGGCATGGCACGGGCATGCAAAGTTCCATGGAGCCCTGCTCCTCTTTCTCCTGGCGGGCGTGTCACTGACCGGCGTCTGGCTCTTGTGGCGGGATTCGAAGGAACCCGAGGTGGCCATCACCGTGGCTGCGCTCATTTCGGCGTCGTTCTGGACGCCGCTTTTCTACGTCACGACGCTCCTTCCGGGCTCGACGGCGTGGGCTGGCGACCCCAACGCGGTTCCACACCTCGGCGGGCACGTGTTCCTGCCCAACCTCGTCGTTGCCGCAGGCTTCCTTGTTGCGGCGGTGGCGGCGTGGTGGGTGGGGCGAGGAGCATTGAAGATTGAAGATTGAAACATTGCGGCATTGTTGCTTCAATGTTCCAATGCTCCAATGTTCCAATCTTCAATGCTGATTGCCCCCGAGCCCGGTGAATACGGCGAGTTCTACAGCGCGTATGTGGCACTTGTACGTGGCGAACCTGACATCGAAATCGCGCTGGAGCGGCAGCTGATACCCTTGCAGATCTTGAAGAACCTGACGCCTCAACAGGCCGCGTTCCGCTACGAGGATGGCAAGTGGAGCGTGAAACAGGTGATGGGACACATGGCGGATGCCGAACGGATTTTCGCGTATCGCCTGCTTCGAGTTGCCCGGGCGGACCAGACGCCGCTGCCAGGCTTTGACGAGAACAGTTTCGTCGAGCACGCGAATTTTGACGATCGCACACCGTCCAGCCTCGCCCTTGAATTGGCCGCGGCGCGTCAGGCGACGCTCGAACTTGTGCGTGGGCTCGACGGCAGCGTCATGACGAGACGTTCAACGATCAACAACGCTCCCGCAACCGCGCGGGCCCTCGTGTTCATCCTTGCGGGACACTTCGCGCATCACCTCTCGATACTGCGCGACCGTTACCGGCTCCAGGTCTAGTTCGCTTTGACGAGGGCGCCGTTCACGCCCAGCTTCGGCAGGCTGAAGACGAACGTGCAGCCGCCGGAGCTTGCGGGCCTGGCGTCGAAAAACCCGCCATGCAGCTGCGCGACGCGTCTGGCGGCCGAGAGGGCCACCGCGAGCGTTCGACCGCCCGGGCGGTCGCTCGACTCCATGTCGAACATCCGAGTCAGCTGGTGGGAGTCCACAGCGTGTGCATCCTGCCGGAACTCGCAGTGGAGCGCGTCGCCGGAAGCGAACGCCGATACATGAAGATCCGAGGCCGCCCCACCTAGCTCGACCAGCGCGACGGCCGCCCCGATGCTGGCACGCACGCCGGTCTGCAGCAGACCAAGGTCGCCCTGCACGACGAGCGGAACATCGGGCACATCCATTACGAGGTTCGACTCGGTAAGGCGAAGCTCGTCCTTGAAATCGGCCACCGTTTGGCGAATGACTTCGTCCAGCCGCACGTCCCGGCGAGACACGTGCTGGTCTTCGAGCAGCAGCCGCAGGTACTGCGCGTAGCGGATGCCCCGCTGGACGCCGATCTTCGCGAGCGCAACGCCGAGGCGCTCGCGGAGCGGCCTCGCAGTTTGCGGAATCAGGTTGAAGCAGGACGCCAGTCCCTCGAACTCCTGGCACAGATCGCGCAACGCGGCCGCAGTCGGTATGTTCGACCCGGTCGAAGCATGCTCGGGCCGCGAAGGAGACGTACGCGCGCCAAGGTCTTCGACGTAATGCGAGTCGTGGCGCATGCGGTATTCCGAAGGAAGACCCTGGCGGACAGGCCTGGGCTTCGCCGGAGTTGCGATGCTGTCGAGAAGTTCGTTGAAATTGTCCTGGGGGAGCTCGTCGGACACCGATGGATCCAAGGACTCAGACATGACGCGCATCATAGTACGAAAATGACGCACGCAAACGGAAACTTTACGACCACAAATGTCTGAGCTTTGCGGACACGTCAACGCGCGATCGATGCGGCGCCGCGGCGTGCGGCGTCTCGTGCTGGTTCGGCCAAACGATCGAATCGAGCTGCGACATCACAGACGCGGTCAAAAATCGACTCTTGGCGCCGTACACATGGCGATCGCCCATTCGAGGCTGGCTGGTGACGTAGTACTTGAGCGGCGCAATCAGGTGAAGCTCGTTTTTCGCGCGCGTCATGGCGACGTAGAGAAGCCGCCGTTCCTCTTCGATCTGATCGGAGCGCCCGGTGGAGAATTCTGAAGGGAAATTTCCGTCGGCGACGTTAAGAATATAAACGGCGTCCCACTCTTGTCCTTTCGCGGAGTGAACCGTCGAGAGCACCAGGTAGTCCTCATCCAGGTAAGGAGCGCCGGCGTTGTCGCCGGTCGCTTGCGGCGGGTCGAGGGCCAGCTCCGCGAGGAATTGGTCACGTGTGGCGAACTGCTGGGACAATCGTTCGAGTTGTACGAGATCGCCCATTCGAATCTGGGCTGCATCGTAGATACGCTCGAGGTGGGGTTCAAACCATTCTCGGACGTGCCCGACCTGGCCCTGCCATGGGCCCTCGGTCTTCGCAAGCCCTTGCATGAGCCCCGCAAACGGCGCCCACGCGTCGGCGAGCCCGGCAGGTGGACGGAAATCGCCCAGGGTTGTCCACGAGTAGCCGCGCGCCTGGAACACCCCCAGCAGCTGCTCAGCAGTCGACGGACCCATTCCCGGCAAGAGCTGCAGGGCGCGAAACGCCGCGATGCGGTTCTTGGGATTGTCAGCCCACCGAAGCACGGCGAGCATGTCTTTGACGTGAGCCGCCTCCAGGAACTTCAGCCCACCGTACTTCACGTACGGGATGTTCCGCCGCGTCAACTCGAGTTCCAGGACGTCGCTGTGATGGGAGCTGCGGAAGAGAACCGCCTGTCGCTTCAGCGGTACGCCTTGCTCCCGCGCGTCGAGCACGCGCTCGACGACGTACTCCGCCTGATTTTGATCGTCGGACACCGTCACGTAGCGAGGCCGGCAGCCCGTTCCGCGATGCGCCTTCAGGACCTTCCGATACTGACGCTGGCCCTCGGCGATGAGGGCGTTCGCGGCGTCCAGCACACCCTGCGTCGAGCGATAGTTTTCTTCGAGCGTGACGACTGATGCAGCGCGGCCGAGTTCTGGCGTGTACTGTTCAGGAAACCCGAGAATATTGTCGACCGTCGCCGCGCGGAACGCATAGATCGCTTGCGCATCATCGCCCACGACCGTGACGCCCTCGCCATTCCGGCGCAGGCGCATCAGGATGTCCGCCTGCAGCACGTTCGTGTCCTGGTACTCATCGACGAGGATGTAGTCGAACTGGGATGCGATGTCGGCGGCGAGCGCGTCGTCCGACATCATCGCGTGCCAGTAGAGGAGCAAGTCGTCGTAGTCGAGCGCCTGGTTCTCCAGCTTCTTGTCGACATAGGCGCGATAGAGCGTGGTCAGCGGCGCTTCCCATTCGGCGCACCACGGGAACAGGCCGTCGAGCGTATCGGCCAGAGATTTCTGGGTATTGACGCGATGCGAGTAGATCGCCAGGCACGTGTCCTTTCGCGGGAACCGCTTCTCGGTCTTCGAGAACCCGAGCTCGTGCCGCAGCACGTCCATCAAATCCGCTGCGTCGCCGCGATCGAGCACGCTGAAGGTTTCGTCCAGGCCAACGGTGGCCGAGTGCCGTCTGATAAGCCGGTTGGCGACGGAATGGAAAGTCCCAGACCACGGCAGCCGCACATCTTTAATGACGTCGGAGACGATGCGTTGAGTGCGGCGAGTCATCTCGAGTGCCGCACGGCGTGTGAACGTCAAAAGAAGGATGCGGTCTGGTGTGGCACCTCCGAGCACGAGGTGAGCCACGCGGTGGGCGAGCGTGTTGGTCTTGCCGGTACCGGCGCCGGCGATGATGAGCAGCGGCCCGGAACCGAACTGCGCGGCCTCGAGTTGCTTCTGGTTGAGCCGTTCGAACGCCTCCGAACCTGCCACGGAGGCACTATAGTACAAAATAGATAGTCGCCAACATGCTGCAACTCTTTGATGTCAAATCAGATGCCCGCATACTGTTCGGTCCGGGCCGCCTCGACGAACTGGGCACGCTCGCGCAGGAATTGGGCTTCACGCGCACGTTGCTCGTGTCGGATCCTGGGGTAGCCGCCGCCGGCCACCTGGGGCACGCCCACAAGTGTTTGAACCGCGCCGGCGTTCACGTGCTCGACTTCAGCGGGTTTGGTCCAAATCCGGATGCCGATATGGTTGCGGCCGGTGCGGCGCATGCCGTCGGCGCTGGTATCGATTCGATCGTGGGCCTTGGCGGCGGCAGCTCGCTCGATTGCGCCAAGGGCATCAATTTTGTGCTCACGCAAGGCCGGCCGATCCACGAGTTCCTCGGTTATGGCAATGCTTCCAAACCGATGCTCCCGATGATCGGCATTCCGACGACCGCGGGGACTGGCAGCGAAGCGCAGTCGTACGCGATCATCTCGGATCCGAAGTCCCACACAAAAATGGCGTGCGGCGATCCGAAGATCGCGTTTCGCGGGGTGATTCTCGATCCATCGCTGACGCTGACGCAGCCGGCGTCCGTGACGGCGACGGCCGGGTACGACGCAATGGCCCACGCCGTCGAGAGCTACGTCTGCACCAAACGCAATCCGGCATCGGAGAGGCTCTCGCGCGAAGCCTGGCGCCTGCTCGAGAGTCATTACGAGAGAGTGCTTGCCGCGCCAGACGACTTGAGCGCCCGCTCGGCCATGCAACTGGGCGCGTACTATGCCGGCATGGCGATAGAGCTCTCAATGCTCGGCGCGACGCACGCGTGTGCGAATCCCCTGACGGCTCGTTATGGGACGACGCACGGCGAAGCCATCGCGATCTTGCTGCCGCACGTCGTCCGGTGGAACGCAGGCACGGTGGCATCGCACTACGGCGAACTGCTTCGAGAAGCCGGAAGGCACAACGGCGATATCAGCCCTGGTGAGGCGCTCGCCAGAAGGCTCGAAGAGCTCGCTGCTGCGGGCAGCCTTCCCTCAAGGCTGAGCGGCGTGGGCGCATCGAAGGCCGACCTGTCGCTTCTCGCGCAGGAGGCCTCGGAGCAATGGACGGGAAAGTTCAACCCGCGTCCGTTCGATGCTGCGGGCGCCCGCGAAGTGTACGAATGCGCGTTCTAGTCGCATTGCTCGCCGCACAGATTGCACTGCCCGCACAGTCGGGTACCGGTGCGTCCTGGCCCCAGTTTCGAAGCAATCCGCAGTTGACCGGGGTCGCGGCTTCAGCGTTGCCGGCCTCACTCAAGGTGATGTGGACCTTTGATGCCGGAGACGTCATCGAGTCTTCTGCGGCCATCGCAGATGGAACAGTGTTCGTGGGATCTGCGGCCGGGGAGCTGGTCGCCCTCGACCTTCAATCAGGCGCCGTGCGATGGCGGTATCGCACAGCAGAAGTCGGCGAATCGTCTCCAGCAGTGGCCGGTGGTGTGGTGTATGTCGGCGACCTGTCTGGCGTGCTTCACGCAGTCGACGCCCAGACGGGAAAGGTCCGCTGGACCTTCAAGACAGGCGGGGAGATTCGGTCGTCACCTGTTGTCGTCGGCACGCGCGTGCTGATCGGGTCCTACGATCGTTTCCTGTACGGCCTCTCTGTAAATCGCGGGACTGTCGACTGGAAGGTAGAGTTCGAGGGCTACGTACACGCGACGCCGGCGGTGGCGGATGGCATCGCCTATGTCTCCGGGTGCGACGAGCGATTTCATGGGATCCGTGTCGCCGACGGCAAGGAAGTCATTGATGTGCCGATTGGCGCCTATATGGGAGCGTCGGCCGCGCTGGCGGGCGGGGTGGCGTACGTCGGAACCTTCGAGAATGAAGTGATCGGTATCGAGATGAAATCACGCAAGCTGCTCTGGCAGTATCGCCATCCGGAGCGGCTCTTCCCGTTCTATTCGTCGGCCGCCGTCAGCCAGGGCACAGTCGTGCTCGGCGGGCGCGACAAGATGGTTCATGCGCTTGATGTGAAGACGGGGAAGGCGCGCTGGACATTCATGACCAACGCCCGCGTGGAATCATCGCCGGCCATCGTCGGCACGCGCGTATTCATCGGGTCGAGCGACGGCCGTCTGTACGAGCTTGACCTGCTGAAGGGCGGAAAGGTGTGGGAATTCGACGCCGGCGCGGCCATCTCGGCGTCCCCCGCCGTGGCAGCGGGCCGGCTCATCGTCGGTACTCACGACGGAAGGCTGTACTGCTTCGGATAAATTGAAGATTGTCACATTGAAGATTGAAGATTGTTGTTGGATTGCCGATTGTAGATTAAGGATACGAACCCGGGTAAGTACGCGATTGTCCAGCTGACGTAGTGGACGGCGTAGTCCCACCCTTGAGGATTGAAGGGCCGCCAGATTCCCGAGATCAGATAGAACCCGGCACCCGAGCCGATGGCAGCGCCGATGCCTCGAGCGAGTACTTCACCCCACGTCAGCGGAGGCGGCCTTCTGAGCATCCGTCCGGCCAGCACAGCCAGCGCCAGCCACACAAAGGCCCACACCGCGAACATCACCGAGTAGCCTGCGATAGGTGCCAGCACGTAGAAGCTGCCCGCCGCCAGCAGGCCGATGACAGCGCCTGCAACGGCTCCGGCGAGGGGCTGCCTCGCGAGCGCTCCGAGGTAGAGCCCGATGCAGAGAAAAAGAAGCGTTCCGTGGCTGAGACCATAAAGCGGTCTGTGGCGCAGGTGCAATCCGGCCCAGATGAGATCGCCGAGCGTGCTGACGGCAGCGATCAAAAGAGCGCCGGCGAGGACTTTGCGCATGGGGTGCTCCTGCGTCATTAACGATATTTAATGCTCGGCTCATCTTGGCTTCACGTTGCCCACGTCAAATCACTACTAGGAGGCTCAGTTATGAAGTCGATCATGAAAACGTCGTGTCTGTTGGCGGGCGGGTTCCTCGTATTCGGCGTCGGCACGGCACGAGCCGATGAACTGGACGTGAAGGTTCCATTTGCGTTCGTTGTGAACGGCCGGACGCTGCCGGCTGGTCAGTATCGCTTCGAGAGCGACGCCACTGATCCGTCGGTGATCCTTATCCACGGAGACAAAGGCGTGAAGGCGGCCATATTTGTGGTGACCCAGCCGGCGACGGGGCACGACCCAGCCGGCGACACGCCAGTTCTGACGTTCACGCATCACGAAACCGAATATCGCTTGACGGACATCTGGGAGTCCGGGACTGAAGGGCGCGAGATCGCTCGTCCGTAGGCACATGAGAGGTGTGATATGTCTCAACAGCATGAATTCACCACCTGGGTGATGCGCATTCAGGCGGAGTACCGCGATATGCCAGGGCTGCACCTGACCGAGCCGCAGATTCAACGGCTCTGGGGCCTCGACGAAACGACGTGCGCGGCCATTCTCGAAGCGCTCGTCACGCGACGCATCCTGGTCAAAACGCATCACAACGCCTATGTGCGACTTTGAGAATTGGAGATTGGGTGATAGGAGATTGGGTAATAGGAAATACGGAATCAAATCACCCATTCACTATCACCCATTCACCTATCACCCAATCGCCGATGCACTAGTCGGGCAACGTCTCCGCGCTCGGTTCCGGCAGCCAGAAGCTCGCGATGAAGCCGACGAGATAGACTGAAAATCCGACCGCCGCGGCTACCATCGCGATCTTCGTCGGCGCATAAGCGCGGTCCGCCGTAACGGCGAGCGTCGCGGTCAACCACGCGAACGATGTACCGATCAGGCGACCTCCGATATTGGCGGCGAAGCTTTCGCCGGTTCCTCGGAGGTACGTCGGATAGACCCGCGGCAGGTAGTTGCCCCAGAAACTGAACTGCGCAACGGTGAAGAACCCTGCGAGGAACATCGCCGGGTAGAGCCAGCTCAGGCTGGTCGTCGCAGCCACCGCGAACGTCAGCGGCATCACGATCAGGCCAGGAATCTGAAACAGGCGTATCAGCTTGCGGCGGCTGACGATAATGACGGCGACGAACGCAAGCACGACCCGGCCAACGAGCCCGCCGATCTCCTGCACTTTGGTGACGTTCGCCGCGACTTCCTGAGTGACGAGCCCCGCGCGCGGAGGTGTCAGCCCCTGCGTCATGCTGCGGACCTCCGGAAGGCCGGGCACAATCTGCTGAATCTGCTGGATGGCGCCGAACGCCGCGCCGTACGCCATCGCGAACATGATCGTCGTGACAATCGTCGTCCGGCGGAATTCCGGGGAGAACAGCGCCGCAATGCTGGGGCGCCGCAGCGTTCCCGCAGCCTTCTTCTGTTCCCACGCCGGCGATTCTGGAAGGAGCGGCCGAATCAGGATAAGCGGAATCGCCGGCAGCACGCCCGACATCAGCGTGTAACGCCACGGCGCGTGCGGGTCGGCGATGGCGAAGCCGAACCCGCCGATGGCCGGCAGATGCGTGGCGTAAGCCACGCACAATCCGTTGATCGTGGCGACGAGTATGCCGCCGATCGACGAGAACGCCTGCGTGTAGCCCAGCACTTTTTCACGGCGTTTCGGCTCCGTGAATAGCTCTGCGAGCCACGCGGTCGCTGCGACGAATTCCACGCAGACGCCGATGAAAACGAAGCACCGCAGCACCAGCAGCATTTCGATCGACGTCGAAAACCCGGACGCGAATGCCGACACAGCGTAAATAAGGATGCTGTAGGTGAGCACGCGCCTGCGCCCGAGGCGGTCGGTCAGATATCCGCCAATCAGTCCGAACACGCCGCCGGCAAACGCCGGAATGAAGAAAAGCCGGCCGACCCACATCTGAAACGGCGGGGAGCCGGGCGCCGCGCCGGTCAGTTCCAGCAGCGCGGGGCGCACGATCAGGGGCAGCATGAGAATTTCGTAAATATCAAATGCAAAACCGATTGCGGCAATCCCGCAGATCAGCCATTGCACGGGTGTCAGCCGATTCGTCATCGAAAATACCTCGCGAGGGTTACGGCGCCGGGCTTCGACGCGGACAGAGTAGCGAGCGACACAGCGATCATCAGGAATCCCGACACGATCGTCATCGGCACGACCGGAAGCAGCCCGAGCACCAGCGTGCCGGCCGCTCCACGAGTAATGATGCGCACATCGTTCAGCGACCAGACGACGACTTCCGAGCCGGGCGGCGGCGCCGGAATCAGCGTCTGACAGGCGGCGACGGCGGCGACGGCGGCCGCCGTCCAGAGCGTGCTCGCGAGCGCGCCCCAGCGCGTGCTATTTCTCCAGAAGAGTGCGGCGACAAGGAGCGGGGCGAGCGCGGCGTACCCCGCAAACGCATATTGAGTGGCGACGTCGAAGATCGATTGTGGCAGGCGCAGCGCAATCACGTAGGCCACAATCGTCACCAGAATCACGAACGCGCGGCCCGTTAAGACCTGCACCGCCTGCCCGAATCGCGCGGTGCCTTGATAGAACGCGAAGACATCCTCGGTGAACATCGTGGACAACGCGAGAATCTGCGAGTCGCTCGCCATCACGGCGGCCATCACGGCCGCGCCGAGCAGCGATGCGAGCCAGAGGGGAGCATACCCCTCCACCAATTTCAGAATTACATCGTCCCCTGATGCCTGGGCGCGCAGGCGGGCCCGATCGTCCGGCGACAGCGCGGCGCTTTGCGTTGCAAGCTGCGCACGGGCCTCGAGTTTCGTCTCGATCGCCGGCAGCGCCTTCGCTTGATTGGCCACGACGCCAAGAAACACCGACGGCAGCCAGATGAAGAGCATGCAGATCGGATACAGCACGACCGTCTTGCGGAAGTACGTACCGCTGCGCGCAGTGAGGCAGAAGATGCAGATATGTGGAAAGGCGATCGATGAGAGAGGGATGAATGTGTAACTGAAGAAGTACAGAGGCGATACACGTTCCCGAGTCAGCAGCGGCGCCGTGACCGGCGACGCCAGCATTGCTTCCATCGCCTCGCTGAATCCGCCCATCCCGCGGCCGATCACCACGACGGCGATGGTGCCGAAGAGCAGGAAGAGGACCGTCTGCAGCGTGTTGACCCACGCCGTGCCGCGCATACCGCCGAGGAACACGTAGCTCATGACCACCGATGACACGATCAAGCCGCCGAGCCAGTAGGGGATCACACCTCCGGAAATCGCCAGCAGCGTCGTCCCGCCGCCCATCACCGCGATGATGATGTAGGGCACGAGCAGCACTGCCTGCACGGCGAAAATCACCGTCCCGATATGGCGGCATTCCCATCGATCGCGGAACATCTGAACGGGCGTGATGAAGCCGTTGCGTTTCCCGAGGGCCCACAGCCGCTTGCCGATTACGAAGATGCCGACGGGAATGATCAGGGCCGAGGAGGACGCCATCAGCCCGAAGGTGACAATCCCGTTGGCGAACGCATGGCCAGACGCCCCGAGGATGGAGAACGCCGTCATGTTTGTCCCGAACAACGACAGCAGAAACACGGTAGGACCAAGCGACCGGCCCGCCAGAAAGTAGTCTTCGGCATCGTTCTTCCGCCGCGATATGCGGAACGCGAAGATGCCGATGTACAGCACGACCGCCAGGTAGGCAAAGACGACGAGAGCGGGGATCATTCGTCGATCGCCGGAGGCGCAGACCTGACGAGCAGCCAGAGTGCGCCCGAGGAGGCGACGGTGTACGCGGCGTGATAGAAAAGGCCTATCGGAAGAAAACCGAAGACCAACGGTCGCGCCTCACGCCAGAGCCAGAAATCCTGGTGAAGGGCGTAGAGCAGAGCCACCGCGGCAGCTGCAGGCCATGGTCTCATCTGTGGATTTGGTGAGAATATACTACGCGCTTATGAAGTCGGAGACGCAGACCCCAGCAGACCTTGCCCTTCGCGCTCGCGAGGCGCGGACGGCACTCGACGCACACGTTCGCGAGATTGTTGCCTGGCACTTCGATCCGGCGAGCGGTTCGCCATTCTGGCTGGACTATGCAGGGAAGCTGGGGTGGGATCCCCGCCGCGAGATTCAGGGGTTCAGCGACTTGTCGCGCTTCCCGCCATTCGAGGACGAGTGGCTGCGCGGCGGGCCCGTCCAACGTTGGATCCCCAGGGGATATGCCGGCAAGCCGGTCTATGTGTTCGAGACAGGTGGCACGACGGGCATCCCCAAGACGCGCGTGGCGTTCGAGGATTTCCGGACCGACTACGAGCTGTTCAGCCGCACGCTGCCCGACGAATATTTCCCGCCCGGGTCAAATTGGTTGATGCTCGGGCCGTCAGGACCGCGCCGGCTCAGGCTGGCCGTCGAGCACCTCGCTCAACATCGTGGCGGCATCTCGTTCTGCGTCGATCTGGATCCGCGTTGGGTGATCAAGCTGATCAAAAAGGGCGCAATGGATCAACTGGAGGCCTACAAGGCTCATGTGATTGATCAGGCAGTGTCGATTCTGCAGGCCGGCCACGACATCCGCTGCATGTTCACGACGCCCAAGCTGCTCGAATCTCTCGCGCTTCGACTCGAGTCGATGGGCACCACGATCCGGCAGGCCGGTATCACCGGGATTTTTTCCGGCGGCACGGAGTTTACGCCGCAGTGGAACCGGTTTGCCCACGAAGAGCTGCTCGATGGTGCGTACATGACGCCGACCTATGGCAACACGTTGATGGGTCTGGCGGCGAGCGCCCCGACGGGGCCCGGGAACAACTACAAAATCACGTATCACGCGCCGCAGCCCCGCGCAGTGATCGAGGTGGTCGACCTTGAGGACGCGGCGAAGGTCGTGGACTACGGGCAGACCGGCCGCGTGAAATTGACGACGCTCACCAAAGAGTTCTTTGTGCCGGGCTTCCTCGAGCGAGATGAGGGAGAGCGCGAGGCTCCGTGCGCGAAGTATCCGTGGGACGGCGTCAGCGGCGTGCGTCCGTTCCGCGGATTCGCGGCGACAACTACGGTGGGGGTGTACTGAGAAGGTAGGAAGTGGAAAGTGGAAGGTAGAAGGTGGGACCAAGGACGAAGGACCAAGGACCAAGGACCTGATGATCAACATCCCCGCCCTCCGTTGGGGGCAACCGTATTCGAGCATGGATACCGATGAGGTCGTGCATTTCCTCACCGGCGAGCCGATTGCCAAAGTCAGCCGGGCGAACGCCGGGCTCATTCAGCGCGACATGCGAAAGGCGTCAGGCGCGCGCGAGGCGCTCCGCCGGATTCCCATCGACGAACTCATCGCCCGCATGAAGATCGCCGGCGACTTATATATGAACGCCGAGCTGCCGATCGGCGACGGCAGCCAGACGCCGGACGATTTCGTGAGGCAGCAGTCGGCAAGCACCGGGCTTCCTGAAGTTCTGTGCCGCGGCAACATGAAGAAGAACCAGTTCGTGCTGGGCGAGATGGGCAGCATCTTGAAGTCGCTCACGCGTGGGCTGGATCTGAATGTCTTGACGAGCGGCTACGGGGAGGAGAACGGGGTACCCATCAGCTATCAAGCACAGAGTCCGGTGCTTGGCCTGGTGCTGCCGTCAAATTCTCCCGGTGTTCACACATTGTGGCTGCCGATTATTCCGATGCAGATCGGACTGGTGCTGAAGCCAGGGCCGCAGGAGCCATGGACGCCGTACAGGGTCGCCGAGGCGTTTTTTCAGGCCGGCATTCCGCGCGAAGCGATCTCGATTTATCCAGGGGAGGCGGAAGTCGGCGCCGCCGTCGTTTCCGCGTGCGGACGAAGTCTAATCTTTGGAGGCACGGCGACCGTCGATCGTTACAAGGGGAATCCTCACGTGCAGGTGCACGGGCCGGGATTCTCGAAGATTTTGTTCGGCGATGACTGTGTCGACGATTGGGAACGCTATCTCGATGTGATGGTCGACAGCGTGTTCCTGAACAGCGGTCGCGGCTGCATCAACTGCTCCGGCATCTGGGCAAGTCGCCACACCCGTGAAATCGCAGAAGCGATCGCCAAGCGTCTCGCGGCGATCGAGGCCCTGCCGCCGGACGATCCCAAAGCGAGCCTGGCGGCGTTCACCGTACCTGGCATGGCCGACGCAATTTCTCAGGCGATCGATGCCGATCTGAAGGCGCCTGGCGTGTCGGATTACACGGCAAAATATCGCGACGGTTCACGCGTCGTGAAAAACGGCCGCGCCGAGTACTTGATGCCGACCGTGGTCCATTGCGACTCGCCGGAGGCGGCCATCGCTGCCAAGGAGTACATGTTTCCGTTTGTCACGGTCGTCGAGTGCCCGGAAGCGAAGATGCTCGACGCGATCGGGCCGACGCTGGTCTGTTCGGCGATTACCGGAAAGCCGGAGCTCAAGCGGTCGTTGCTCGATGCTACTCACGTTGATCGCCTGAACTTCGGCCCGATTCCCACGATCCGCCTCAACTGGCTGCAACCTCACGAAGGCAACATCGTCGATTTTCTGTATCGTCCCCGTGCGTTGCAGAGCGCCAGCAGCATGTGAACATCCTCTTCCTGACGGCCGGCGCTGCGGGGATGTACTGCGGGAGCTGCCTGCGAGACAACGCGCTCGCCGCCGAGTTGAAGTCGCGCGGCCACGATGTGCTGCTGGTCCCGCTCTACACGCCTACGCTGACCGACGAGACGAACGTCAGCGAGCGACGCGTGTTCTTCGGCGGCATCAGTGTGTACTTGCAGCAGCAGGCCGCGTTCTTTCGGTGGGCGCCGGCGCTCGTCGACAGGATGCTGGATTCGCCGTGGCTCATCAAGGCTGCCACATCGGGATCGCTCTCCACGGATCCGCGTTCGCTCGGTGAGATGACGGTTTCAACGCTCAAAGGCGAAGACGGGTTTCAGCGAAGGGAATTCGACAAGCTGCTGCACTGGCTCAAGACGGAGCCCCCGCCAGACGTCGTTCAGCTTCCGAACGCGCTGCTGGCCAGTCTCGCCAAACCAATTGCCCGCGAGTTGAAGAGGCCCGTTCACTGCACGCTGCAGGGGGAAGATCTGTTCCTTGATGGTTTAACGCCGGAGTATCGCCGTCAGGCGATCGAGCTGATTCGAGGGCATATTCCGTACGTCGATCGATTCACGGCCGTCAGCGAGTACTACGCGGCCTTCATGGCGACGTACCTGTCGATTCCATCGGAAAAGATCGACGTCGTGCCGCTCGGGATCAATCTGGAAGGTTTTTCGAAGAGAGTCGATTCGCCGTCCCGGCCGTTCACGGTTGGCTACCTGGCGAGGATTGCCCCGGAGAAGGGGCTTCAGCGGCTGTGCGATGCCTACGTGCAGTTTCGGCGGCGGCCGGGCGTCGATCGCGCGCAGTTGGAGGTCGCGGGATATATGGCGTCCGATCAGCAAGGCTATCTCCGCGAGGCGGAGCGTCGGCTGCGGGATGCAGGGCTTACTGCCGAGTTTCACTACAGAGGGCTGCTGAATCGCGAACAGAAGATCGAGTTCCTGCGGCATCTCGACGTCTTCTCAGTGCCTACGTCTTACGTGGAGCCGAAGGGTTTGTTCCTGCTCGAGGCGATGGCGTGCGGGGTGCCGGTCGTTCAGCCGGGACACGGAGCCTTCACGGAGATGATTGCGAAGACATCAGGCGGCGTGCTCGTCGAACCGGGCAGTGCTGGTCACCTGGCAGGCGCGATCTACGATCTCTGGAAGGATCCGGCGCGTCGTGCGGAGCTGGGCACGAATGGATTTGACGGCGTTCGACGACACTACAGCGTCAGCCGTTCCGCCGACCGGATGCTGGAGGCTTACACGAGGACGATGTGCTGACCGTCACCGGCATCGGTAAGGCGTACGAAGGCCCACAAGGCCCAGTCGACGTTCTCTCGGATGTCTCCCTGTCGCTTTCGCCCGGCGATGCCGCCGTCATCATGGGACCATCGGGCAGCGGCAAGAGCACGCTGCTCTACATTCTGGGAACGCTCGAGTCGCCCACTACTGGAGCCGTGCGCCTCGACGGACAGGATCCATTTGACCTCGCGCCGAAAGCACTCGCGGCGTTCCGTAACAAGGAGATCGGTTTCGTATTTCAGGATCACTGCCTGCTGCCGCAGTGCAGTGTCCTGGAGAATGTCATGGTGCCGACGCTCGTCGGGTGCTCCGATGCCGGCGCGCTGGCTCATGCGCGAGCGCTCATCGATCACGTCGGTTTGACGCCGCGTCTCGATCATCTTCCAGCACAGCTGTCCGGTGGAGAAAAACAGCGGGTTGCATTGGCACGTGCGCTCGTGCGCCGGCCGAGGCTGCTCCTGTGCGACGAGCCAACAGGCAATCTCGATCGCGCATCGGCCGACAACGTGGCGTCGTTGCTGCTGGAGCTGCAGGAACAGCAGAGTGCAATGCTGATCGTTGTCACGCACAGCGCGGATTTGGCGGCAAGATTCCCGGTACGCTTCGAGCTCACCGATCGACGGCTCCAACGCATTGGGTAGCCTGACTGTGCGCACGGCCTCCCTTCCTCTCCGCAGTCTCAGACACTATTGGAGAACGAATCTTGCCGTGGTGGCAGGTGTCGGGATTGCGGTTGCCGTGCTGGCAGGCGCGCTCACCGTCGGCGTGTCCGTCCGCGCGAGCCTGCGCGATCTGGTTGTGCAGCGCCTTGGCGAGACAGACGACGTCATCCTGTCGTCCGGTTTCTTTCGAGCGCAGCTGGCAAGCGACGTCGCTTCCCACGGCAGGTTTGCGGAAACGTTCCAGGCAGCCGTGCCACTGATCGCGCTCGAAGGTTTTGTGAGCAACCAGGCTGGCAGCCGCCGCGCATCGCGCGTCCAGGTGTACGCCGTGGACGATCGATTCTGGAAATTTCACCATTTGGAGAAAGTAGCCGGGCCTGAAGGCAACGACGCGCTCATCAGCGAAGCGTTGGCTCGCGAAATCGAGACGTCATCGGGTCAGTCGGTTCTGCTTCGCATTGAGAACGCGTCGGCGATCCCGACGGAGTCGCTGTATGGCGGGAAGGAAGACGTCGGGCGAACGGTCCGGCTGACCGTTCGCCGGGTTCTGCCAGCAACAGATCTCGGCGAGTTCTCGTTGAGCCCGCGGCAGGGCTCGATCCGCGCCATCTTTGTGCCGTTGCGCCGCATGCAGGTGGTTCTCGCTCAGCAGGACAAAGTGAACGCGATTCTGCTTGACGCGCGGGCGCCGGCGGGCGGAGGCGACGCGCGCGATCTCGCGAGCATTCTGGACGAGGTCGTCCTGCTTGAAGACATGGGGTTGAGGCTGCGCGCGTTGGACGGCCAGAAAAGCCTTTCACTCGAGAGCAGCAGCGCGATGCTCAGCGACAGCCTGGCAGCAACGGCTGAGAGCGTCGCCGGGCAGCTCGGGATGAAGGCGCTGCCGACGCTTACGTATCTGGCCAACACCATTCGATCCGGCGATCGCGAAATCCCGTACTCCGTCATCTCTGCCCTCGACTTAGGGACGGTGGGACTGCGGGACGGGCCAAAAGCCGAGAGCCCGAAGCCCGAAGCCGATCCCATCGTCCTCAACACCTGGGCTGCGAACGCGCTCAGCGCTCGGGCAGGAGACGTGGTTTCAGTCGACTACTACGTGTGGGAAACCGAAGGCCGTTTGGCCACGCGACGAGCGGAGTTCCGCGTGGCCGAAATTGTCCCGATTGAGGGCGCTGCCGCCGATCGCGATCTCGTGCCGGAGTATCCCGGTATCACTGATTCCGATCGCCTGGCAGATTGGGATCCGCCCTTCCCGATCGACTTGCGGCGCGTTCGGCCGGCAGACGAAGACTACTGGAAGACCTATCGCGCGACACCGAAGGCGTTCATTCCGATCGATGCCGGACGGCAGCTTTGGCGTTCACGCTTCGGATCGCAGACGGCGGTTCGCATCCGCCCGCCCGACGGCATGCCCCTGCCTGACGCGTTGAACCAGTACGGCCGCGCGCTCAGAGCACAGACGAGGCCCGCCGGAATGGGGCTTTCTGTTGTCGACGCGCGGGCACAGAGCCTTGCGGCGTCCGAGGGCGCGACCGACTTCGGTGAATACTTCACGTACTTCAGCATGTTTCTCGTCGCGTCCGCCTTGCTGCTGGCAGCGTTGTTCTTCAAGCTGGGCATCGAGCAGCGGCTGCGTGAAGTCGGGCTGCTTCAGGCGCTGGGGTTTGATCCAGCTGCGATTCGCAGGCTGTTCGTGGTCGAGGCGATCGTACTCTCGGTCGCCGGCGGAATTCTCGGCATGGGCGGTGCGATCGCCTATGGCGCGGCGATCATGCTTGCGCTGCGGACGTGGTGGGTTGATGCAGTCGGCACGACCTCGCTCACGCTGCACGTCGATCTGTTCTCGCTTGCGGCCGGAGCAGTGGCTGGCGTTCTGGTTTCCGTCGTGTGCATCTGGTGGTCGTTGCGATCGCTCGCCGCTTTGTCCAGCCGGCGTCTGCTGACTGGCGCGGGACTGCTTCCAGGTGCTGCGATGGGATCGAACACCAGGCCCCTCCTGGCGGCGTCCGTCGTCCTGGGGCTGCTCGCGGTGGTGCTGGTCGGCGGCGCCGAGGCCGGGAGCGTCGGCCGCGTGGCCGGGTTCTTCGGTGCCGGCGCCGCGGCGCTCGGGACGATGCTGTGCCTGGCCGCCGTGTGGCTGCGGAGCGGCCGTCATCGAATGCTTCAGGGGCACGGCTGGTGGCCGATCTGGCGGCTCGGATTCCGCAACGCCACATTCCGTCAGGCGCGAAGCGTACTCTGTATCGCGCTGATCGCGTTCGCGACATTCGTGGTCGTGGCGCTCGAGGCCTTCAAGCGTGACAGCGGAGAAGCATCGCTCGACCGTCACTCTGGGGCCGGCGGCTACCCGTTGCTCGTTGAGTCGCTCCTGCCGATCGTTCACGATCTCAACGACGCGTCCGGTCGGGACGCGATGAACCTGTCTGCCGAAGAGTTGGCAGGCGTACGATTCACGCGCTTTCGTGTCCGGCCGGGGGATGACACAAGCTGCCTGAACCTCTATCAACCAAAAAACCCGCGCATCCTCGGGGCCTCGCCAGATTTCGTCAACGCCGGCCGGTTTGCCTTCGAGAGCTCCGCGGCGAGTACGCCCGAAGAGACCGCGAATCCCTGGTTGCTCCTCGACCGTGAGCTCCCCGATGGCGCCATTCCTGTCATCGCCGACGCGAATTCAATGACCTATGTCCTCCACGCGAAGCTCGGGGACGACCTCGTGCTGCCAGGCACCTCCGATCGGCCGGTGCGCCTGCGGTTCGTCGGGGCGCTGCGCGACAGCATTTTCCAGGGCGAACTTGTGATGGCGGAAGGGCCGTTCGTTCGTACGTTTCCTGAATGGGAGGGATATCGCTTCTTTCTCGTGGACGTCGCCCGGGAACGAGAGGCGGGCGTGACCACCGTTCTCGAGTCACGGCTCACCGACTTTGGTGTCGATGTTGCCTCAACCGCCGACCGTCTCGCCGGATTCCACCGTGTTGAATATACTTATCTCTCAACTTTTCAGATGCTCGGCTCGCTCGGGCTCATACTTGGTACCGTGGGCCTCGGCGCAGTGCTACTCCGAAACGTGCTGGAACGGCGCCGCGAGCTTGCGCTCCTTCGTGCGCTCGGGTACCGTCAAGCGGACTTCTTCGCGATGGTCGTGGCGGAAAACGTCTTTCTGCTGATCTGCGGACTGGCGGCAGGAACGCTGTCGGCGCTGCTCGCGATTGCGCCTGCGCTCCTTGATCGTGGTGGACAGGTGTCCATTCGCACGCTGGGGATGCTTCTCCTTGGCGTGCTGGTGACGGGGTTGATCGCGTCGGTCGGCGCCACGGTGGCAGCTCTTCGGTCGCCGTTGCTGCCGGCGCTTCGCGCAGAGTGAACGCGCAGAGTGAAATTGAGGAGACCATGAGACTTCGACACATCTCGCTCGCAGGGATCATTCTTTACGCCGGTTTCTCGGCCGTCGTGGCAGGGCAGAATGCGGGGGCAGACTGGCCGCAATGGCGTGGTCCAAACCGGGACGGCACGTTGCTGGGGTTCACCGAGCCGAAGAGCTGGCCCGAGACGCTGACGCAGCGATGGAAGATTCAGATAGGGACGGGGTATGCGACCCCGCTCGTCGTCGGGAATCGGCTCTACGCGTTCTCTCGCCAGGAAGACAACGAGGTATTGCGGGCCATCGATCCGGCGAGCGGCAAAGTGATCTGGGAGTCGAGCTACGCAGCGCCATTCAAGATGAACTCATCAACGGCGCGTCACGGTCCTGGACCCAAATCGACTCCGGCGTTTGCCGGCGGACGAATCTTCACCATGGGCATGAGCGGCATCGTCACGGCGTTCGATGCTGCGACGGGCAAGCAGCTGTGGCAGAAGCCCGTGCCGCCAGTCGAGCAGACGTTCCACACCGCGCAATCGCCGATTGTCGATCGCGGATTGATGATCCTTCACGTCGGCGGGAACAATCAGGGTGCGTTGACGGCGTTCGACCCGGCGACAGGTGCCGAGAAGTGGAGCTGGAAAGGCGACGGACCCGGCTACGGTTCGCCGATCATCGTCGACATCGACGGCACGAGACAGGTGATTACGTTCTCGCAGAAGAGCCTGGTCGGCGTCGAAGCGGCGACAGGCGCGCTTCTCTGGAGCGTGCCGTTCGAAGCGCGGTCGACGACCAACTCGATTACACCGCTCCTGTACGGCGGTCGCACCTTGATTGTGTCCGGACAGGGCAAGCCTCTCACGGCTTTTACGGTGGCAAAGCGCAACAATCAATGGGCGGCCGACCTGACATGGGAGAACCCGGCAATCCAGATGTCGTTCAGCAACCCGGTGCTGGTTGGCGACGCGGTCTTCTCTCTGTCGCCGCTGAACAGCGGGCAGTTCTTCTGGGCCGACGCGAAGTCCGGCAAGACACTCTGGACGTCCGAACCGCGTCAGGCCGGCAACGCGGCAATTGTCCGCGCCGGGGACCTGCTCTTTGTGCTGAAGGACGACGCGCAGCTGATGGTTGCGAGGAGTACTCCGGGAGGATTCGAGCCGCTGAAAACGTACACGGTGGCCGACAGCGCGACGTGGCCAGCGCCGGCGATTTCCGGCAACCGGATCTTCGTGCGCGATATCGACACGCTGGCGCTCTGGACGCTGAACTGACGAACCGTTTACCGTTCTCCGTCAACCGTCGGAACTCCAAGCGTGTGCCCAACGGTAGACGGAGAACGGTGAACGGTAGGCTATATTAGGTACGGATGGTCGAACACGGTCGCGGGGCGGCGGTCGAAGAGACGGAGGTCGGCAGCTACTTTGTCGCCAACTATCCTCCGTTTTCGGTGTGGACGGCCGACGCTGTCGAGCGCCACGCGCTGCCAGCGCTGAGCTCGCCGGCTGCCGCAGTGCCCCTGGGGCTCTACTTGCACGTACCGTTCTGCCGAAAACGCTGCCACTTCTGCTACTTCCGCGTCTACACCGACAGGAACGCTCAGGAAGTCGAGGAATACCTCGACGTGATGGCCCGCGAGTGGGAGATCTACAACACCCATCCTGCGATCAACGGGCGTCCGTTGAATTTCGTGTACTTCGGCGGTGGCACACCGTCCTTTTTATCCGTGCGGCAGCTCGAGGGGCTCGTGCGGCGGCTTACCGCGACAACATCCTGGAGCACCGCTGAGGAAGTGACGTTCGAGTGCGAGCCAGGCACGCTGACGGAAAGCAAGCTCGCCGCGATCCGTTCGCTCGGTGTCACGCGACTCAGCCTTGGGATTGAGAACTTCGACGATCACATTCTCGAGTTGAACGGCCGGGCCCACCGCTCGGCCGAAATACTTCGAGCGTACCAGTTTGCGCAATCACTGGCGTTCCCGCAGGTGAACATCGATCTGATTGCAGGAATGCTCGGCGAGACCGAGGAAAACTGGCAACGCTGCATTCAGAAGACGATCGAGCTTGGAGCCGACAGCGTCACCATCTATCAGATGGAACTGCCGTTCAACACGACCATCAGCAACGACGTGCTGAAAGGCACCGGACGCTTTCAGGAGCATGTAGCCAGTTGGGCAACCAAGCGCCGCTGGGTAGACGAGGCGTTTGACGCGCTGCAGAAGGCTGGGTACACCGTGGGCAGTGCGTACACCGCCGTAAAGGACCCCGAGCGCACAAAATTCATCTACCGCGATCGCTTGTGGCAGGGCGCCGATCTCGCTGGGCTCGGTGTCGCGTCGTTCGGACATATCAACGGCGTCCACATGCAGAACCTCGACACGTGGGAGAAGTACAGCGCCGAGGTGAGGGAGGGCGTGCTGCCGCTGAGCCGGGCGTACCGCCCGGATTCGGAAGAACGCCTCATTCGCGAGCTTGTCCTTCAGCTGAAGCTGGGCCAGGTCCGCCCGCCGTACTTTGCGACGAAGTACGGCGTCGATATTCTGGAACGGTTCCAGCAGCCACTGACATCCCTTGCCGATGACGGATTCCTCGCTGAGTCCAACAAGGAGATGGTTGCGCTCACTCGGGCTGGCTTGTTGCGCGTCGATTCGCTGCTTCCGAGATTCTTTCAACCTCAACACACCGGCATCCGGTACACGTGAGACACCGTACTCGAGTGACGACCAACGGGTTATTGTTTCCGCTCGATTTCGTCTACGCGCGATCGGGCGTGGAGTTGCCGCACGTCGAGCGGATCGACGCGGACAGTATTCCGCTCCCATATCGCTCGCTCCTCGTGCACACCACCGACATGACCTTGACCCTGGAGCGGCATTTTGGCGGGCGTGTCGCGTTGCGGCCGCTGGCAACGTTTACGAGCGGCCCATGGTATTTCCGCAGAGTGCTGCTGGCGCAGGAATACACAGGCCGGCCCGTGGAGATGGGCGCGATTCGCATCAAGGTCGGCGCGTTCGCCGAGCGCATCCGCCGCCAGATTCTCAAGAACGACGTGCCCCTGGGAAGGCTCCTTCGCGATGGCGGCGTGAAGTACGAAAGCCGGCCGAAAGCCTTCTTTGCGGTGACGCCGAACCCGGAAATGATGGGCGTGTTCTGGATGCGCGAGCCGCGAACGCTCTACGGCCGGCGAACGGAAATGATCCGCGACGGCGTCAAAATCGGCGACATCGTCGAAGTGCTTCCTCTCGTATAGGTATGCCCTGCGAATACCGCTTGAAGCG
>JAMQPK010000206.1 GCA_023717525.1 Vicinamibacterales bacterium | reverse complement strand
CCACTCGCAGGTACTTCCGGTACGTCATCAGCCGGTGCAGCAGCGCCTCGAGATCCGATCCCGCAATCTCGCGGCCCTTGATTCTGACCGCGCGCGACTCCGTTGCGCGCCGGATCAAGTACGACTCGAGCGAGCGCTCGTCTTTGATGTAGGTCTCGCCCTTACCGCGCTTGGCGCGGAAGAGCGGCGGCTGCGCGATATAGACATAGCCGTTGTTGATGAGCTCCGGCATCTGCCGGTAGAAGAACGTGAGCAGCAGGGTCCGGATGTGCGATCCGTCGACGTCGGCGTCCGTCATGATGATGACGCGGTGGTAGCGCAGCTTCGCGATGTCGAAATCTTCCTGCCCGATGCCGCACCCGAGCGCCGCGATCATCGTTTTGATTTCGTCGCTGCCGAGCATCTTGTCGAAGCGCGCCTTCTCGACGTTCAGAATCTTGCCTTTGATCGGCAGGATCGCCTGGAAGCGCCGGTCGCGCCCTTGCTTGGCTGATCCGCCTGCCGACTCGCCTTCGACGATGTAGATCTCGCTGTTGGCCGGATCGCGCTCCTGGCAATCCGCCAGCTTGCCGGGCAGACCGCCGCCTTCAAGCGCGCCCTTGCGGCGCACGAGGTCTCGGGCTTTCCGCGCCGCGTCGCGTGCGCGGGCCGCATCGACCGTCTTGCCAATGATCCGTTTGGCAATCGCCGGGTTCTCTTCGAGAAACGAACCCAGCTTGTCGTTCACGACCGCCTCGACGATGCCCTTCACTTCGGTGTTGCCCAGCTTGGTTTTCGTCTGCCCTTCGAACTGCGGCCTCGGAATCTTCACGCTGATGACGGCCGTCAGGCCCTCGCGGATGTCGTCACCGCTCAGGCTTTCCTTCAGGTCCTTCGCCAGGTTGTTCTTGCTGGCGTAGAAATTGATCGTGCGCGTCAGCGCCGAGCGGAACCCGGACAGGTGCGTGCCGCCCTCATGCGTGTTGATGTTGTTCGCAAAGGCGTAGATGGCCTCCGAGTAGCCGTCGTTCCACTGCAACGCGATCTCGACGTCGATACCGTCGCGGTCGCCTTTCATGTAAATCGGCTTCTCGTTCACAGCGGACTTGTTCTTGTTCAGATGCTTGACGAACGAAATGATGCCGCCGTCATACTGGAATTTGTGATTCTTGGCGTCGCGCTCGTCGTCTAGCGTGATCAGAACGCCGGCGTTCAGGAACGCCAGCTCTCGCAGTCGCTGAGCGAGCGTGTCGAAGCTGAAGTCGGTGGTCTCGAAAATATCCGCGTCCGGCTTGAACGTGACCTTCGTGCCGCGTTTCTTCGTCGTCCCGGTCACTTCAAGATCGCCGATCGCTTTTCCGCGCTCGTATTTCTGCTTATAGACCTGGCCGTCGCGCCAGATCTCGAGATCGAGCGCTGCTGACAGCGCGTTGACGACCGAGACGCCGACGCCGTGGAGGCCGCCGGAGACCTTGTAGCTGTCGTTATCGAACTTGCCCCCGGCGTGAAGGACCGTCAGCACGACCTCTGCAGCCGATCGCCCGTTCGGCATGTTGTCGACGGGGATGCCGCGTCCGTTGTCGACGACCGTTACCGATCCGTCGATGTGGATGGTCGCGTTGATCTGATCGCAGAATCCCGCGAGCGCCTCGTCGATCGAGTTATCGACGATCTCGTAGACCAGGTGGTGCAATCCGGCCGGGCCCGTTGATCCGATGTACATGGCCGGCCGTTTCCGGACCGCCTCGAGCCCCTCGAGGACCTTGATCTTGTCGGCGCTGTAGTCGGCGCTCGAACCGAGCTGGGTCTCTTCGATTTCCACGCTCAAACCCTCATCGGCATAATGACGTACGTGTAGTCGTACCCTTCGGTGCCGACGGGCTTCATCACGGCCTGGCTCGTTTCGTCTTTCAGTTCGAGCACCACGTTGTCTGTGTTCACCGCGCCAAGAAAGTCCATGACGTATTGGGCGTTGAAGCAAATCTGCATGTTGCCGTCGCCGTAGTCGACCGATAGTGTTTCCTTCGCTTCACCGAACTCCGGGCTGCTCGACGTCACTTCGACCTTGCCCTTGTCGAGCTGAAATTTCACCGCTCGCGATCGTTCGTTCGACAAAAGCGCCACACGCTTCACCGCATTCGTCAGCCGCTCGCGTTCAAACTCGATTCGCTTGGTGTTGCCCTTCGGAATCACGCGCTCGAATGCCGGGAACTGGCCATCGATCATCCGGGAAATCAGCATTCGGCCGCCGATCTCGAAAAAGAGGTGGTTTTCTCCGCGCTCGTACCGGATGTCGCCCTCGCCTTCCATCAGCAGGCGACCCAACTCCCAGAGGGTTTTTCTCGGCAAAATCGCCCGAATGTCTTCCTTCGCATCCTTCGCATCCTTCGACGCCTTGGCGTCCTTCGGGCGATCGACGTTCACCAGGGCCAGTCGATGTCCGTCTGTCGCGACAAGACTCATCGATGTGGGCGCCAGAATGAAGAGCGCGCCATTCAGGAAGTAACGGGTGTCCTCACCAGTGATCGCGAATTGCGTCTTCGCGACCATCTCGCGGATGGCTTCGCGGGGCAGCGTCGCGCTGAAATTGCCGCTCGCCTCCGGCACCGCAGGAAAATCTTCCTTTGGCAGTGTCTGCATCCGCGACTCGAATCGATCGGCGGCAACCTTCACGCCGTTCTTGTCTTCTGTAATCCGAACCTCGGTTTCCGGCAACGCCTTCACAATCTCGTAGAGTTTTTTCGCCGGAAGCGTCAGGGTGCCGCCCTTCTCGACCGTGGCGTCACAGCCGCACCGCAGTCCAACTTCGAGATCGGTGGCCAGCATTCGGATTTCGTTGCCCTTGGCTTCCATCAACACGTTCGCCAGAATCGGAATCGTGTTCTTCCGCTCGACGATGCCCTGGAACAACTGCAGTTCTCTCAGTAAGTCGTTTTTCTTAACGACAAGATCCATGGCTGGCTGACCTCAGATTTCGGGCGTTCTGGCCCGCGCGATCTCTTGTATTAGAGAGGGGAAAAGAAGAGATAAAGAAGTATACAAGAATAAGGCGTGTTTGAAAAGAGTTATTCAGGGTATAAGTGCTTATCCTACAGATATTTAAACTGTTCGTTTTTCTGTGGATAACTGGTCGTACAGAACCCCGTACAAAGGGGAGGCTTTCGCCCTAATTTCCACCCTTCCACAACCCCGGTTTACGCGGTCCAGGGCGAGCTGTGGAAATCGTGTTTTCTCACCGGAAACTTTCGAGAAAACTGTTGAGAAGTGTGTTGAATTGTCCGTCGCGGAGACGCAGGGCTTCGACCTTCTTAATCGAGTGGATCACCGTTGAATGATGCTTCCCGCCAAAACTCCTGCCAATCTCCGGCAGCGACGCGTGAGTGAGGTTTTTGCAGAGATACATCGCCACCTGCCGCGGCATTGCAATCGACTTCGAGTTGTTCCGCGACTTCAAGTCGGCGAGCTTCAACTGGTAGTAGTCGGAGACGAACTTCTGAATGTGCTCGATCGTCACTGCCCGCTCTTCGTGATCCTTCACGTTCCGCAACACTTCCTGCGCAAGCTCGATCGAGAGCTCGCGGCCCGTCAGCGACGCGTACGCAATCAATCGGATCAACGAGCCTTCCAACTCACGAATGTTCGACTTGATGCGACCGGCGATATAGATTGCCACCGGATCGGGGAGAGGCACGGATTCAGCTTCGGCTTTCTTCTTCAGAATCGCGACCTTGGTTTCGAGATCGGGCGACTGAATATCGGCAATCAAGCCCCACTCGAAGCGCGACCGCAGACGCTCTTCGAGTTGCTCGATTTCGTGGGGTGGACAATCACTGCTCAGGACGATCTGTTTCTGCGAGTCGTAAAGGGCATTAAATGTGTGGAAAAACTCGTTTTGCGTCCCTTCCTTGCCCGCCAGGAACTGCACGTCGTCGACCAGCAGCACGTCCACGCTCCGATAGCGCTCACGGAAATCGATCAGGCGGTCGTACCGCACCGCGTTGATCATTTCGTTCATGAAACGCTCCGACGAAATGTAGGTGAGCGCGAGGTTATGATCGTGCTGAAGAACGTAGTGGCCGATTGCGTGCATCAAGTGAGTTTTCCCGAGACCGACGCCACCGTAGATGAACAGCGGGTTGTAGGAACGGGACGGCGCCTCTGCAACGGCGCGGCAAGCGGCGTGCGCAAACTGATTCGACGACCCCACAATGAAACTGTCGAATGTATAGCGTGGGTTCAGGCCCGCGGCGGAGGTCGTCGGAACAGGCGTCGACAACAGTTGCTCGGCCGGCTCGCCCGGCGGATCGGAGGATGGCGCCTGCGGCGGAGGATTTTCCGCTTCCGGTGTGCCGCTCGCGACGAAATTGACCAGCGCATCGGGCCGGTGAATTTCTTCCAGCGCTTCGGCGATAACGCCGGAGTAGTGTTTCGTGATCCAATCCTTGAAGAGGGCGTTGGGCACGCGGACGGTCACGCTTCGTCCATCGTCGAGAACGAACGACGTGGGCTTGAACCACGTATAGAAGCTATGGCGGTTCACTTTGGCCTGGACGCGTGAAAGGATTTCGTCCCAGATATTGGCGGCAATCATGACGGTTTTCAGACCTTCGCCTCATCGTCGCCCGGTGGAACGAGGCGAATTCTCGTTACCGGCGCGGAGAATGGCTTCAAATCGTCGTCGGCGGACTTTCGCCCTCGAAAAACGCCCTAAAATATGCGTGAATTCTGCGCCAAAGGTCAGAACACCGGCATTTTCCACAGGTTTTTGCACAGGTGTGGAAAACTCTGGGAGGAGACCAAATTCCATGATGGGGCCCGGCCTGGTTCACGGAGAAATCGGCGACAGATCGAAACGGCGACTCTAGCACAGCGGGCGGTTCGTTGACACGCCGCGCGCGACCCCGTTAGGATTATAGGTTCGCACATTGGAGTTTTCTCACTTTCCCTAAGGATTTTCGATGAAACGTACCTTTCAACCGAATACACGGCGCCGTGCCCGCACGCATGGGTTCCTCGTGCGCATGTCCACCAAGAATGGACGCACCGTCCTCAAGCGCCGCCGCGCCAAGGGTCGCAAACGGCTAACCGTCTCGTCGTCGTAGGCACACTCCGCCGTCGAGCGGAGTTTACGAGGGTCTTCGAGCGCGGGAGCCGAGTGCGGGGCCGGTTCATGACGTGTTTCGCCCTCGCGAACGATGTCGGCAGACCCCGTTTGGGCCTGGCGGCGAGCCAGAAGATCGGCAATGCGGTGGTCCGGAATAAGGCGAAGCGTCTCGTTCGCGAATTATTCAGACTCCATAAACCATTGATAGAAATAGACATAGTAGTCATTCCACGCCGTGAGATGGTGGACGCCTCCTGGAAAAACCTTGAAGCCGACTACCTTACGGCCCTTCGTCGTGTCGAAAAGGGGTCGGGTGGGTTTTCTAAACGTGAATAGCCAGCAGACCCAAAGGACTCCCGTTTCGATCCGCATTGCGCTGGCAGCCGTCCGCGCGTACCAGATCGGAGTCCGCCCGCTTCTGTCGGGACAGTGCCGGTATCTGCCGACCTGCTCGGCATACGCCGCAGAAGCCATCGCCACACACGGCGCTATGCGCGGCGGCTGGATGGGATTGAAGCGTGTGATGCGCTGCCACCCGTTCGGCGGCTCGGGGCTCGACCCCGTGCCGCAGCTACACGAGAAATAAGCCGAGCATGGAACAACGCCGCCTCCTCATCGCCATACTCCTCGCCTTTCTCGTGCTCACCGCCTATCAGTGGCTGGTGCCTGCGCCCACGCCGCAACAGACAGCAAAGCCTGTGGCGTCCGCGGCAGGAACTTCCGCGCCATCTACCTCCACCTCAACAGCTGCCGCTCCTGCTGCGCTGCCTCCAGTCGAGACCGTTCTCGCCGATGTCGCCGAGCGGACGATTGCGGTCGACAACGGCTTCGTTCACGCTGTGTTTTCGAACCGCGGCGCCACGCTGATCAGTTGGCAGTTGACGCAGTATCGCGACAGCGCGGGCAAGCCGGTCGATCTCGTACCGCACGACATGCCGCCGAATACGCTCAAGCCGTTTTCATTGAAGCTCGATGATGCGGCGAAAACAGCGCGCGTAAACGGGGCGCTTTATCGGGTCCAGGCAGGAACGCCGGACTCCGTCGATGCCACGACTTCTCCGGCGGCGCTTGTTTTCGAATACGAAGACGCTTCGGGCCTGCGCGTTCGCAAGCAGTTCCGCTTCGACCCGAGTTCATACATCGTCGAATTCACGCCGTCGGTCACCGATGGAACCCAGCCGGTGAATCCCACCATTCAGTGGGGACCCGGCCTTGGCGATGTCCTGGCCATCCCAGGAGGCAGAAACGTCCGGCTGGCCGAGGCCATCTACGACGTCGGCGGACAGGTCTCGCGCGTCGCGTCGAGCAAGCTTGCCGCCACACCGCGTTACCAGGGCGCCTACGAGTTTGCCGGCGTCGACACGCACTATTTCATCTCGGCCGCCGTCAAGCCGGGCGCGGCCGCTCTCGAGTTTCAACCGCTCTCGTTGCCGGCGACCGGATCGAATCCGCCGATCGTCCGTGAGTACATCGGCTACGACATCCACTACGCGCAGATGCCGAAGTCGACGAGATTCTTTGTCGGTCCGAAGCATTTCGGGACGCTGCAGAAGGCCGATCCGGAACTGGTGCGGGCGATCTGGTTCGGCATGTTCTCGTTTCTGGCCGTACCGCTGCTCTCCGTCCTGAACTGGGTGAATGGGTTCATCGGCAACTACGGCTGGTCCATCATCGCTCTCACCATCATCATCAACGCGGCCATGTTCCCCCTTCGGCACAAGAGCTTCGTGTCGATGCGGAAAATGCAGGAGATCCAGCCGCAGGTAAAAGCGATTCAGGATCGTTACGCGAAGATGAAGGTCACCGATCCGGCGCGTCAGAAGATGAACACCGAGATGATGGAGCTGTACCGGGCGAAGGGCGTGAACCCGGCCAGCGGCTGCATCCCGATGCTGTTGACGATGCCCGTGCTGATCGCATTCTACGAACTGCTTTCCGAGTCCATCGAACTGCGCGGCTCGCCGTTCATCTTCTGGCTGAAAGATCTGTCGGCGGCCGATCCGTACTACGTGACACCGATTCTGATGGGCATCTCGCAGATGGTGCAGCAACGGATGACGCCGATGACCGGCGCCGATCCGGTGCAGCAGAAGATGATGATGTTCATGCCCATCCTCTTCACGTTCTTGTTCATCACGTCGCCGAGCGGACTCGCGCTGTACTGGTTCGCGAGCAACGTCCTGGTGATCGGGCAGCAGCGGCTGACGAACTATCTGATCGGACCGCCCGTGATTCGCAGCCCGAAGACGCCGGCCGAACGACAGATGAAGAAAGTGGGAGAAGGTAAAACGGACGCGGCCGAGTAGGAGTCAACCATGGACGCTGAGCAGCAGGTCACCGATTTCATTACCCAAGTAGCCAGGCAGATGGGCCTCAATCTCGTCGCCAAGGTCGAGACGACCGAGGACGGAACCCGCATCAACCTCGAAGGCGAGGGCGGGGAAACACTCCTCGCCAGGCGCGGCGAAGGCCTGCAAGCCCTTCAGCACATCGTCGACAGCGCGTTTCGCAAGCAGCTTGGCGACCGGCGCCTGCTCGTCGACTGCATGGATTTCCGCCGCGGCAAGGACAACGAGCTGAAACAGATGGCGAAGTTTCTTGCCGAGAAGGCGAAGACGTCCGGCATCGATCAAAGCATCGGTCCACTGAACGCGTACGAACGCCGGCTGGTGCACCTTGCGGTGGCAGAAGTTCCCGGCGTCACGTCCGAGAGCATCGGCGACGCGGCGGTGAAAACGGTGACGATCGCGGCGACCAAATGAGCAAGCAGTAGAAAGTAAGAAGTAGGAAGTAAGAAGTAAGAGGTAGGAAGTGAGGGCGCCGATCTTCCCTCTCCCCTCTTCCCTCTCCCCTGACGTGTATCAGTGAAATGTCCTTCTCTACCGGCGATACCATCGTCGCTATTGCGACGCCTCCAGGCCGCGGCGGGATCGGGGTGGTGCGCGTCAGCGGGCCTTCTTCTGGAAAGATTGCCGGCGCGCTGCTGACCCTCGCAGCGCCACTGCAACCGCGGCACGCCACGTTTTCGCATGCCCTCGGCGATCAGGTGGTTGCGACGTATTTCCCTGCTCCGCACTCGTACACCGGTGAAGATGTCATCGAGATAAGCGCGCACGGGAGTCCCGTGGTGCTGCGGCAAATCGTCGAGCAGGCGATTCAGGCTGGTGCGCGACTCGCAGAACCGGGAGAGTTCACGCTCCGCGCGTTCCTGAACGGGCGCATCGATCTCGTCCAGGCCGAGGCCGTGGCCGATCTCATCGAGGCCGTGACGCCCTTGCAGGCCCGTGCCGCCTTCGATCAGCTGGAAGGCACGCTGACGGGTCGCATCGGCGATGTCGATCGCGAGCTGTTCGATCTGACGGCGCGCATCGAAGCGTCTCTGGATTTTCCCGACGAGGGCTACCACTTTGTCGAGGCTGGCCACGTGGCGGCCTCGCTGCGCTCCATCGAGCGTGCGCTTGCGTCGCTCGTGTGCGAATCGAAGCATGGCCGCTTGATCCGCGAAGGCGCAAGCGTGGCAATCACCGGCAAACCGAACGTCGGCAAATCCAGCCTCTTCAACGCGCTGTTGCGTACGAGCCGCGCGATTGTCGCGCCAAGTCCCGGCACCACGCGCGATCTCGTGACCGAAACAGCCGAGATCGAAGGTTTGCGAATCGCGCTCGTCGACACCGCCGGCATCCGGGTCGCAGACGATGAGGTCGAGGCCGAAGGCGTCTCTCGCGCGCGCCAGACATGGGCGCGGGCCGATCTCGTGATTGCTGTTCTGGATGTGTCGGAGCGGCTCGACGAGCGCGATCACGAGCTCCTGCGCGACACGACAGAGACCCCCCGGCTGGTCGTTGCCAACAAGTCAGATCTGCCTCGAGTCTGGACGAGCGCCGAGCCGGGGCTCGCGGTGGTTTCAGTCTCGTCGAGAACCGGCGATGGCCTGGACGAACTTCGCACCGAAATCCGTAGCGCTCTCGAGGGATCGACGGCCAAGCCGAAAGATACCGTCATGATTACGAACGTGCGTCACGCCGAGCTGGTCAATCGCGCCCGCCAGGCATTGCAGCGCGCGTGCGAGTCGGTGGAATCGCCGGACGGCCCGGTCCCGGAAGAATTTGTGCTCACCGATCTGCAGGAGGCCCGAGCCGCCCTCGAAGAGGTGACGGGCAAACGAACTTCGGAGGATCTGCTTCGGCACATCTTCTCGCGCTTCTGCAT
>JAMQPK010000180.1 GCA_023717525.1 Vicinamibacterales bacterium | reverse complement strand
CGCGGCCCATGCGGGCGAATGGATTGCCCATCGATTGCGTTTCAGCGTTCATGAATATCGCATCCAGTAACTATCGCGCCGGCCGGAATCTTGCGGGATTCCGGCCGGCGCCTGCCTTGATTGGGTTGGCAATTAACGAGCGTTGTTGAGTGCGGCAATTCGCGCTTCGAGCGGCGGATGGCTCATGAAGAGCCGCTGCAGCCCCGTGGGGGTGCCGCCGCTGATACCGAAGGCCGCCATCTTTTCCGGCAGCGCCGTAGGGGAATGGACGCGCCGCAGAGCCTCGAGGGCGCCGATCATGGAATTGGTGCCCGCGAGATGTGCGCCACCCGAATCGGCACGGAACTCACGCTTACGCGAGAACCAGGCAACGATCATGCTAGCCAGGATGCCGAGCACGATCTGCGCAATGAACACGGTCGCGAAGTAACCGATGCCCGTGCCGCGCTCGTTCTTGAGCACGACGCGATCGACGATGAAGCCGATGACGCGCGCGAGGAAGAACACAAACGTGTTCAGCACGCCCTGGATCAGCGTCAGCGTCACCATGTCACCATTGGCGACGTGGCTGATCTCATGGCCGAGCACGGCTTCTACTTCATCACGACGCATGTTGCGGAGCAGGCCGGTGCTCACCGCGACCAGCGCCGAGTCGCGGCGCGCGCCGGTGGCAAATGCGTTCGGATCCGGAGAATCGAAAATGCCGACTTCCGGCATGCCGATGCCGGCCGTCTGGGCCTGGCCTCGGACCGTGTTCACGAGCCACTGTTCTGTTTCGTTTGCCGGCTGTTCGATGACGTGCACGCCCATGGCGCGCTTGGCCATCCACTTGGAGATCAGCAGCGAGATGAACGAGCCACCGAATCCCAGGATCGCCGAGAAGATCAGCAGGGCGCCCAGGTTGAGGCCCTGCTCGGTGAGGTAGCGGTCCGCCCCCAGGAGCGAAACAACGACCGACAGCACCAGCATGATGGCGAAGTTCGTGGCAATGAGCAGGAATATGCGTTTCATGGACTTAAGCGATGGCTCCGGCTGAGTTGGGTCTCGAATCAGTGTGGCAATTCTGGCGACAGAAGCGGCGAAATCAAGTGCTTAGGATGAAGTCCAGGATCGCCGAAGTGTCCTCGAGCGGCAGTTTCATGCCCTTGTAACCAGCAAGGGAAACACCCACCGGCGCGGCCACCGCCGCGATACCCGGATCATCCATAGCCAGGGGCGTTCCGGCCCCTCGAAACACTTCGACACGCTTCAGCCATTCGAGTTTCTTGAAGCCTTCCACGAGAACGAGGTCCACGGGCCGCAGGTGCCCCAGGAGGATCTGCAGGCTGGCCGGGGTGGTGGAGGCGGCGAGGCGCGCCCAGCCCGAATCCGACGCGACGATGACCTCGGCAGCGCCGGCCAGGCGGTGCCGGTAACTGTCCTTGCCCGGCGTGTCGAGTTCGATGGCGTGGTGGTGCGTGTGCTTGATCGTTGAGACCGTCAGGCCACGCTCGCGCAGGGCCAGAATCAGCCGCTCGATGAGGGTTGTCTTGCCGCTGCCCTGGGAACCGACGATGGCAACGACACGCATGACAATCGCCTTACGCTAACTATCAGTACTGTTCTTTGTCGTCGTCGTCGTCGTCGTCATCGTCATCGTCGTCATCATCATCGTCGTCGTCGTCATCTTCGTCTTCATCGTCGTCGAAGTCGTCGTCCTCTTCCTCGTCGTCATCGTCGGCGTCGGACCAGCCTTCCGGTTCGACGGTGGGCTCGAGGTCGAGCTCATGCCAGGTGTCGAGGTCGAGCTCTTCGATCTCGCCATCGAGGTACTCGATTTCGACCAGCTCGTTGTCTTCGTCAACGGACAGCACGCGGAAGGTTTCTTCCTCTTCCTTGTTCTCGTACCACTTGCCCGGGACCGGTGCGTATTCTCTGCCCACTTGCCTTCGCCTCTGAACTGCCGGGCCGAGAGTTTAGGGTCTGCCTGCGAATGCGGCAACGGGATGTATTGCGTAAGATCAGGCCCAATTTGCATAAGTGGATCATGAGTACGTCACTGCCTTTAACTCGCGCACGCCGGATCGTCGTCAAGGTCGGCTCGGCGCTGCTCGTCGATCAGTCGAACGGACAGGTAAACCGTGCCTGGCTCGAGACGCTGGTCGAAGATCTGCTGCGCCTGCGTGCGCGCAAGCAGGAGGTCGTGCTCGTGTCCTCCGGCGCAATCGCGCTCGGTCGCCGCGAACTCAAGCTCGCGAGCGG
>JAMQPK010000164.1 GCA_023717525.1 Vicinamibacterales bacterium | reverse complement strand
CGTCGTACGCCGCCGCCAGCGCAGCGATGCGGCGAAGCTCTGTCAGGCCGCCGCACCAATGGATGTCGGGCTGCCAGATCGTCCTCACGCCGTGTTCAAGCAGCTGCCGGAAACCATAACGCGTGTATTCATGCTCGCCCGTCACGATTCGGGTGCTTTTGATTTGCGCGGCAAGCCGCCCGAATCCTTCGTAGTCGTGCGGCTGCAGGCATTCTTCCATCCAATACACACGATACGGCTCCATCAACTCGGCGATTTCGATCGTGTAACGTTCCGTCCAGGCCATCCAGCAATCGAGCATGATGTCGCCATCGGGCCCGAGCGCCTTGCGCGCGCGCTCGACGAGCGCCACGTTCTTGCGCATGCCTTCGCGTCCGTCTGCGGGCCCGTACGGGATTGCCAGCTTCAGCCGTTTGTAGCCGAACTCGACATGCTGTTCGATGTCGTTGCCGGTGCAGTAGGCGGGCAGCCTCGGCTTGGTTTCACCGCCAAGGAGCTTGTACACAGGCATGTTGAGGGCTTTGCCGACAATGTCCCACAACGCGAGATCGACGGCGCTGATCGCGTTAATCGTGACGCCCATCCGCCCGTACGACATCGTCGAGCGCCACATGATGTCCCAGAGGCGCTCGACGTTCAGCGGATCCTCGTTCATCAGAAGCTTTGTCAGATGCTGCTCGATGACGTAACCTGCGCCAGGCCCGCCGCTCCCGTAGCCCTTGATCCCCTTGTTCGTGGCGATCTCGACCGTCACGCTGGGAACCTTGCCGGCGTCGGGCAGGAACAGCGAGCGGGTTGCCTTGTACTCGGGATAGATCGACATGGGATTGGCGACTTCCACGTTGTTCGTAGACCACGATCCCGGCGTCGGCTCGTAGGCGGGCACAGGCCGGCGCGGCCTGGTTTGCACCAGCCTCACTCCGGTGATCTTCAGTTTGCTCTTTTCGTCTGTAAAGGGTGCCTGAGCATACGCCTGCGTATCGAGGGCCGGAACGGCTGCCGCTGCCGCCAGGGGAACCAGGTTCAGAAATGCCCGACGATTCATGTCGCCTCCCTGCGTGCTTGCAATTATGAGATGCGAGGCGTTATACCTCATCCGGCCCCCCGATGAAACATGCTGCTCGTTTCGCCGCGCTGCTGCTCGTGAGTTTGCCCATCTTCGGAGCCGGCCTCGGTGCCCAGAATCGCGCTCTCAAGACGAACCCTGGGGAGCTCGTCGTCGAACATCCGACGCTGATTAACCTCGGTTTTGAATGGTGGATCGAGGGGGACGACAACCGGAATGCGCAAGTCGAGGTGTCGTACCGCAAGAAGGGCGTTACGGCGTGGACGCCAGGACTACCGTTCCTTCGACTGCACGGCGAACGAATCTTCCAGACCGACGGCGTGTTCGACGTCGTCTCTCCCAACATGTTCGCGGGAAGCATTCTCGACCTCGATCCAGACACCGCCTACGAAGCGCGATTTGTCTTGTCCGATCCCGACGGCCTCGACGGCCAGAGCGGTCTGTCGGTGACTCGCAGCGTGACGGTCGCGACTCGTGCCGAGCCAAAGCCGTCTGCGAGCGGTCGCGTCTTCCACGTGTATCCCCCGAACTACAAGGGCGCGAAGATCGAGCCGGCATTCGAAGGCTTGATGTGTGCGTACAACTACTATTGCGGCGGCGGCGACACGGTGACGGCTGGCCGGCCGCGCGTGCGGGCCGGCGACATCATCCTGGTGCACGCGGGACTCTACAAGTACTCGCCGGAGTTCTACACGGGCGACCGCACGATCAACGCGACGACCCCCTTCGAAGGCACCTACTACCTCACGGCCAGCGGCACACCCGAGCGGCCGATCGTCATCAAGGCGGCCGGCGACGGCGACGTGACCTTCGACGGCAACGGCAACTTCAACCTGTTCAACGTGAAGGCGGCACACTACAACTACTTCGAAGGTGTCACGATCCGGAATACCGACATCGCAATCTGGGCCGGCACGCAGTTCATCGCAGGGTCGAAAGGCCTCACAGTCAAACGGAGCCGGTTCGAGGACGTCAACCTCGGGATCTTCACCAACTACTCGGGATCGAGCGACTTCTACATCGCCGACAACACGTTCATCGGTCGAGACGATTCACGGCACCTGCTTGGGTGGAACGGAGCGTTCTGGGCGCAATTCAACAACGTCGAGGGCCAGATATTTCCGCCCGTTCTGGCGTCCTATACTGCAGTCCGCCTCTACGGCCCCGGCCACGTCGTCGCCTACAACTACATCGCCGACTTTCACGACGGCATCGATATCGAGACGTACGGCAACCCTGACGGTTCGCACGCCATCGACGGCCCGCATTACCCGCCGAAAGAGTTCTGGGACAGACGCCCGGTCGCCATCGACTTCTACAACAACTACATGACGAACTTTCACGACAACGCGTTCGAGATCGACGGCAGCATGCACAATGTGCGCGTGATGCGGAACATGATGGTGAACTCCGCGTCGCATCCGTTCTGCAATCAGCCGGCGATTGGAGGCCCCATCTACTGGATTCGCAACATCGCGTATCACGCGCCGGGAGGGTCGACGCGGTTGACCAACGGATCTGCGGGAGCGCTGTTCTACAACAACACGATTCTCACCGAAACCACCGCGGGATCTTCGGCGAACGCTCACTGGCGAAACAACCTGATGCTCGGAGAGAACTCAAGCCCTGCGATCTTCACCGTGAACACGAGCACAAACTACAGTTCGTCGAACTACAACGGCTTTCGTCAGAACC
The DNA here is from genome assembly GCA_023717525.1 of Vicinamibacterales bacterium. GTDB lineage: Bacteria > Acidobacteriota > Vicinamibacteria > Vicinamibacterales > JAMQPK01 > JAMQPK01. Next base: position 8,360 of record JAMQPK010000164.1, on the reverse strand, counting down.
CGGAGGCGCCCTACTCGTTTGCATGGAACGGGCAACAATTCAAGACGCTCTCGGACTACAGCCAGACAACGCGCCAGGATGATCACAGCATCGCCGTCGACTACGATGTGTTCGTGAATGTTCAGAGGCTCGACGCCAAGGATCTGCAGAAGGTACAAATGGTCTACAAAGCCGAGGATTTCAACTTCGCGCTGAAGGCCGGCTCGGTGGCGATCGACCGCGGCGTGCCGTTGCCTAACATCACCGACCGATTCGCCGGCCAGGCGCCAGACCTCGGCGCGCTGGAATACGGCCAGGACCCTCCACACTATGGACCTCGACCGTAAGCCTCTCCTTCTCTCTGCCGCCATCGTCGCAGCCGCTTCCGTCTGGGTTGCCGGCCAGGACTACAAGACGTGGAACGACTACGGCGGCGGTGCCGATTCTTCGCATTACGTGACGCTCGAGCAAATCACAAAGGCAAACGTGACAAGTCTCGAGGTCGCGTGGACGTATCCCACGGGCGACAACCGTTCGTACCTCTTCAATCCGATCGTCGTCGACGGAGTAATGTACGTGGCTGCCGCCAACAATTCGCTTGTGGCGCTGGATGCCGCAACCGGCAAGGAGATCTGGGTCCACGAGAATCTTCCGGGGATGACGACGCGCGGGATTGCGTTCTGGGAGAGCAACGACCGGAAAGACCGCCGGCTGATCTTCACGATGAACAACTATCTCCAGGAGATCGACGCCCGCACCGGAAAATCAATCCTCACGTTTGGCAGGAAAGGTCTGGTGGATCTTCGGCTGGGACTTGGCCGCGATCCCGAGGAGATCGCGCGTATTCAGCCGAACAATCCCGGGCGAGTGTTCGAGAATCTGATCCTGCTTGGTTCGTCGCCTGGCGAAAGCTACCTCGCGCCTCCGGGGGACATCCGGGCGTTCGATGTGATGACGGGAAAGCTCGTGTGGACGTTCCACACGATTCCGCATCCTGGCGAGCCGGGCTACGACACCTGGCCGAAAGACGCGTGGAAATACTCGGGCGGCGCCAACACCTGGGGAGAGATTACGGTCGACGAGAAGCGCGGCATCGCCTATTTCCCCACGGGATCTCCGACCTACGACTACTACGGCGCCGATCGCATCGGCAGCAACCTGTACGCGAATTGTCTGGTGGCGCTCGACGCGCGGACCGGCAAGCGGCTCTGGCATTTCCAGATGGTCCACCATGATCTGTGGGATTACGACACGACGGCCGCGCCCCAGCTCGTCACCGTGCAGCACGAGGGCAAGCCGATCGACGTCGTTGCGCAATCGTCGAAGCAGGGCTTCATGTACGTGTTCGATCGTGTCACAGGCCAGCCGTTGTGGCCGATCGAAGAGCGTCCGGTGCCGAAAAGCAACATGCCCGGCGAGCAGTCCTGGCCGACGCAGCCGTTTCCAACCGTCATTCCGCCCTTCGCGCGGCAACACATGACGGCCGAGGACGTGAATCCCTACATTCTGTCGCCCGAGGAACGCGCAGCGTGGAAAGACCGAGTCTCGAAGATGCGCAACGAAGGCCTCTTTACGCCTCCGGGACTCGAAGAGACGCTGTCGGTGCCGGGCGCGCGTGGGGGATCGAACTGGGGCACTGGCGCCGCGAATCCTTCCATGGGTTTCGTCTACCTGACGACGCAGGATTGGCCCACGATCTACAAGCTGAGCCCGAGCGATCCGCTCGCCGCTCGGGGTTCGAATACTGGCGGGCGCGCGATCTACGAGGCGCGATGCCGCTCGTGTCACGCGATCGACGCAGCAGCCGCAACGGTCGGTCCGCCGCCGCTTGGAGGCATCGGCGCCAGATTGCCGCTCAATGCATTTCGCCAGGTGGTGCTTTCCGGCCGCGGAGAAATGCCGGCGTTCCGCGATGTGGATGGCCAGCCGCTCGCTGAGCTCTTCACGTTTCTGAATTCGACTGGCCCGGTAGAACCGATTCCTCCGCCGGCGGTTTCCGCAACTCGGTCAGTGAGGCCTATCGTCGCGTCGGGGGGTGCTCCCGGCGGACTCAGAATTCCACCCGTTCGGGGAAAGTACACACCGCTCGGGGGCCCTGATTATCCGGGAAACACCGACACGCCGAAGATTCGCTACTACACAGACTGGGGTCTCTATCCGAATCAGCCCTACATCTTCGGTCCTCCGTGGTCGGCGATTGTCGCCTACGACCTGAACAAGGGCACGATCAAATGGCGAGTCCCGCTCGGAGAAGATGCCGTCGCCACGGCGCAGGGCGCGAAAAACGCCGGCGTGTTCATGGCCGAGCATCACGGCATGATCGTCACATCAACGGGATTGCTGTTCATTGCGACAACAGATGGCAAGGTTCGCGCGCACGACGAGGAGACCGGCGAAGTGCTTTGGACGGCCACGCTGCCCGCGGGCTCCGAGGGCATGCCGGCGATGTACGAAGTGAACGGCCGGCAGTTTCTCGTCGTTCCCGCCTCATCCAGAATCAACCTGGGCGGCGGACATCCATCGGCCGCGGGCACGACCGAGGCTCTGCGACCCAGCTACGTCGCGTTCGCGTTACCGCAGAGAGCGAAGTGACGGGCGTCGCTCGACGGTAGATCGTGATGTTCGGGCCCGGCCGCTCTACCGTACCGAAGCCGCTGAGCGGCAGAAAGAAGGCGTCCTCGAGATCGTAGACGGCGGGACCATCTGAAGTACCACGCACGACCTGAGCGACCTCATATTTCTCCGCAGCGAGTCGATGCAACTCTGCTGGAACCGTGGCATAGGTCCACAGTGGCGATTCGGCCAACACCAGCCACTCCGGCGTGCGCCCGTCAGGATCGCCGAACGAGTTCGCTTCTGGGTAAAAGTGCCAGCGGTGATAGACCACTCCCGGTAGGTACAAATCGGTGAACACACCGCCGGCCTGGTGCATCGTGCTATCCGGCGTCAGCCTTGCCATGAGCCAGCGTCCCGCCATCACGCGCGTGTCGAGCCGCGCGAGCAGAACGTCGAAGCGGACGCTGTTGACGAATGGCAGGACGGCGACCGACGCCGTCACGAGCCCCAAGACGGTAGAACGCGAAAGCGCCGTGCGCGTGGACATCCAGTCGGCCATCGATCGCACAGCAAACGCCGCGAGCAGACAGACGACGGGAACAAGCGGGAGGATGTAGCGGAAGAACACCGTGTGGCCGCTGCCGATCGACACAAGAAACGCTGCGGCGAACGCTGCGACGATCCAACTCGTCCGCCGGCCATGGCGCGCCATCGCGATGATGCCCACCACGGCGGCGGCAAAGATCGGTACGCCGGCGCCGTACGGCAGCGAATATCGGAGGTGGTAGACCCACGCACGGTCGACCTTCAGGGCGTGCCCGACCGCCATGTGAGCAAAATCATCCTTGAGGTCGGTCGAGAATGCCGAATAGTCGAGCACCGAGTACGGCGTGCCGGCGAGGAATCCGGCACAGAACGCGAGGGCGAACAAAAGCGACGGCCGCCACTTCAGTCGCGCCAGCACGATCATCTGCGCTGCGCCCATGGCGATCAGAATGATCGCCGCGCTGTATTTTGTCGAGGTCGCCAGTCCTCCGGCCAGGCCGGCGGCGGCAAACCACCGGCCGGCCTGCTCTTCCAGGCCGTCGCTTGCGCGCACGAGAAACGCCAGCGAAGCGGTCACGAGCAGCGTCATCAACACATCGGTCATCGCGAAGTGCGACTCGCGAACGTGCAGGATGGCGATCGCCAGAAAGAGCGCCGCAACCAACCCGATTGTGGCATCGCCTATCCGGCGCGCCAGATCGAAGAGTACCGCGATCGTCACGGTACCCGCGACGGCCACGAAAGTGCGTGCGATGACGAGTTGTTCCTCTACTGGCACGACGGCGCTACCACCAGCAGCGCGGTGGATCCACGACGCCGCCTCGAACAACGCCGCGAACACATAGAAGATCAGCGACGGCCAGTGAAAGAAATGTGGATTCGGACCGTTTTGCAGCACGCCCATCGCGTGATCGATGGCGGCGTCTTCATCGGGCCTCGCACGGAGGTACGGCAGTCCGAACCAGACGGGAAATAACCGAAGCGCTGCTCCCAGCAGGACGATGGCGACGAGCAGACGAGTGTAGGGCGCACGATCCCGCACGACGCGGATTGTACCGGAACCAGAATGGATTCGAGCGCGGGTTCGCTACTTCGACGCGGCCAACCGATCGGTCGCCTTCTCGACGGCCTCCATCACCCGCAGCATGTTGCCGCCAAGAATCTTTTCGATGTCTCGGTTCGAGTATCCCTTCTTGACCAGCGCATCGGTAATCGCCGGGAGCTTCGATACGTCTTCCATGCCGAAAGGCATGGTGGCACCGTCGAAGTCCGATCCCAAACCCACGTGGTCGGCACCAGCCACCCTGACCGCATGGTCGATGTGCTCGAGTATCTTCTCCCATCCGACCTTCGGCAGCTGACCAGCGGTCATGGCTTGGCGATCGCGACGTTCGCTTTCCATCGTGGAGCACGCCTCGTTGCCCCCGCACTTGGCCGACATCTCGGCGAGCGCCGAGGCCACATCGCCGTTCCGCTTTTCCGAGGCCACCCTGAACTCTTCGCTGAGAAAGGCCGCGTGGTAGTTGATCATGATTACGCCGCCGTTCTTCGCGAGGGCGCGCATCATGTCGTCGGTCATATTGCGGGGATGGTTCGCGATAGCACGGCTGGACGAGTGCGACGCGACAACGGGAGCACTCGTAAGCTCGATCACGTCGTCGAACGTTTTGTCCGCCACGTGCGAGACGTCAATCATCATTCCCAGTCGGTTCATCTCGCGGATGACGTCTTTACCAAAAACCGTCAGCCCGTTGTGCACGGGCGTATCGGTCGACGAATCGGCCCAGTTGTTGTTCTTGAAGTGCGTCAGCGTCATGTAGCGGACACCTAGCGCCGCGAAGTTGCGCAACTGTCGGATGTCGTCATCAATCATGTGACCACCTTCGACACCCATGAGCACAGCAATCCTCCGCTCGCGAGCCGCCCGACGGACGTCGGCTGCGGTGGTGGCAAGGACCAGATCCTTGGTGTGCGTGCGAACGACCTCGCGGACGGCGTCAATCTGATCGAAGGCGCGCCTGAGCGCGATGGGACCGGTCACCTCTCCCGGCACCCAGATCGAGAAGAACACAGCATCCAATCCGCCCTCGCGCATGCGCGGGATGTCGACGTTGCCGTCGTCATGGCGGGCACCGAGGTCGAACCTGGGATCGAAGATGAGGCGCTGTGTTGTGTCGACATGCGCATCCATGACAATGGCGTGCTCGTGCAATGACCGCGAGGCCGGTGCCTGACCGATCATGTGCGCGCTGGAGACCATCACTGCGGCCGAGACGAAGGCCATCGACGTCCAGCTTGTTGACATAGCAAATTCTTTGCGGGTCATCCGCAGCATACTCCACGCCACAGGATTTTCTAGTTCCGGACGTATTTCGTCACGCCCCTCAATTGGGCTTCCGCGGTGTACAGGTTGCCGGCGGCGTCAACGGCAATGCCTTCCCCCATGGCGCCATCTGCGGAGTTTGGCACCATGTGGGGTGGGATGAACTGCGTCACCTTGCCGTCCTTCAGACTTCCGACCCGAATTCCACGCTGCCAACCCGGATGAACCCTTTCGGTCGACTCCGAGTCCGCAGTGTAAATAACGTCGTTCTTGTCGATGGCCAGCCCGCTCGTACGGCCGAAGTCGTCGTATTCAGCGACGAACTTCCCGTCCTTTGTCAGAATCTGAATGCGATGGTTGTGGCGATCGGCAACGATCAGCCTGCCCCGCGAATCGAACTCGATGGCGTGTGGCGTGCGGAACTCGCCAGGCCCGGTTCCCGCCTTGCCGATAGTTCTCAAGAACTTCCCGTTTCTGTCGAACACCGAAATGCGACCGACCAGATTGGGAGCGGTCACCTCGGTATGGCTCTCCACAACGTAAACGTCGCCATTGCGAGGGTCGGTCACAAGGTCGCTCGGGTCTGTCAGCGCTTCGGGTGGATTTCCTCTCACGCCCGGCTTCCCCAGCGTCATCAGGACTCTGCCTTCGGGGCTGAACTTGATGACAACGCTTCCTTTGTCGTCGGCGGCTCGTGCGTCGGTTACCCACACATTTCCATCGCGATCGACATGAATGCCGTGGGGCCACACGAACATCCCCCCGCCAAAGCTTCTGATCTCTTTCCCGGACTCATCGAAGAGGTGAACCGGGTTCGCCTTGACGCCGAGACAACCCGGCGTCGTCCCCGGCGAGCATCGATCAGTCGCCCACACGGACTTTCCGTCCCGACCGATGGCCACTCCATTGGAGCCACCCCACGGTCTCGCCTCTGAGCCGAGCTGCGCCCAATCCCGGACAACACGATAGGGATTCGCGCCGCTGTTGACGGGCTTGACCTTGTCTGTTTGAGCGGTGCCCTGCAGCGCTACCCAGACGACAAACGATGCGGTCAGCCAGAGCCTCATTTACTTTCCTTTCAGGTGTAGATGGCCTGAGTCTACTGCGAGATCCGTTCTAATATCTGGGGGCGGACTCATACGGCGATGGCAAAACAAACAACCCCTGCTCCGCTGGGAGCGACGGTCACAGACGCCGGCGTCAATTTCAGCGTCTTTTCGAAACACGCAACCGGCATCGAGCTGTTGTTGTTCGATCGCGTGGACGATGCCCGGCCGGCGCGCGCGGTGTCCATCGACGCCGAGACGAACCGCCAGTATCACTACTGGCATGTGTTCGTGCCAGGGCTGCGGCCAGGACAGATCTACGCGTATCGGGCGTCCGGCCCGTTCAACCCGGCGACGGGGCAGCGCTTCGACTCAAAGAAAGTCCTGCTCGATCCGTACGGCCTCGGCGTCGTCGTGCCCGACGGTTATAGTCGCGACGCAGCGAGCAGCGATGGCGACAACACGCCGACCGCCATGAAGAGCGTCGTCGTCGATCCGTCCGCCTACGACTGGGAAGGCGACCATCCGTTGAACGTCCCGTCATCTCGAACGGTGATCTACGAGATGCACGTCGCCGGGTTTACGAAGCATCCTAATTCGGGCGTGCCAGGGACGAAACGGGGCACGTACGCCGGCCTGATTGAAAAGATTCCCTACCTGCAGCAGCTTGGTGTGACTGCCGTGGAACTGCTGCCGGTGTTCCAGTTCGACGTGCAGGCCGTTCCACCGGGCCACGGGCGTGTCAACTACTGGGGCTACCAGCCAGTGTCGTTCTTCGCGCCTCACCAGGCGTACAGCTCACGACGGGATCCGCTCGGGCCTGTCGATGAGTTCCGCGACATGGTGAAGGCTTTGCATCGCGCCGGCATTGAGGTGATTCTCGACGTCGTGTTCAACCACACGGCTGAAGGCGGCGAAGACGGTCCGACGCAATGCTTCCGCGGGTTCGACAACCGCGCGTACTACATCCTCCAGGACAACGAGTCGCGCTATGCGGACTTCACCGGCTGCGGCAACACGTTGAATGCGAACCACCCCATCGTGCGCCGAATGATCGTCGATAGCCTCCGTTACTGGGTCGAGGCGATGCACGTCGACGGCTTCCGCTTCGACCTGGCGTCGATCCTCTCGCGCGACCCCGCCGGCCATCCGATGCCCAGTCCGCCGGTGCTGTGGGACATCGAGTCGGAGCCCGCGCTCGCCGGCACCAAGTTGATCGCCGAGGCCTGGGATGCCGCAGGGCTGTATCAGGTCGGAAGCTTCATCGGCGATGCCTGGAAGGAATGGAACGGGCGTTTTCGTGACGACGTGAGAAGCTTCTTCCGTGGTGAAGAAGGCACTGTGCGGCATCTGGCCGACCGCGTGCTCGGAAGCCCCGACGTGTACGGCCACAAAGGCCGCGAAGCCGAAGCCAGCGTGAACTTCATCACGTGCCACGACGGCTTCTCGCTGAACGATCTCGTCTCGTTCAACGGCAAGCACAACGAGGCAAACGGCGAGAGCAATCGCGATGGCGCCGACGACAATCGCAGCTGGAATTGCGGCGTCGAGGGACCGACCGATGACCCGGGAATTGAAGCGCTCCGCAACCGCCAGGTGAAGAATTATCTGACCGTGACGCTGCTCTCGCTGGGCATGCCGATGATTCTCATGGGTGACGAGGTCAGGCGCACACAAGGCGGCAACAACAACGCTTACTGCCACGACGACGAGGCCAACTGGTTCGACTGGACACTCGTGAAGCGACATGCCGACGTGCACCGCTTCGTGAGCCTGCTGAGTGCGCGACGGTCGCTGCGCGAGCTGACGCACGAGCGGCAGCGCATGAGCCTGACCGACGTGCTCCATCAGGCTACGACGGCGTGGCACGGCGTCAAGCTGCTGCAGCCGGACTGGAGTTCACACTCGCA
>JAMQPK010000151.1 GCA_023717525.1 Vicinamibacterales bacterium | reverse complement strand
AGCGTGCGCGATGGCGCTGATCGATCAGCAAGTCGCCATCGGGCGCGTTCCACGACATCTGTTTGTACTCGGGGTAGCTCGCAATCGACGCCCCGCTTGGTCCGCCGTTGACGGTCTCGCCCTCGAGGTTGCCGTACGCGTGCGATAGCGTGTAGTTTCCGCCGACTGAGAGCCCTTCGCTGAAGTTGTAGCTCGCCTGGCCGCCGATACCCCAATACTTCCTTTCGGTAGCGTCGGTGTTCTCAACCACGTTCAGATCGAATGGATTGCCCAGTTCGTCGAACACCCGGCCCGTCGACATGTCGGTGCGCAGCTGGTAGAAGTTGCTGTAGTTGCGAAACACGTAGTCGACACGGGCTGTCCCGCGGTTGCCCAGAGTCCGGCTGAGGCCGGCGGAGTACTCATCGGAAAACGGCGATCGCAGCGGCGTGGGAATCTTCATGTTCACGCCAGGCAAGCTCGCCGCGGCAAAAGGGCGCAGACTCGTGCCGCCTGCCAGGTCGAACCAGTCGAACACCGTCTTCAAGGCGTCGGCCGTCGAGACAAGGTTGGCCGCCGATGCGTCCGAGTTGATGATCGGCCCGCCGTACGCCCATCGATACGTCGCGGCGTTTCCGTTCTTCGTCGCCGAGCCCGCCAGGTTCGGGTTCAAGGCCATCACGTAGCGCGCGTAGCCGGTCGACAGGGCCCAGTTGCCGTCCCCCTTCGGGTCCCAGACTGCCGAGAGCCGCGGGCTCAGCTTCGTGCCGCCGCCGGTCTTCTGCCCGCCGCCGTCGGTCGCGTCGTTGGTGTCGATGCGCAGGCCCACATTGAAGCTGAAGTGACCGTTGGCGCGCCAGTCGTCGTTCACGAACAACGAGTGCGTCCGAAGGTGCGTCCCTTCGCTCAACGCGGCAATGGGGTTGTAGTCGATAAATGTGTTAGCCAGGAACTGAGGATAGACAACCTCGCCCCGCACAATGCTGCTCGTGCCTCTGATGCGGTAGTCGCTGCCCGAGGCATGCGTGTTCTGCTTCATCAGATCGAGGAAACGGTCGTATCCGAAGACGACGTGATGCGAACCCGTTCGCCGGTCTGAAAGGAAGTAGGAGCCCTTTACGACGAAGTCGGTGTTGTTCCGCTCTTCATTCCCTCCAGTGCACACTGAACCCGAGCAGAACGTGGGGCTCCAAAAGCGGCGGGCGTTCAAGATGTCGAGCACAACCGTACCGTTGATGCGATCGGTCGTGCTGGCGCCGGTGTTGGTAAATTCGAGGTTGCGGCCCGAATACTGCGCCTCGACAAAGAGATTCGACCGCAGGACGCCCGTGTAGTGGATCGCGTAGAGATTCTGCGGCTGCCCTTGATCGGTGAGGCTCTGAAGGTCCATCACGACCTGAGCCGTGTTGTTCTCCAACACCTGGTCCATCGCGAGATACGACCCCTGCACCGAATGGCCCCGTGCGAGGTTGTAGGTGAGCTTCCCCTCGTACCGCTTCTCGTCGTTCGTGCGCGTGTAGGCGATGTTGGTGCCCGCCGTCGTCCGCGCCAACTCCTGCTTCTGCTTTCGTGCGGCGGCAAAGAACCAGAGGCGTTCTTTCGCTACGGGGCCGCCAATCGTGAACTCGTAGGTCGGCACGGTCTTGTCCAGCTTGGGCTTCAGCGCGGGGTTGGCAATCAGCTGCGTCGATTCGTACGGCGAAAACGAGCGCCAGTCATCGTTGGCGAACGACGTTCTGAAGGATCCGCTGAACGTGTTTCCGCCAGACTTGGTGATGGCGTTTGCCACACCTCCATTGAACCGGCCGTATTCCGCGGAAATGCCCGCCGTCGATACCGTCGTCTCCTGCAGCGCGTCCTCGATGTACAACGTGAATGGCTGGCCGCGGAGGTTCTCGGTGACAACCGCGCCGTTCAGCGTGAAGAGATTCTCGTAGGACTGAGATCCGTTGATCGTGTAGCCGGCGCGCGGACCGGTGGGGTGCACCGACGGCGCCATCAGAAGCACGGCATCGATCGTACGGTTGGACGGCAGCGTTGCCATCAAACTCTGTTTGAAGTTGGTTGCCACGTGCGCGTTCCCGGCAAAGACCTGGGCCTCGCCGAAAACCGTCACATCCTCTCGGACGGAGGCGACCGACATGGTGACGTCGACGACCGCGTTCTGCGTTCCAGCGATGTTGCGCTGCTCTTTCACCGGCTCGAAGCTGCCGATTTCGTAGGTCAGCGTGTATTGGCCAGGAGGCAGCAGCGGAATGATGTAATCGCCGTTGGCCGAGGTCACGGTCGTGCGGACTCCCTGAAGACTTGCGCCGCTCGCCGACACGGTGACACCCGGAAGAGGTTGTCCGTCTGCGGAAGTCACACGGCCCGACACGACGCCCGTCGGCACCTGAGCCGACACCGTGGCAGACATGACCACCAAGACCGTTGCAAGGACGAAGGTGAGAGCGCTTCTCATACCTCCTGATTATCGGTTTTTGCAGGGTTCACTGTAGCGCTCAAGCCGCTGAAAAGGCTCATGTTGCAGACGTGCGGCCGTGTGGGACAAACGACGACTCCTGTTTTTTGGATAGTTTCACCCAAATTATTGGATAGTAGTGCAATTTGAACGGAATGTCTCTCGGAATTGCTAGGTTTTTGGTAGACTACTCTCTTGGCTTGTTGGCATCTTTCTGGTTTATACACGTAGGTTCGGTGCACTCATCGTGGGTTTGCCTTGGGCGTTAATAGGAACGTTACAAGGCTTTTTTATCAAGGAGAAGCAAGTTATGAATACGGGACGACGGGACCGAAGCCGGGGAGCGAGACTGCTCCTGTGCTTCCTATTGTCGCTCGGCGCGGTACTGGCGGTGGTACCCGCGTACGCGCAAGTCGCAACAACGGGTTCAGTTCAAGTAGTGTTGGAAGATCAGAATCAGGGTCGCCTTCCTGGCGTTACGGTGACGGCATCCGCGCCGGACGTCGTAACAACCAGGACCGCGGTCACCGATGGCGCGGGCATCGCGACGCTCGAGGCCCTTGCCCCGTCGGCTGACTACAAGATTGAGGCCACACTGCCGGGCTTTAGGACCTTCACGCAGGAGCGCGTGCTCGTAAGAAGCGGACAGGTCACAACCCTCCACGTCTCGATGGGACTGTCCACGCTGTCCGAGGCCGTGAATGTGACGGCTGACACTACGCCGACGGTGGACGTCACAAGGGCGATTGCGGGTGAGGACATCACTCTTCAATTGACCGAATCGCTGCCGACTGGCCGCAGCTACCAGAGCTACCTGCAGCTCGTTCCTGGTGTCATGCCCGATAGCCAGATATCCCCCGGCAACCCGGCATCGCGTTCGGGCGTGAACTTCAAGGAGAACTCGGCAACAGCGGACAACATTGGCGGTTCAACCGACAATCGCTATTACTTCGAAGGGATCAATGTCACCGACCCGTACACCGGGACTTTCGGCGCGAACCTGAATACCGAGATCATCCAGGAGCAGAAGGTCATCACGGGAGGCATCCCGGCCGAATACGTGGGTGCGGCCGGCCTCATCTCGACCGTGATCACAAAGTCGGGCTCCAACGCGTACAGCGGTTCGTACAATTACTTCTTCCGGAACGACGGTTTCGTGGCCAAGAACGACCACACGACGTCGACCGCAGCGTTCAACAACAAGGACACCGCTTTCACGATTGGCGGCCCCGTGTTGAAAGACAAACTGTGGGGCTTCGGGAGCTTCCGCTACACGAACAGGGTTGAAGACGTCACGGCCGCCGACACGCTCCAGTTCCTGCGCGAGGCGGAGACCACGGGGAAGCAGGGTTTCGCCAAGGGCACGTGGGTGCCGACCCAGGCCGACTCGCTGACGTTTACGTTCCTCAACGACCCGCAGACTCGCTCCGCCGACACGGACGGCTCGGTCGCGAACAGCCGTATCCGCCAGCGCGAGCAGGGTGGCAACAACTATTTACTTAGCTACACGCGGGTATTTTCCAACGTGTTGATCGATGGTGGTTACAACCAGCACGACGCGGCCATCTCTGATTTCGCGGCTGTCACGGACAAGTCTCGGAACACTGTCGCATTTCAGACAGGGCAAGTCCGCACGCTCGCCGAGGAACAACTGGGTGGCTTCGGCCAGAACTTCCCTGAAACCCGTCCGACAAAGCAGGCTAAAGGCTCGGCGTCGTTTCAGTGGAAGCGCCACAACTTCAAGACCGGCCTCGAATGGGCGCGGCACGAAGATCACCGAGATCTGCAGTACACCGGCCCAGACAAGGCGCAGTACACCTCCATTACGAACCGCTTCCTCTCCTCAGGTGGAGTGACGGCCGGCAACATCTCCACGGGGGCCGGGTGGTCGACGCGCCAGTTCCGCACCTCGACGGCGTCCGACTTCAACGGGCTCATCGCGACGATCAACACGCTGCCGAACCGGGCAGCCTTCTACACGGCGTACGACACGGACCGCAACGGTACGATCACACCGGCCGAGATGAACGACTCGCTGATCTTCAGCAGCACAGCCGGCAACCCGGACAGTCAGATCAACTACTACCGCATCATCCAGACGGCGCCAGGGCCGCAGGACACGCGCGTCCAGGGGCTTCAGTTCTTCGGTCAGGATGAATTCCGGATGAAGGACTTGACGCTGAACGTCGGCCTCCGCGGCGAGCACTGGGGGCACTACGCCACGACAGGTGACAAGGTGTTCCAGTTCGATTGGAACATCGCGCCCCGGTTGAGCCTGGCGTACGACGTCAAAGGTGACGGCAGGCAGAAGGCGTCGGTTTACTGGGGTCGCTATTACGACCCGGTCCGGATGGACATGACGAATTTCGCGGGCACGGCCACCGGGCAGTCGCGCGACGAGCAAGTGTTCATCAACAACCAGTGGGTCACCTACCGCACCCGCGGCGGCCCAACGACGATCGACGGGTTCTTCAGCCCGACGACCAAGACGCCCTATACGGACGAATTGCAGCTGCAGTACGAGGCCGATCTCGGGCGTGGGATGAGCGTGTCGGCGGTGTACTACAATCGCAAGACTCGCGATATCTTCGAGGACTTCGACCCGGGTCTCTACACGGAGCCGTCGGTATACGGCGGCGACATCAACGACCCGAACACGCTGTTCCTTGGCTGGGACTACTTCGGGTGGACGGCGGCGAACCACCCGGCCGCGAATTTCTTCCTCGGCACGTTGCCGGACGGTGAGCGCAACTACAACGGCCTCGAGCTGTCCTTCAGGAAGCGGTTTTCAGATGGCTGGCAGCTCTTTGGATCGTACGCGTATCTCGATGCGACGGGGAATGCCATTTCCGACGGAAACGCCGACTTCGCAGGCGACGTGCTCTGGCTGGATCCGCGCGCGGTGAATATGGAAGGCGTCATCGCCGGCACCATCAAGAACAACTTCAAGGTTGGCGGTTCCTACGCCACGCACTTCGGACTGGAACTCGGCGGTACCTATCGGTGGAACTCCGGAACGATCGTAAATAGGACGCAGTTCGCATCCAGCCGTCGTCTTCCTGAAGAGGTCACGACGGCGTACGTGGCCAACGGCGTTAGCGACTTCTGGGTGGCAGAAGGTGCGATTGGGGCCGTCCAGAACCCGAGCTGGGGTCAGTTGGACGTTCGAGTGCAGTACGTCCACACCCTGAAGGGGAGGTTGACCGGCGAGGCTTTCCTCGACATCTTCAACCTTACCGACAACCAGGGTGCGGTTCGTCTCCAGGACCTCACGGCCGGTTCAGGCACGACCAAGTACTTGGACGAATTCCAGTGGCTGAACCCGCGCAACGCGCTCATCGGCTTCCGGGTTCGCTTCTAGTCAGGTAACACTCTCAACCGAATCAGAAGGGAGCCGCAAGGCTCCCTTCTGATTGCACGCAATTCCCTCCGCAGTTCTCAAAGTTTGAACAGAACATGCATCAGGCGTTGCCTCAAAGGAGGCCAACGCCATGATTCGATGTTCAATGGTCTTTTTGCTCCTGATCACCGTGGTATTTGCATCGGGAAGCGCACGTGCCCAGGAAAAGAGCGGCATCATCACCGGACAATTGACTGACCAGGGCGGTGGCCTGTTGCCCAATGCCACGGTCGTGATCACGAATGGCGAGACCGGTCGTGTGACGACACTGACAACCGATGGCGCGGGCCGGTACCGCGTAGACCTGGAGCCGGGCACCTACAGGCTGCGCTTTGAAATGGGCGGCTTTGCGCCGCAGGAAATGCCGGACGTCGAGGTGTTGCTCGGTCGCCGTCTCATTGCGAACGCGACCATGCAGGTCGGCAACATGTCCGAGTCGGTTCAGGTGAGCGGGAAGCACGCACCGCTGATCGACAGGACCAGCGTCGTCATCTCGCACAACGTGACGGCGGAAGAGATCGATCGGCTCCCGAAGGGCCGAAGCTTCCAGTCGATTGCCCTCACGGCGCCGTCGGTGAACTCCGGCGAAATCGAAGGCGGCTTCCAGGTGAACGGTGCGTCGGGCGCCGAGAACGCGTTCACGGTCGACGGCGTCGTCACCAACAGCCTCGTGAACGGATCGTCACGTCAGAACACCGTGTTCCAGTACATCCAGGAAGTGCAGGTGAAGACTGTTGGTATTCCTGCCGAGTACGGCGGCGCGCTCGGCGGCGTCATCAGCGCGGTCACCAAGTCGGGCGGCAACATCACCACCGGAGAAGCGCACTATTACTTCGACGGCAGCGTGCTTAGCGCTGGCCCGGTGAAGCGCCTGGTGCTGAGTTCGATCGACGAGAAGACGGTCGCGTACGCTCAGGATGACAAGCAGCCCGATATCCGTCACGAGTTCGGCGGATCGATCGGCGGCCCGATCATGAAGGACAAGCTCTTCTACTTCGGATCGTTCTCGTCCCGGATCAATACCAGAACGAACACGTACGCCTTCTCTAACGGCGTAGAGAATGGCGACATCAAGCGCACGACCAAGCTGGTGCAGGCGTTCGGGAAAGTCAGCATGGGCAGCCGTAAGGTGAACGCCTACGTGGCGACGTTGTTCACTCCCTCCTATGTCACGGGCACGCTTGCTGCGTACAACGGCGCGGGCACGAACTTCATTTCGGCATCCAAAGCCAGCAGCGAGC
>JAMQPK010000135.1 GCA_023717525.1 Vicinamibacterales bacterium | reverse complement strand
ACACTTAGGTATTCACCTTAGTATTCGCATTTGTGGCGACTGGTTTCAGCCTGTGCAGCCGCCTGAAAAACAAAAAGCCCGGCGACATACGCGCCGGGCCCCTTCCGAAACAACCTGGATACTACCGCGCCGCCGCAACCGCCACACGCGCCGCCACTCGTGGCGCCATGAACGGACGCCGCACCGTCGCGCGCGCCGGCTTGAATGCGACCACGGGAATCTGCGGTCTCGGCCGCTCGACAACCGCCGCCTGCTCGACGATCGACGATGGACGATCGACGATGGACGATCGTTGATGGAATGCCAGCACGGCCCCCTTCAACGCCGTCATCGCTTCGGCCGGGGCCATGTCGGCCAGAACCGTACGGAGGCGCTTGATGGCCCGGGCATGAAGCTGCGACACGCGTGATTCGTTGACGCCGATTTCGGCGCCAATCTGCTTCATCGTCACTTCGCCGTAGTAGTAAAGCGTAATCACCTTCTGCTCGCGCGGTGGCAACGACGCGATCGCGGCCTTCACCTTGTTCTGCATCTCGTTGCGCTCGTAGGCCGCATCAGGTGCTTCAGGCTCGGATGGCACCAGCGCTGTCGGTAAGCATGCTTCGTCGACGGTTTCGCTGGTCGCTAATGGTGATGTGGATTCGATGGTGTGGATGCGGACGATCGTGCGGCCGAGGCGCTTCTCGTCGGTGCCGACCTTCTTTGCCAGGTCCGCCAGCGACGGCTCGTGTCCGAGCTCCCGGCGAAGTACTTCGCGAGCCGCTTCGAGCTCGCGTCTGACGCGGCGCACGCCGCGCGGCCACGCGTCCTTGCGGAGCGCGTCGATCATCGCGCCGCGGATGCGGCGCTCGGCAAATGTTTCGAACTTGATGCCGCGCCCTTCATCAAAACGATGCGCAGCGTCGATCAGCCCGATGACGCCGTCCTGGACAAGGTCGCCGACGTCGATCGAGTGGGGCATGGTCGAAGCCATTCGACGGGCCAGAGCTTCCACGAACGGAAGTCCGGCAACGACTCGACGGCTCTGTGCAGCGGGCATTGAGTGGGCGCGCATTTCGTTTTTGGCTCCTTGGGGCGCCGGTCATCCGGCGACGGCTGGCTGTATCGCAAGCGGAGTACCAATTTCGACACGAAATAAACGCGAACCGTACTAAGATAGTGCCACATGTAACTAAAGCTATATTTATCAACAGTTTACTTAACCACACATGGGGCGAATCAAGGGTGAAAGCGGGCGATCTGCTGCCTGTGCGCAGTCAATAGTTTGACGGAAGACCCGAAAGTCGTCAAAGTAATGGCAGATCTTGATCACACATTTGTGTGTACGAAGTTTCAATTTTGGACAGTGCAGAAATTAAGAAGAGGAAAAGCGGAGGGAGTAGCTAGGAGGCCTTATTGGCCATTTGCATCCGGATTTCTTTCGCGGTGCCCATGGCGTCGAGCACGCTCGTGACGACCTGTGTCGCGCGTGCCCGACTGTTCTCGTCGGTCGACTTCTTCTCCATCAGCTCGGCGTGCGCCAGGATGATGCCGAGCTGATTGTTCAACTGGTGAAAAAGTCGGCGAAGTTCCGGTGGCTGTTCCATGGCGCCCCGATCGAGTAAATCCTGAACAGAGTACGACAGTCTATCAGCCATTTCACCCCTTGTGGCCCAGACGGTGGACGACCTAGTGCTGGATCTGCGCCTGGGACGGCACCTGCTGCGGCGAGCGCCACAGAGAGTCGGCGAAGATACGAACCGATCCGCCGGCGGTGCGCACGTACTCAACTTTGCCGCCCGCAATCCAGTTGTAAATGGTGCGGCGGCTCACTCCAACAACTTCACAAGCCTTCATGATCGAGAGCGTCTGACGTTCGATTTCCACAGTCATGTCCTCCTGCAAAAGTCCGTATCGGCCCACTTTGGCAACGACTGTAGGGCAGGGTCCTGCAGTCGCCATTTCCATGACGCTCAACCACACGTTTTTACTTTTAACTTTGAATGTGAGCATTTTCATGTCAAACTCTTGACGCTTTTCTAAATGCCTGACTCCAGAAAACATCTCCTCCTGGTGGAAGACGAGGCGCCCCTTCGAGAGGCGCTCGCCGAAAGGCTCGTCGAACACGGATTCGAAGTCGAGCAGGCCGACTCTGGCGAGCACGCGATCGAGCAGCTCGCGGAATTTGCCTTCGACATCGTCGTCACCGACCTTCGCCTTCCAGGCCTCGACGGCACGCGCGTCCTCGAGGCCGCGCTTCTGCGCTATCCGGACATCGTCGGCATCATTGTCACTGGGTATGGCACGGTGAAGGATGCCGTTGAGGCGATCAAACGCGGCGCTACCGATTTCGTCACCAAGCCCTTTCAGTTCGACGAGCTTCTGCACGCGCTGAACTCCGCGCTCGAACAACGCCGCTTGAAATCGGAAAACGCTTATCTTCGATCGCAGCTGCAGGAGCGCTACAAGTTCGAAGGGATCATCGGGAGAAGCCCGGCGATGCGGAGCCTGTTCGGACTGCTGGAAACGGTCTCCAGTTCGGCAAGCACGATTCTCGTGACGGGGGAGACCGGCAGCGGCAAGGAGATCGTCGCGCGCGCGATCCATCACAACAGCCCGCGTCGGGCGCAGCGATTCGTCGCGCTCAACTGCGGTGCGATCCCCGAGACGTTGCTCGAGGCCGAGCTCTTCGGTCACGTGCGCGGCGCGTTCACGGGCGCCATCGGCACGCGGCAAGGCCGTCTCGAGCAGGCCCACAAGGGCACGTTGTTCATGGACGAAGTCGGGACGATGAGCGCGGGAATGCAGATGAAGCTG
>JAMQPK010000133.1 GCA_023717525.1 Vicinamibacterales bacterium | reverse complement strand
CTTGAGGATGGTGTCGATCCGGGTGCGCTGCTCGTACGAGATGTAGAGGCCGCGCGGGTGGCGGTAGATGTGCGAGAACCGCTGGCACGCCTCGCCCACGACCGGCGTGTACACGATCGGCATCATCTCGTCGATGTGGTCGTGGAGGAGGCGGAAGAACAGCGTCTCGTTCCGGTCCTGCAGGCTGGCCAGGTGGATGTAGCGCTCGAGCGCAGTCTGCTTGACGCGGTAGTTCTCGTACACCCGGGCCAGTTGCTGGTCCATGGTGCTGACGGCTGGCGGCACCAGCCCGTCGAGGCCAAGCTCCGCGCGCTCGGCCGCCGTGAACGCGGTGCTCTTGTTCGTGAACGGATCGCGGAGCAGCGGCTCGCCTCGCGTGTCGACCGCGATGTACTCCTCGCCCGTGATGCTGTCGTGCTGTGTGGACCACTCCATGTCGTTAGTCCTTGTTCGGGACCATCACGCGTTGCCACGACATCGCGAACAACACGCAGTGCAATCGAGGTTTCGTCTGTCGAGTGTTCGTGGCTACTTCCTCGCGGTTCTGAATCAGCGAGGACGCTCCACTAGACCCAAAATAAGCGCGTTTGCGGCTCAGCCGGCGAGGGGGATCGCCATGCGATCGCGGCGCGGAGATCACCGTTCGGGACGATCTCCCGTCGCGGCCCTCGTTCGATTGTCGTCATCGGCTGATCCCTCCACGGCGCGTGATCGCGTTCAGTGCATCCGGGCCTCGCTATCCCGGTCTCGGCGGCCGACTCACGACCGCAGCGGCTCGCGCAGATGATCGAAGCCGCGGAGAAAGACGGCCTGCCAGCGATTCCAGGCCAGCAGGCGAAACACAATCCGACGACTCGTGCGCACGACCTGCACCGGCACCAGCATGAAGGCATAGAGAAAGGTTTTGAACTCCATGCGCAGGACGGCGGCCTTCTCGGCAGCATACCGCGCGGCCCAGCGGCCCGACTCGGGCAAGCGCAGCGCAAACCACGCCTTGAGCGTCCACGCGAGCGCCGTCATCACCATGTGGGCCCAGTTGCTCAGTAACGTGTCGACGGGCATCTGCGTTGCGCCGACGCCATGTGTGAGCTGGTCGATCAGGTTCTCCTGATTGCAGCGGGCATTGGCCAAGAAGACGACGTCGGCCGCCGCGGTTTCGTGATCGTTCGTGAGATAGAAGCAGTACCGAATCTCGTCGAAGAGCCGCTGATCGCCCTGCTCGACCGAAATATTCTTTCGGACGACCACCATGCGGTAGGCCTGCGTACAGGCGACGGGCTGATACGGAAACTCCGCGACGGCCTCGGCCTCGAGCCGCAGGTTCTTGAACGCGCGCTCGACGATGATGGCCTTTTTCACGTTCACGGGCCGCTCGCGCGGCTCCGTCTGGACCTTGTACGCCGGGCGCCGCACCAGGCGCGTCCACGCGCGGGGCCGCAACGCGTCGGCCTGGCCGATGAGATTGGCGCGCGCGTCGTACCCAAACACGAACCGAACGCCGACGGCATCCCATCGGTCCAAGTGCTCCGTCTGGCTGAAATCGGTATCGCCGCGGAAGGTGATCCGGCGAAACCCGGCGGTCTCGCACAACACCCGCGCTTGGTCGAACCGCGCGGCGGCCCCCTCCGATGAGGGCCGATTCCCGCTCCGGTTGACCAGATACAGCGGCTCGCCCGTGTTGGCCAGCGAGACGACCAGCGGGTGATAGCCCCACACGCCATCGTAGGCGATGTCCATCCCTTCCTTGCACTCCCCGGTCGTCTCGGCCAACGTGCCATCCGCATCGATCACCGCCTCGTCGAAAAACGCCGCAGGCTGGGCGTGCCAGACGCGCACCCGCGTCTCATTGATCGCCGCCTGCAATGCTTCGATCGCAGACTCGTCAAACCGCCGGCAGAAATCGCCCGCCGTGGTCGGATCCGGAATCCGCTGCGCGCCCAGCGCGTCGAGATAGACCTCGTCCTGTCGCCGGCGCTCGATGTCTTGCAAACAGGTCCCGCCAGACAGCACGTTGTACGCAATCCCGAGCACGTGATCGGATTCGTGATACGGCAGATGCACCTTCAGGACCTCCACGTGCTCATCGATCGCCGTCACCAACCCCGTGTGCTGCGCCAAGCGATGCATCGCGCCGATCCCACCGCTGGCCAGTCCGCGGATCCGATCACCGTGCTCATACTGCACGTTGCGCGCCCTGTACATCGGCCTCGGTTGCGCCGTCCACGTCCGCGGCCGCAGCCGCCAGTCGATTCGTCGTTTGCGCCGCGCCACCTGTTGGTGTCTACTGGTCTTCACTCGAAATACCCTCCCGTGTCTCAGAGCTTCTGGTTGCTCGCCGTGAAACTCTGCTACGGGGTACGGGTATTTCGAGCGTTTTGCTTACACGCCGAGCCGCAAACGCGCTTGTACTGGGACTAG
>JAMQPK010000127.1 GCA_023717525.1 Vicinamibacterales bacterium | reverse complement strand
ATCGGAATAGCCGCCGACCCGTACCATCGACGTCGCACCGCCACAGGCGATGCCGGCGAGCATGCCAGAGAGGCTCTCGTTGCCCATCGGCCCATGCTGCGTGTCCACCAGCAGCCAGTCGTAGCCGCTGTGCGCGAGTTGATCGGCGACTGTCGGGCTATGGGAGTTCAGAAACAGCCCAAGTTTCGTTCCACCCGCGCGCAGCTGCTTCTTGAATTCGGCTCCGGTCAGAGATGCACTCATCGGTAGATTCTCCTCACCAGGTAGCATATCGTAACGGCCCAGCCGTCTACTTCGCACTGACGTACTCAGTAACCTCATGTAAAGGTATGTCGATGTATTCACGCCGATCGATCTTGCGGAATGGATTTTTGGGTGGTCTCGGGCTCAGCGCCAAACCGACTGTTTCATCTTCGGCTTCTGCTCTTCTTGATATTCAAGGGCCGAGCGAGCCGGGCCGAGGTATGCCATCGGCCTCCAAGTGGGCTCGCGGTGTCGAGGGCCAGCGCAAGGGCGACCTCGGGAATGGGCGGTTTCTCAATCCCATCGTGGCCGGCGACCATCCAGACCCGACGATCCTGAAGGACGGGGCCGATTACTACATGACGTTTTCAAGTTTTACGGCGAGGCCGGGGCTCGTTATCTGGCATTCACGGGACTTGGTGAACTGGGCGCCCCTCGGGCCGGTGCTTCCGGATCCGGCCGGTTCCGTCCTCGCGTGCGATCTCGTCAAGCATGCGGGGCGGTATTACATTTACATGCCGAGCGGCGGCATCCATGTCATCTATGCCGATAACATCCGGGGACCTTGGAGCAAACCCATCCCGCTCAATGTCGGCGGCATCGACCCCGGGCATATCGTTGGTGAAGACGGTAAACGCTATCTCTTCTTGAGCGCCGGCAATCGCGTTGCGTTAACCGATGATGGCCTCGCCACAGCCGGAATGGTCGAGAAAGTCTACGATGGCTGGAAATACCCGACCGACTGGGTGGTGGAGGGATTTTCGCTCGAAAGCCCGAAGTTGATGCGTCGCGGGGACTATTTTTATCTCGTGTGCGCCGAAGGTGGGACCTACGGCCCCCCGACCTCGCACATGGCGACGGTCGCGCGTTCCAAGTCGATCCATGGCCCATGGGAGAACTCGCCGCACAACCCGCTCGTCCACACCTACAGCGCGACGGAGCCTTGGTGGTCGCGTGGGCACGGGACGCTGGTCGAAGGCCCCACGGGTGACTGGTGGTTGGTGTACCACGCATACGAAAATGGGTTTCGAACCCTCGGCCGGCAGGTGCTGCTGGAGCCCATTACGTGGACGCCTGACGGTTGGCCCAAGGCGCTTGGCGGCGATGCGGGGAAGCCGATGCTCAAGCCGCGGGGGGGACAAGCGGGGCCGCATGGTTTCCCGTTATCTGATGACTTTACCGAGAACCGCCTGGGGCTACAGTGGGCATTTGCCGCCCCCGAACCTTCGGAAAACATGCGCGCGAAGTACGCGAGCGGCACCCTCACGATCACCGGTAAGGGGACGTCTCCTACGAACTGTTCTCCATTGAGCTGTATCGTCGGGGACCAGGCCTACGAAGTCAGTGTAGAAATCGAGTTGGATCCGGCGGCCCCAGGTTCGATCGGCGGCTTGCTGCTTCTTTCCAATCCCAACTTGTACCTCGGGACGGCACACGATGGCGCGCGACTGCTGATCTACCGGTCTGGTCAGCCCGGTCGCGGTAACGGGGCTGGTCGAGGTGGCCAGCCTGTTGCGCCGACAGTGCGGCGGATCTTCCTGAAGATTCAGAACGATCGCCATATTGTGAGCTTCTATAACAGCCCGGACGGTATGAACTGGGCGCGGCAGGATATCGGTATTGAGGCGTCCAGCTATACCAGAAACGGTGGTGGGGGAGAAAGTCTCCGGGTGGCGCTATTCGCCGCCGGGCCAGGCGAAATCAAGTTCCGACAGTTCCGCTACCGCGCATTGTAGCCCGTTGCGAATCTCAGCCCGAAGTTGCAGAGTGGTCGTTCCCGGACGATCTTCGGTCAGCGCCCACTTGAACCGCACATCGCCATTGACGTGCGCGTCGGCCAGGTGATGAACGACCTGCGCAAGTGTCCAGCCGCCGTCGCGATACGGTGTGAGGAGTTGCGAGGTCGCCAAGCCATTCACCGCCTGGCGGACGAGAGTTGGAGTGTCCTTGATTTCTAGCTGAGGTCGATGTCGCTCATTGTCATTGCCCCACGCCGTACAGATGGCCCATCGTCCTCAGCACGATCAGGCCGTCGGAGATGGCCGGCGTTGCCATGATCACTTCCTTCATGTCGTTCTTGGCGAGCTGTTTCAAGTCCGGCGTCGCCGAGATCACATAGACCTCACCATCCTCGCTGGCGATGTAGAGCCGCCCGTCGGCGCCGACGGGCGAGGATGAGAACGCGCCACCCTCGCCGACGCGGCCACGGAAGGCCCGCTTGCCGGTCTGTGCGTCGTAGGCGCTGATCACGCCGTTGTTGTTCAGGGTAAACAGGTAGCCGTCGTAGAGCAGCGGCGTGGGAATGTAGGTGCCCTCGGTCAGGTTGCTCCACGCGATCGACTGATTCGACTCCTGTCCTTTCTGCAGCAAGATATCCCCCTCGGCGCCTGGACGCACCGCGTAGATGGGCCGCACCGGCGGGTAACCGCCGGTCACGTAGACGAGCCCGTTGCCGGCAACCGGAGTGCCGATGGTGATCTCCGAGTTCGGGCCCAGCGTCCATAACTGCTTCCCCGACGACGGATCGTAGCCACGAATTTTGGTGCCGTTGGTCACCAGGACATCGCGTCCGTCCACTGTCCTCGCAATCGTCGGAGTGCCCCAGGTGGAAATTTCGTCGGCGCGCTCGGTCTTCCACAACGGTTTCCCGGTGGCCACGTCCCACGCCGCGACAAACGCTCCCTTCTGCACGTCGGCCTGCAGGATCACCGAGTTGCGATAAATGATCGGCGAGCTCGAGTGACCCCACTGGAACGCCGGATCGAAGAACCATCCGCTGTCGAGCGTGCCGAGGTTGACGCGCCACAACTCCCTACCGGAGTAGTCCCACGCGATCATCACGCCCGCCGGGCCGAACACCGCGATGACGCGGCGCCCGTCGGTCACCGGCGTCGAACTGGCCTGGCTGCTCTTGGGATGACGCTTGGTTTGCGGCGCACCTTTCACGGCCGAGCGCTCCCACAAAACTTTCCCTGTCGCTTTATCGAGGCAATAAATCTTCCACTCGTGTGGCGAGAGGTCATCGACTGGCTTCACATCACCGTAGAGCCCGGTCCTGAAGCTGTTGTCGCCGGCGCCGCTCACCGCGGTGGTCGTGAAGACGCGATTACCCCACACAATCGGGCTGGAGGTGGCGATGCCGGGAATCGGCGTCTTCCACTTGATGTTCTTACCCGTCGCCGCGTCCCACTCGGTGATCGCCCGCTGTCCGTCGCCGTTGCCGGCGCTCGCATCGCCGCGGAACGACGGCCAGTTGCGCGGACCAGTCGGGCGCGCCACTTTTGCGGGAGGCAGCATGGACGGCGGCGGACCGGTCTCGGCGGCGGCCGTGGCTGGAGATGTTGCGTCCGCCATGACGCGCGCCAGCGTCAGGTTGACCGGGCCTTGCACCAGATGGATCGATTCCACCAGCCCGCCTCGCTCGTTGAACGTCAGCGTGGCGTTGACCTCGACGACACGGAAGACGTTCGCTGCAGTCGGCACCAGCCGCACGGCCGGTTGCCCCTGTACCTGCAGCATCACCACGTCGCTCTGCACGGTGACGGTGGCTGCCACGCCGCTGGCCGCGTCGCGATAGTTGCCGGCGTACTTGGGCATCACCGCAGGATTGACGGTAAAGGTTGGCGCCGTCTCCGGCGGCAGCTTGTCGAG
The DNA here is from genome assembly GCA_023717525.1 of Vicinamibacterales bacterium. Lineage (GTDB taxonomy): Bacteria > Acidobacteriota > Vicinamibacteria > Vicinamibacterales > JAMQPK01 > JAMQPK01. Next base: position 49,093 of record JAMQPK010000127.1, on the reverse strand, counting down.
CGCGGCCTTGATGAGCGGCGCGAGCGCCTCGCGCTTCATGGTGCCGGCAAGTGTGAGTGCCGACTGTAACGCTTGTCGGGACACTTTCCCCGCCACCGCCGCGTTGACAAGCGCCTCCTGATTCGACTGCACGCCCATCGCGAGCGCAGAGTCGCCCTCGGCCCCGTTCTGCAGCAGGAAGACTGCGACGTCCACATGACCATTGCTGATGGCCATCTCCGCGGCGCGCGCTCGATAGAATGTGTCCTGCGCGTTCACGTCAGCGCCTCGCGAAACGAGCAGCTTCACGGCATCGAGCCGTCCACTGCCGGACGCGAAGATCAATGCTGTCACGTCGTATCGCGACTTCGCGTTGACGTTGGCGCCTTTGGTCAATGCCGCTGTGATGCCCAGCGTGTCACCGTCTCGAGCCGCCTGCCACAGCGCCTCGTTGGAGCCTTGAGGACTCTGTCCGAGCAGCAATGCGAGAGACGCCAGGAACACTGTTCCCGTTGTGAGGAACGTCTTCATATTAGGTCTCCACGTTTCGATGCGCCCCATGGTATATGCTCTCCGCCTCGTCGCTCAACTAGGATCCGGCAGGAGGTCACGATGCTTTATCAGGCTGTGATCGTTCTAACGCTCGTCGCGAGCGCATTCATCGCGCGCCTCGGTGCGCAAGGTGCCGCAAGCGCACCGCCAACGGCGCCGGTCTCGACCGCCGCGCCTCAGGCCGCCGTGCCATGCCCGCGCCCGGCCAACGCGCCGCCGCTCGTACCCGTCCGGCTGGACCGGGACGGCAATTTTCGAATCGCGCCGCCGTACGTGCGAGACCCGGCATTCACACCGAAGCCCGGCGTTCCGAACGGCCGAGTGATCCGCTTCACGATGAACTCGGCAGAGAGCAAGCTTTTTCCCACGGCGCCCGTGCCCGCGCCTCGTGCGGGCGGCCCTGGCCGCGCCGGCCAGGCGCCCGCGCCAGGGAACCCCAATGCCAGTACCGCTTCACAGACGCCGCCATGCGTACCGGCGTGGACCGATCCGGCGCCATCCGCAGGACCAGCGGGCGGGCGAGGCGGACCGGGCCGAGGTGCCGCGCCCGCCGGGCCGCCACAGCATCAGACCTTCGATCGCCAGGTTGCTGTCTACGTGCCAGCGGGATACGTGCCGAACACGCCAGCGCCATTCATCGTCGTGCAGGACGAGCGATGGTACATCCCCGAAGACGCGCCCCTCGGCAACGACGGCAAGCCCCGCACCGACCTCGCCTTCATGCCGGTGATGCTCGACAACCTGATCCACGAGAAGCGAATCCCGCCGATCGTCGCGGTCCTCCTTTCGCCCGGGCCCGGAGGGCAGCGAACCATCGAGTACGACACGATCTCGGACCGCTACCTGAACTTCGTCGAAACAGAGGTGCTGCCGCGGATCACACGCGACTACCAGATCGCCTTCACGGCCGATCCAAACGGACGCGCGACCTTCGGCGAAAGCTCAGGATCGCCGGTAGCGTTGAACATGGCGTGGTTGGCGCCCAATCTGTATCGCCGCGTCATCAGCTATTCGGGTACGTTCGTCGCCTTGCAACGGAACGCCATCGCCCCGAACGGCGCTTGGGACTATCACGACAAGTTCATCCCCAACTCCGAGCGGAAGCCGATCAGGATCTGGCTCCACGTGAGCGGCAACGACAACGGCGCGAACACGTCTGCCGAAGGCATGCGCAACTGGATTATCGCGAACAATCGGATGGCCGATGCGCTTAAGGCGAAAGGCTACGCCTACCAGTACGTCTTCTCCGAGGCATCCGGACACGTCGATCGCCGCGTGCAGTTGCAGACCATGCCAGAAGCGTTCGAGTGGGTATGGAAGGGTTACAAATGATCCGGTCCGAGTCGCGACGTCAATGGTTCAGGAACATCACCGCCGGGATGACCGGCCTGCTGGCGAGCGAGCGGCTCGTCCGCGGAGCGCAGGCCCCCACGCCTACGTCCGGTGCCAGGGTCGATCCGCGGTCGGCGATCAAGATCACGCGGCTCGAGATCATCCCGGTCAACACGTTGCGCACGATCTTCGTCAAGATGCACACCGACGCCGGCGTCGTCGGCATCGGTGAAGGGACGGTCGAGGGCCGCATCGGGACGGTCGTCGCCGCGATCAAGGAGCTCGAGCCGTACCTGATCGGCAAAGACCCGCGGCAACCCGCCCACCACTGGCAGGCCATTTACCGCCAGGCCTTCTACCGCGGCGACATCGTCTTGACGAGCGCGCTCTCGGCTGTGGACATCGCGATGTGGGACATCAAAGGCAAGGCGCTCGGCGTGCCCGTCTATGAGCTGCTCGGCGGACCGACGCGCGACCGCATCCGCGTCTACGGACAGGCGGAGAACGCCGAAGCGGCGCGCAGGGTCATGGCCGAGGGCTATACCTCGATGAAGACCAGCGTGAACGACAGCCGCGGCCGGCCCTCGCGCTACTCCGAGAATCCCGACTTCATCGACGGCTTCGTCGAAAAGGTCTCGGCGATCCGCGAGGTCGTCGGGCCGAAGTTCGACCTCGGCATTGAGATGCACGCCGACCACCCGCCGCAGGTGGCGATGGTGATCATCAAGGCGCTCGAGAAGTTCCAGCCCTGGTTCTTTGAGGAACCGATCCAGCATCAGAATCTGCCGCTGATGGCGGACATGGCCAGGAAGACACACATCCCGTTCGCGACCGGCGAGCGGTTGGTGACGAAGTGGCAGTTCCGCGACCTGCTCAACCTGGGAGCGGCCCAGTTCCTGCAGCCCGACATCACGCACTGCGGCGGGATCACCGAATTGAAGGCGATCGCGACGCTGGCAGAGGCCTACTACGCAGCGATGCTGCCGCACTCCCGCGAGGGCATCGTCGGCACGGTGGCGTCGATGCACGTGTGCGCCACCATCCCGAACTTCCTCGCGCACGAACTGCCGAGCCTCCAGGCCGCACCGAACGACGGCGTGGCCCGCAGTTATCTCGGCCGGAGCTACATCAAGAAGCCGCTGACGATGACCGCCGGCCATGTCGTCATCCAGGGCAACTTTGATGGACCGGGCCTCGGCATCGAGCTCGACGACAACCTGATCGAGAACGAACGGAACGCACCCGAGTGGGAATTCCCGACGCGGTTGGACAGCTTCGATGGCTCGGTGCTGGATCACTAATGCGAACACTGACTCTCGCCCTCCTGTTTTTTGCGCAAGTGCAGACGTACCCGCCGCCTTATCCGCGCGCCGGCACCACGAAAATAATGGAGAACGACCGTTTGGTGGTCTGGGATGTCTCGTGGCTGAAGCAGGCCTATCCCGTGCATCGCCACGTCTACGACTACGCGGGCGTGTACTACACCAGCGGGGATCGCATCATCGTGTCGGAGCAGGGCATGCGATCGCCAACGAGGTCCGTCGCGTGGGATACCTTTGTCCTACCGCGAGGGATCACGCACAGCGAGGAAGGCGCCAGCGACCAGCCGCTCCGCGGGGTGTTCCTGGAGTTCAAGGAGCCTCAACCCCTCGGCGCCGTGGACGCGCGCACCAGCCCGCCGGCATTTCCCGGAACCTCAGGCAAGCAACTCCGCGACAGCGATCGCGTGACGATATGGGAACTCGCGCCGGCGCCAGGTCCCTCTGGGCCGCCGCACCTCCACGCACGCGACGCCGTGATTGTTGCCTTCACGGAACTGAAGCCGCATGTCACGTTCGTGGCGCGCGGAACCGTCCACAACGATGAGCAGACCACCGGCGCCGATCACGCTTTCGCGTTCGAGGTGAAGTAGTCAACCTCTGATAGGAGTGCAGTCATGCTGAACGTGTCGCGTACCCTTCATCGCATCCTCGTTGTTGCCGCGTGCCTGATGTTCGCTGGTGCGCTTGCCGTTCCGATCTCCGCAGGCGCTGGGGCTGATGGCGACCTCGGCCAGGTTCGTTCCGGCGAGCCTCAATTCCTCTGTAACCAAGTGACGGCGATGACCCTGACGCGCGAGTGGTACCAGGCTGGGTTCGAGCAGAGCCCGGGCATCGCTGATGGCCGGTGGCAGCTCAAAGCGCGGCAGAGCGGGTACATCACGGAGTGGTCGAACCCCAACAGTGATTTTTGGAACCAGCCGCCGCAATCGCCGTGCACGAATAGCTCTGCCTCGCCCGATCACGTCGTATTGACGGTGTTGAGCTGGACGCCGCCCTGCTGCACTACACAGGCAGAGTGGGAGACGCAGGTCGACAAGGCGGTGGCGACGTTGCAGTCAAAGTATGCGGGTTTGAAGCGCATCGACCTGATGACCGTCGTCCGCGGTCCGCGTAACCAAGGTTGCACGGCACCCGCGGCGGCCGGCGAATACATCGCGATGCCCCAGGAGTTCGACGCGGCTCTCGCCGGCGTCGCCGTCAAGTTCCCAGGCTTGGTGTTTGTCGGCCCCAAAATCGAGGCCCCTGGTTGCGCCGCGTTCGTCGGCGGCGGACCCCACTTGACGAAAGAAGGCAACGCTGAAGTTGCCAAAGCAATCGCCGCCTACTTCGTGAAACACCAGTAGCGTTCATGAAAACCCGACTTGTTGCCATCGTGGCCGCGGCGGTCGCCGTTGTGTCGCTCGCGGCGCAGACTCCAGCGCCAGCGCCGACGTCGTCGGCGTCGATTCCCCGTTACGACGTGAAGCGTGCGAGCTCGCCCCCCACGATCGACGGGAAGCTGGACGACGCCGCCTGGGCCGGTGCGGCGCCGGCCGTCACGCTTCAGTTCCTCTGGGATTCGCAGACCGGCGCCAAACAGGAGACTCGCGCGCGCGTCGTCTGGGACGCGCAGGCGTTCTATGTCGGCTTCGACGCCGACGACGTGGATATCAACGCCCGCTTCGAGCAGCGCGACGATCCGACGTACATGGACGACGCGGTGGAAATCTTCATCAATCCCGATCCGAAGCAGGAAGCCCACTATTACGGCTTCGAGATGAACGCGCGCGGGGTTCTTTACGACTACCTCAACTACAACAGCCGCACGCTCTTCAAACGCTGGGACGCGACAGGCGTGAAGATCGCCGCCTCGCTCCGTGGAACATTGAACGATCGAACCGACACCGACAAGGGTTGGAGTCTGGAGGCTGCGATTCCCTGGGCAAACTTCGAAGAGCTTTCCCGCCGTCCGCCCGTCGCCGGAACCGTCTGGAAGGCGAATTTCAATCGTTGGGACGGCGTTCAGCCGAACCGCCGCATGAGCATCTGGTCCGATCCGCAGAACGCTGAATCGTGGCCGCACGTGCCGTCGCGGTTCGGGGAACTGGCATTTGTAGACTGAGGCTGCCACCAAGCGGACGAACGTCGATCCATGGACAAGGCCGACGCGCCTGCCGTGGGGCGACAACGCACCGGGCCGTGGCGGTGCGGGACGGCAGGGCGGGCGCGGAGGGCAGTAGCGCGGAACGCGCCGAAGCCCCGTAGGGGCGAAGGCGGACCTCACCAGATGGATGGACGTCTTCTTCGGTTCCTCGGCGACGCTGCCAAGCGCACGCGCCGCCTCCAAGAGCCGTCGGCAGGTCGCAAGGACTTCCGGGTCGCTCTTGATAAAATGCGATTCAACGGTCGTCATCGTGCGGACACTCTAGCTGAGGTCGGCCGTTCAGGCTGCTTCGGATGTCTGTCGCATTTCAGGAGCCCAATAGGACGGCCGTTCGGCGCTTGACCCTCGTCACGCTGACGCGAAACGTCGGGCGCGTCTGATCGTTGGTCTCGTCATTTACTCGATGGCTTCGATCCGTGCGCGGTGTCCCGGCGCCTTGGCGAGCGGTGAATCGCACGTGATCATCGATGCGTCAAGCGCCTCCGCCAGGGCAACGTACATGGCGTCGTAGGCCGTGACGTTCTCGCGGAGTTGCCAGGCGCGAGTCAAGAGGTTGAGATGGGCGTGACGGTGGAGATCGAGGTCGCCGAGATCCTCGATGGCTTCGGCCGCACGGGTCGCGCTGACCTCACCGGACCGCACGAGCCTCCGGAGACCCTGTGTTACCTCGACGTCCATCAGGTGTGGCGAGTGGAACTCCTCTTCCTCTCGGAAGAGGCGCGCCTCGACGCGGGCGCCGAGAGGGGTTTGCAGGAGAAACTCCAGCATCGCCGACGCGTCGACGACAATCACGCGGACTCGCGCTCCTCGCGGATGACCGTCGAGGCCGCAGTCTTCAACGTGACACGTCGTCGGCTGTGAAGTCGGCTCAGCATCTCGTCGCGCGTGGGGCGTGCGGCCACACGCTCGAGTTCCGCCAGCAAGTAGTCGGAGAGTGTCTGCCCGGCGTCTGCGGCCCGAACCTTCAACTTGCGGTGCAGCGCGTCAGGCACGTTCCTGATCTGGACCATTCGAGGCATGTGAGTAGCATGCGTGCATGCTCCTCGCATGTCAAGACTTTGCCCCCCCACGCCGCGACGTTCCAGACGGGTTGGTTCCTGCCGCTCGCTGGTCGCAGGAGTCGCTGGACGATGTCCGCAACTGGCTGGCGCATCGTCTCAACAGTATCTGCAGGCCACGACGATCGCCGTCGCCCAAGACCCGCGTGACACGGTCTGGCTTGACAATATTTCGATATTTAGCTAAATATATACACGTGAACCATGTTTTCAAGGCATTGGCCGACCCGACGCGCCGGCGCGTGCTCGAACTGCTGCGGGAGCAGCCACGTTCGGCTGGCGAATTGGCCGACCACTTTCCGGTCTCGAAGCCGACGATGTCGGCGCATTTCGCGGTGCTGCAGGAGGCGGGACTCATCGAAGCCGCGAAGACGGGCCGGACGATTCTCTATCGACTCAAGATGTCGGTCCTCGAAGAGGCGCTGCTCGGCTTTGCGCAGACGCTCGGCTGGGAGATCACGCCGTCGGGCCGCGTGGGCATGGCGCGTCGCGGTAGCGCACGGCGGTCAGCCATGAAAGGAGAGGCGTGAGATGACGTCGGTATCCACGGATATTCGTCGAGGCCTGATCTACGCCGGGCTCATCATCGCGGTGGCCGGCGGCGCGAAGATCGCGGCCGCGCACGGGGTGCTCGGAAGCGACTGGCCCGCGCGCGCGATGATGGCGGTGATCGGCGCGTTTCTGATGACGACAGGCAACGCGATCCCGAAGACGCTCGCGCCACTCTCGGCCTGCTCATACGATCCGGCGACGCTGCAGCGGCTCCAGCGCCAGGCGGGCTGGACGTTCACGCTCGCCGGCGCAGGCCTCGCGATCGGCTGGCTCGCCCTCCCGGTGCCACTCGCGAATCGACTGACGCTACTGCTGGCGCCGGTGACCGCGCTGTTCGTTGTCCAGCTACTCCGGCTGCGCCGTGCCAGCCGCGCGGTGTAGGACCGTACAGCTTCTACGACGAGTCACGCGAGATCAGGCCACCTCACGGATGAGCCAGTTGCGGAAATCGTCCAGTGCGGCGAGCCAGCCTTCGGCGTAGTCGTCACGCGTCACCGGACGACGATATCAAGGCGCGACTCGGGAAGTGAGCAGACTCAGCCCGAGTTACGCCGCCCACGATATCGAACAGACTTGAGAGTCTCATCATCAAGGCCAACGAGAGCCCTCCACCGCGACTCGGGCTTTACGAAAAAGGACGCGCCAAAGCACACCACCGCCCCCAGGATGAAGCAGACGCCAATGAGCACCCCCGGATTACGGAAGCCCATCCGCTCATTCCAGGTCAGAAGCGCAATGAACCACGCGAAGAGGCCCCCCAAGGCCCACACCAAGGCCGCCGTGCGCGCCTTGATCGGCAGTTCGGCCGCCATCCGCGCCCGATCGAACGCTTCGCGCTCGCGGGCCGATTCAGTCTCTGCCTCGGCGTCGCCGCGCTTCTCCTCAAGGATCGCCCGAAATCGTCCCGCCATGCGCCCGAACTCAGGATCGCTTCCAAAGAACTCCTCAACGAGGGCGCGCGTGTCGGCAGTCACTTCGTTCGCGAAGTACGCCGGCAATAGATCGTAAATGACATCGCGTGTAATCTTCACCGCTGCTCCTCCGGTCGAGCGACGACCAACGGCCCCGCCAGCGCCTCGCGGGCGCGTCGGATGCGTGACTTGGTGGCGCCGACACTAATGCCCAGCGTGGCGGAGACCTCCGCATAGGACATTTCCTTAAAGACGTACAACATCAAGGCCCGACGATCCGCACTCGCCACCCGGCGCAGTCGTGCACGGACCTCCTGCAGGGTGGACCGATGTTCGATCTGCACCTCGACGCCTGGTGCGCGATCTTCGATGGTGTCCCCGAGTTCAACAAACCGGCGGCTCGCCCTGAACTGGTCTCGGTGCAAATTGCGTGTGATGGTTAGCAAGTACGCTTTTACCGTTTCCTGGCGGATGTGGTCGCGAGCCATCCAGGCGCGGACGAACGTGTCGGCCGCCAGATCGCCCGCTCGCACCCGGTCACCGGTCAGGAAGAGCGCGAACCGCAAGACGTCCTGGTAATAGCGTTCGTAGATCAACCGGAAGGCATCCATCGGGTGTCGGTCACTATACGCGCAACTGCCAGAGAGGTTACGAAGCCGCCTCGTGCTCGCGATCGGATGAGAACCTCTAAGGCCGCGGTCCGTAGTGCGGCGATGCGTGTCCCACCTCGAGGGCCCCGAGGTCCGGTGCCTGCCCCGAAAAACCGTCCGTCACACCGTGGAGGACGGCGCCTTTATCGACGGCGGCCGAACCGGGCTTCAAGCGGAAATCGAGAGCTTCCGCTTTGTAGACCTTCTGCACCGTCTGCAGGTCCTTCGCGTCGAGCTTCGGCACGTTAATGAAGATGTCGTAGTCGACGAGCACGCTGTGTGTATCCTGATGGGTGGCCTCGCTGTATTCCTGAAGCGACTTGAATTGCCGCGTGCCCAGCGCGGTTGTGCCGCCGCGCCCGGCTTGAGGCGCTGGATTGGCTCCGCGGCCCGCCCCCGCGCCGCGCGCGGCTGTAAGCGGGCTGTAATCGGCCGCGACGGTCATCGGCGGCGAGTTCCAGGCGAACGAATACGGGGCGTCGGGGTTGGGCCGGAATCCGTTGTAATCCGACGAGCTGTAATTCGTGTAGGTGTTAATGCTGAAAATGGCCGGCGCCGAGTCTTCGCCAAGGAACAGATTGTTGGTCCAGTGGACGTTGGATGCGCCCTGTGCCTGAGTCTCCGACAGGATCGTGTTGTTGTAGAACAGCGCACCCGCCGATCCGCCTGTGAGCCGCGTGGAACCGCCTGGCAGGTGGTAGGCCACGTTGCGCACCCAATACACCGGTCCGCCGACCGCGGGCTGATTGCAGAACGCGTGCGACGCCGAGTTGATCATCATGTTCCGCATGATGCGGATGTTGTGCATGCTGCCGTCGGCCTCGAACGGGTTGTCGTGGAAGTTCGTCATGTAGTTGTTGTAGAAGTCTATCGAGACCGGCCGCCGATCGAAATATTCCCGCGACGGATATTTCGGTCCGCCCACCACCGCAGACCCGTCTGGATTCCCATACGTCTCCACGTCGATGCCGTCGTGAAAATTGGCCACGTAGTTGTACGCGATGACGTGACCGGGACCGTACAGCTTGATGGCCAGGTACGAGGCCATGACCGGCGGGAATTTCTGCCCGTCCTTGCCGTTGAACGGCGCCCAGAACGCTCCGGACCAGCCGATCACGTGATCGGGGTCGTCGCGGCCGATGAAGTAGTTGTCGGCGACGTAAAAATTGCTCGACCCTGAATAGTTCGTGAAGATACCGGACCCCACCTGCTCGAACCGCGATCGCTTGACCGTAAGACCTTTGGCGCCGAGCAGGAACTGGGTACCGGCCAGGATGCCGTAGTCCGCGTTTCGAAACGTCAGCCCTTCGAAATAGGTGTAGTCAGCCGCCCGAACATCGAATAACGCGAAGTTGCCGTTGCCGTCGAAGATGGCTTCGCCATCACCTGCGCCCTTGATCGCGATTGGCTTGTCGGCGGTGCCATCGGCCGTCAGATAGTACGTGCCGTCGAGTGGTTGTGTGCGATTCACCGCGGCATCGTTCGTGTACTCGTACCTGTTGTACTTGTAGAGTCCCGCGTGGACCAGGATCGTGTCGCCTGGTTTCACTCTGGGCCGCCCCGCAGTCGCCCAGTCGGTGCCCGCGCAGGTGTAGTTGTACGCGCACATCAGCCCTTCGAACGACGGCTCGACCTTGGCGCCGCCGAATCCCGGGGGATAGACGTGATACACGCTGCCGCCCACTGCCGGCATCGGCTCGGGCCTCGTGCGCACGGTTACGGTCTTCGATTTTTCACCGGCGACGCCGTCCGGATCGGAAACGGTGAACCGCGCCTCGTAAGACGTGTTCGGCTCCAGGTCCAGGATGCTGCCCGCAAACATGTTCGGCGCAATCACATCGAGTTGGTCACCCTGCTTGATGTGCTCACCCTGTAGACGCAGCAGCGGCATGCCCGCCTTCCATTCGGGGTCACCCTGTTTGCGATACGCCACCTCGACAGTGGCATTGCGGTTGTCGTCGCCTTGGATGAACCATTCGAATCCCAGATTGATGAGCGTCGGAGGGTCGACCACGAACTCGCCCGTCTTGACACCGTTGCCCTCAGGGGCAGCCGCAACAGTGCGAGTGCTCAAATACCCACCCGACGCGGCAATGACGACGCACGCCGCGATCGTCGGAGTGATGGTCTGCATTCTCATGTCCAATCTCCCGTCGCCTTACAGGTGTCACTTCGCCATGAGCGCTCCGGCCTTCGCGCACTCGCCGACGATCGTCATGTACCGCTGAACGGATTCCTTGCCCACGATGAGCGGGTTCGGGTCGCCCGGCTTGCGCGCCGCGAGCTTCGGCAGCGCCTCCTTGGTGCCGTCGAACGCCGTGTGGTTCGACAGATAGACATCGGCGCCCGCGTCTGCGGCGATCTTCCTGAAGCGCGCCGCGCTCTCCGCGTACTGGCTGAACCAGTAGCTCTCAGGCTTACCTACATACTCTCCCGTTGCGCGACCGGTGGCGTTGATCCAGTTGAACATCGTCCCGCCCCAGTACGCCACCACGTGCGCCTGCCCCCGATCCTTCACGGTGAAGATCGACGACACGGTGCCCTGCGTATGGCCTGGCGTGTTGTAGGTCGTCACCGTCGTGTCGCCGAGCGTCACCTTCATACCATCGGTGCTCGCAATATCCTTTTTCGGCTTGTACGACGGGTTCTGCTTTTCAATGTTGTCCCAGTCGGCGGGCGCCATGATGATCTGGGTACCGAGCTCCTGAAGCGCCTTGGCCCCGCCGGCGTGGTCGCCGTGCCAGTGCCCGAGAATGGCGTACTTGATGGTGGCAGGATTGAGGCCGACCTTCAACAATCCGTCGATCACCTCATCCTTGATGTTGTAGTCGAAGATCGCATCCATGAGGATGATGCCCTGCGACGTGGTGATCGCCCACGCGGAGTGCTCCTTGGTACCGAGCCAGTAGACGTTGTCGAACACCTTCACCGGCTCCATGTGATACGAATCGCGCGCCGGCGGGCCCGGCGGCTGCGCTCCGCGGCCGCGTCCCGCTCCCGGCGCCGGGGGATTCCCGATGCGCCCGAGCGACTGGACGCATAGCGTGTCGAACATGCCGGCCCACTGCGTGCCAGCCGCATCCTTCGCCGCCGCAATGTGTTTCTCCGGTGTGTCGCCGCCCTGCCCGACGACTGCCGCCCGCCCGAATCCCACCAGTGCGAGCGCCACCATCCACGCCGCGAGATATCGTTTCATGCGTTCTCCTAAGTCCTGCTCTCTTGACTGTCGATTATCGATTATCGAGCGCCACGGTTACTATACTCCCGCAGGCGGTCCTCGAATCTACCGTACCGTGCGGAATCCGAGCGCTCCCGGTGGAGCCGAGTTCGTCCCTGAACTGGTTCACAATCGCTCCGGCGTGGGATCCCACCTCGTCGCGATGGATATCAACAAGGATGGCGTGACGGACATCGTCACCTCATCCACGCATGGCACTTACATCTTTTGGGGCAACAAGGCGGCTGCAAGCGGCGCGGCGCGCTAATGGACTAGCGGATCGCCATTTCGAACGGCCCGGCCGGCCTGCCGGACCCATCACTCAAGGGACACGCAGGCGTGTCGGCCCAGCAGTAGCGCACGCGCGTGGCGCTGCCGGCGCCGGGCAGCACCACCGTGGCGTTCTCCATTCGCATGTCGGCCGAGCGACATGACGACTGACCGGTGCCGCACAACTCGAAGCCGGTCGGCTGAGTGCCGCGGCCGGACAGCGCGCCGGAGACATCACGGAACGTCACCACGACATCGGACCCGCGCCGCTTCAGGGAATCGACGACCGGACCGGAGGGCGGGAGGGGCTCGCCGTAGATGAGATTCCGCGCCGCCAGCGTCAGACGCCGGCCCAGCTCCGCCTTATTGGTGGGATGCAGGTTCGTGGCATCGCCGATGTCGACATTTACCGTGAGCGCGGCATGTTTGTCCTGGAGCACCGCCTGACGTTGCGCCTCGCGCACATCCGCCCAGACCGAGGACGTGGGCCGCGGCGAAGGGTGGCCGTAATTCGGCAGCTGGACGATCAGGAAGGGCAGTTCTGGTTGCTCGAAGTGCCGGCGCCAATCCGCCATCATCGCCAGCAGCGTGACTTTGTACTGGCCGGCAAAATAAATATCCGATTCCCCCTGATACCAGACGACCCCTCGGAATCCGTACGCGCCAATCGGCGATACCATGCCGTTGTAGTCCATCGTCACGCCGTGGGTGGGTCCCCATGGCAGCTGCGGCGCGATGCGCGTGTCCGGCACCTCCTGATACCTCCACGGGTTCGAAAGCAGCGCGCTGGTGCCGTCGCCGAAACGGATGGCCCGATTTTCCGCAGGGCCGCGAATGCCGCAGTTGCGCCAGCTGCAGAAGATGTTGGTGGCGATGACGTTGACGCCTTCCTTCAGCATGCCGGAGCGGATCGCATGCTGCGTTCGGTTGGCGAAAGAAGAAGCGCCCACGTCCTTTCCGTTGATCCAGGTCTGGTCCTCTTCGTTGACCGCGCCGAGATCCAGCACGGCGTCGGGCTTTGCGGCCTGCTCGGCGGTGAGCGTCACCGTGGTGCGCATCCACATCTGGCCGACGAAGCCATCAGGGCTGGTGCCGTTCCACAACGCCCAGGCGCCGAGCACCGGCGGCGCAGCCTTCCATGACGCGTCCGAGTAGTCCGGCATCCAGGGCCGGCCGGCATGAGGCAGCGCGGACGCCCACCAAGCCTCCCACTTTGCACCCCAGCGGCGAAGCGCCGCCTGCTGGTCGGTGCGAGACAGCGCCAGCATGTCGAGGTCGGCGGTGTCGAGCGCCGCTCGGCGGAGCTCGCTCTCGCTGACCCAGTTGCGTACCCGCGCGCCGCCCCAGGCCGCCACCACCATGCCCATCGGCACATTCACGGTCTCTTTCAAGTCGCGCGCGAAGTAATAACACGCGGCCGAGAAACTGCCCACAGTTTCCGGGCTGCCCACCACCCATCGCACCGAAGTGGCAAATGTCTGGCGCGGCGTGAGGCTGGCATTCGTGGAGATGTTGAGCTGCCGGATCTGTCCATCGACGGCCGCCCGCGCGTCCTCCGCAGCGCCCTGGGCCTGGCGCTGACTGAAGGCCATGTTCGACTGGCCCGCGCAGAAGAAGACGTCGCCGACGAGCACGTCTTCGGCCGTCCGCGTTTCCCCATTCGCTGTGGCGGAAAGGGAGTACGGGCCGCCCGCAGGCATCGCGGGCAGTGTGGCGCGCCAACGGCCATCGGCCCCGGCACGGGCCTGCGCGCTGACGGTACCCAGTGTGACCGTTACGGCAACGCCAGGCTCGGCCTCGCCGTAGATTCTGATCGGCCGATCGCGCTGCAGGACAGCGTGATCCTGAAACATAGGATGCAGGAGCTGCGGGGGAGGCTGCTGCCCGTCGGCGCAGACCGAAAGCGCATAGGCGATGAGCAGCACTCCGACCGCGATCGCGCAACGCCTACACCATCGGGTCATGAGGTCTCGTCCAATCGTCGCATACGCACAATCGCCTGACCAGCGCAGATTCTGCTTGCGTTGAAGCATGACTTCTGAAGAATGGGTGTTCGCGTGCGAGCTTTAGCCCTCCTGCTCCTGGCGGCGTGCGCCGCGACCACCGTTCTGGCACAGTCGGCACCCGAGCCGCTGCCTACCGGAGACGAAACGTCCGGCGCGAGCCTTTTTACCGGTAAGGGCGCGTGCCAGACCTGCCACCGCGTCCAGGGTAAAGGATCGCGGCTCGGCCCCGATCTCACTGATGTCGGTTCGACGCGCACGCCGGCTCAGCTCGAAAAGTCGCTGCTCGATCCCGCGGCCGAGATCCTTCCCGAGAATCGCTTCTACCGCGTCGTCACTCGTGACGGCGCCAGCATTACTGGAAAGCTTCTCAACCTCGATACGTTCCAGGTCATGATGCTCGATCCGAAGGAACAGCTTCGAGCATTTCAAAAGTCCGATCTTCGCGAACATGGGTTTGTCGACGGCTCGAAAATGCCGTCATACGCCACGACGTTGTCGCGCCAGGAGCTGGCCGACGTGATTGCCTACCTCGCGACGCTGAAGGGAGTTGTGGCGCAATGACCTCTCGCCGGTTGATCGTCCTGGCAGCAGCATGGGTCCTTGCCGCGTGGGCTTTCGGTGCGTGGGGACCGGACGACACGCTGCTTGCTCAGCTGTCATCCGAACGCATCCTGAACGCGCAGAAAGAGCCTCAGAACTGGCTGACGTATTCCGGCGGCTACATGAGCCAGCGCCACAGCCCGCTGACGCAGATCACGACCGGCAACGCGAAGGATCTCGAGCTGAAGTGGGTGTTTCAGGCACGATGGCTCGACTACATGCAGTCCACTCCGCTCGTCGTCGACGGCATCATGTACGCGACGCAAGGCAACGACGTCGTCGCGCTCGATGCGACAACTGGGAAGATCTTCTGGATTTATCCCTACACGCCGGCGTCCGACGCAAGATCATGCTGCGGCCGAATCACGCGGGGGCTCGCGATTCTTGGCGACACGTTGTTTCTCGCAACGGTCGATGCACACCTCATCGCGATCGATGCGAAAAACGGCCGTCCGCTCTGGAACCGGATCGTCGCGCAGGGTACCGCCGGCTACTCGCTGACGACGGCGCCGCTCGTGATTAAGGACAAAGTCATTGTCGGGCCGGCGGGCGGCGAGTTCGGCATCCAGGGATTTATCGCGGCGTACGATGCGGCAACGGGACGGGAAGCATGGCGCTTCAACACCGTACCGCAGCCGGGCGAGCCGGGCCACGACTCCTGGGGCGCGGGATGGACGCACGGCGGTGGATCGATCTGGGTAACGGGCTCCTACGATCCGGAAACAAACCTGACGTTCTGGGGAGTCGGCAACCCCGGTCCCGACTACAACGCCGAGAGCCGCCCTGGAGACAACCTCTACACATGTTCGGTCGTTGCGCTCGATGCCGATACTGGAAAGCTGAAGTGGCACTATCAGTTCACGCCGGCCGACGAGTTCGACTGGGATGCCGTGCAGATTCCCGTCCTTGCCGACATCTCGTGGAAGGGCAGCCCGAGGAAGGTGATGCTGTGGGCCAACCGCAACGGGTTCTTCTACGTGCTGGATCGACGGACGGGAGAATTTCTCCAGGCGACGCCTATCGCCAAGCAGAACTGGAACGCCGGCTTCGACAACGGCCGGCCGATTCGGGCTTTGGACGCCATGCCTTCGCGCGACGGCGTCCTTATCTATCCCGGTAATCAGGGCGCGACGAACTGGTTCAGTCCATCGTTCAGCCCGCGCACCGGACTGTTTTACGTGAGCGTGTGGGAGAACACGCACCACATCTTTGCGCGCGCCGATCAGCCGTACAAAGAAGGTTCGAATTACACAGCAGGACGCCTCACCACGAACTATCCGGGACGCGGAATTACGGCAGGCATGCGCGCCGTTCAGCGGCCTAATCTTCGAAAGGAAGAGGAGAACTTCGGAACCGTTCGCGCGTTCGATCCGCAAACTGGCAAGTGGCGCTGGGAATACAAGATGAGCGATCTCACCGACGCGGGCATCCTGACGACGGCGTCGGATGTGTTGTTTTCCGGTGGCCGCGAGGGCTACTTCTTTGCGCTGGATGCCAGGTCGGGATCGCTGCTCTGGAAGGTCCAGTTGGGAGGACCGGTTCAGAACGGGCCGATGACCTACGCGGTCGACGGCAGGCAGTACGTCGCCGTGAGCGCGAGCAACTCGCTCTTCGTGTTTGGCCTGCGGTAAGCGCCTCCGTCTATTTGCCCGCGTACGCGTCCTTCAGTTTTTTCACATCCAGCTTCACCATGTGCATCATGGCTTCCATAGCCCGCCGGGCGCCAATCTTGTCCTTGCCGTTGAGGCATTCACCTAAGGCCTTGGGCACGACCTGCCAGGAAAGGCCGAACTTATCTTTCAGCCAGCCGCAGCGGCTCGGCTCGCCGCCCTTGAGCAGCTTGTTCCAGTAGTAGTCGACTTCCTTTTGGTCTTTGCACGTGACGAAGAATGAGATGGCCTCGTTGAACTTGAAGTTAGGGCCGCCGTTGAGGGCGTAGAACATCTGGCCGTCGAGCTCGAACGTGACGCTGAACGCTGTGGAGCTGTGGATCTTGGATTTCTTGAAGATCGAAGTGTAGAACTTTGCCGCCTCGGCGGCGTTGCCGTCGTACCAGAGGAAGGGCGTGATGCGCTTGATGGCCATGATGTCTCTCCTTAGCGTTTGTGATCTTTCCAATAAGGACGATAGGGCTCCAGCCACTCATCCACCTTGGCCAGTGCCTGGGGTTCCAGTCTCCGCGGTCGAAGCTGGCCGGAGCGCGTCTGGCTGACCAGACCGGCACGTTCCAGTACCTGCAGGTGTTTGGATACTGCCGGTTGGCTCATGCGAAAAGGCCGCGCCAGGTCGAGCACCGAGGCGCCGCCGCCCCCGGTCAGGCGGGCCAGGATGGCCCGTCGCGTCGGATCGGCCAGGGCGGCGAAAATGGCGTCAAGGCGTTCGGAGGAATTCATGACGGAGCCTCGGATTTAACATAACCATATGGTTATATATATAAGAGGCCTCTGGCGTCAAGCAGTTCGCTGTTACCGCGGAATCTTTGCCTTGAACTGCTTCGTCCGTGCCACGAGCGTCGTCAGCCACTTGAGCTCCAAAGCAGCACCGGTGCGGAATAAGTCCGTCCACTCCGGCGGGAGCACGGAGAAATCGATCTTGTGACGGCCCCAATCGGGCCGGCGGCCATCGTAGTCGGTAAATCCATATGCGCGGGCGAGTTCCCACGAGCTGAGGAGCATGCCGGTACGGCCCCGCACCTTCGGGTCCGCCGCCAGAGCGGCGACCGCGCGTCCCACGAACAGAGGTGACTCCGACTGCAGGAAGTTCGGATCTTTCTTGCCGGCCTCCCGCCAGTTGTCCTCGGTGACCGCGAGGTGCTGGAGCATGGATTCCGAGCGGAGGAATCCGGGCGCAAGCGCGACCACCGCGACGTGATGCGGCGCAAGCTCGGCGGCCCAGAGCAGCGGGAGCACCTTCTGCGCCATCTTGACGGCCTGGGCCATTGGATTTCCGCCGCCGCCGATGATGTCGTTCTCTGTTACTTCCACGATGAGGCCCCGTTTGGCGCGCATCATCGCGAGGGCGGCATACTTCGCAGTGATGATACGCGAGGTAAGAGCCTGCCGAAAAATGGCGTCGGCCGTCGTCAGGTCCGCCTGCCAGAGAAACCCGTACTGACGCATCAGCGGGTCTTCTCCGGCCACGCTATCGACGACGATGTCGAGGCGCTTGTGGGCGCGCAGGATACGCCGGAATAGCGCCTTCACGTCGTTCTCGATCGTGTGATCGACGCGCAGCGCGATCGCGGTGCCGCCGGCGGCCTTGATCATTGCCGCCGTTTCGTTGATTGTTTCCGGCCGTCCGTACGGCGACGGGTTGCCGGTGACGCTGCGGCCTGTGCAGTAGACGATCGCACCGGCCTCACCAAGCGCACGCGCGATGCCGCGGCCGGCGCCGCGCGTCGCGCCAGCCACCAGGGCGACGCGTCCACGGAGGGGTTTCGCCGATCTCTTCTTTGCCATCTGCTACTTGTCCTGGCTCGCCGACTTGTTCAACGCCACTGCGTCGCGGATGAGAGCCTTGAATGCAGCCTCGTTGAGTTTGTCGCTCTCGTGGAGGTCGATGGCGCGCCTGACGTTGCCTTCGAGGCTGGAGTTGAACAGCTTCGAAGGATCCTTCAGTTGGGCACCCTTGGCGAATGTCACCTTGACCACGCTCTTGTAGGCCTCGCCCGTGCAGATCATCCCGTCGAGATACCACACCGGAACGCCTCTCCACTTCCATTCCTCGGTCACTCCTGGAGCGGCTTGTTTGATCAGGGAGCGGATTCGGGAGAGCGATTTACCGCGCCAGTCGCCCAGCTCTTTGATCCTCGCGTCTATCAGGCGCGATGGCGACTTTGTCTTCTTCATGTCTCAATGTATATACAGACAAGGCGGGAGAGGCAATGGCCAACAAGACATCCAGGAAGCCGGCGAAGATCGCAAAGCCGACCCTCCTCGCGGGCGGCAACCCCCAGATCGCGAAAGCCGACGGCGACGCGCCGGTGCAGGCCTACATTGCGGCGATGCCTGGCTGGAAACGCGACGTTGGACGCACTCTCGACGCGCTCATCGTCCGTACCGTGCCCGGCGTGCGCAAGGCAGTCAAATGGAACTCGCCCTTCTATGGCATCGACGGGCAGGGCTGGTTTCTCAGTTTTCATTGCTTCACCAACTACGTCAAAGTGGCTTTTTTCCGCGGTGCGTCGCTGCGCCCGCTCCCCCCCGGCAAGTCCAACCACAAGGAAGTGCGCTACTTAGACATCCGCGAGGAGGACGGGCTCGACGAGGCGCAGATGAGGACGTGGATCCGGCAGGCGGCCGCCCTGCCCGGCTGGGTCCCGTGACAGAATACCTGTATGACTTTCCGCACCCGCATGCGACTGCTGTTTCTCGTCCTCGCGATGGCAGCGGGGCCCATCTTCATCGGGGCTCAGCAGCCGGCCGCCACCATCGACCTCAAAAACGCACCTCTTGGCCTGACCATTCCGGTCGATCCGCTCATTACAGTGGGCAACCTTCCGAATGGCCTGCGCTACTACGTGCGCCAGAACAAGCTGCCGCAGGCGCGCGCCGAGCTGCGGCTCGTCGTGAAGGCGGGTTCGGTGCTCGAAGACGAAGACCAGCGCGGGCTCGCGCACTTCGTCGAGCACGTGGCCTTCAACGGCACGCTGCATTTTCCGAAGCAGGAGATCACCAACTTCATGCAGTCCCTCGGCATGCGGTTCGGCGCACACGTGAACGCGCACACGAGCTTCGATGAAACCGTGTACGAACTGCAGATTCCGACTAGCAATCCCGTGGTGATCGATCGGTCGCTCACCATCCTCGAAGATTTCGCGCACAATGTCTCGTTCGATCCCGTCGAGATCGACAAGGAACGGGGCGTCATTCTCGAAGAGTGGCGCCTTGGGCTCGGAGCGGGCGAACGCATTCAGGACGCGCAATTTCCGGTATTGCTGAAAGGGTCGCGCTACGCCGACCGCTTGCCCATCGGCAAGCCGGACATTATCCGGAACGTGAATCACGATCGGCTGAAACAGTTCTACGCGGATTGGTATCGCCCGGACCTGATGGCGGTCATCGCGGTCGGCGATTTCGACAAGGCCGCTGTCGAAGCGCAAATACGATCGCGCTTCGCTTCAATCCCTGCTGCGGTGTCCCGGAAGCCGCGACCAGACTACGCGGTGCCGGAACAGCCCGGTACGACCTATTCTGCGGTCACCGACCCTGAAGTCACGCAAACCACCATCAGTGTCTTTGCCAAAATGCACGGGCGCGATCAATCGACGGTTGGCGCGTACCGTCAACAGATGGTTGAACGGTTGTTCGCCGGGATGTTGTCCGCCAGGCTCGATGAGATCACCCAACAGCCGAACGCGCCATTTCTTGCGGCTCGGACCGGGCGCGGCATTTTCGTACGCACGGAGGAGGCGACGACTCTGGACGCGCTCGTTGCGCAAGGCGGGGTCGAACGCGGGCTCGCCGCGCTCTTCACCGAAATCGATCGCGTCGCCCGCTTCGGGTTTACCGCGGGGGAGCTCGACCGCCAGGGACGCACTCTGAAGCAGTTTCTCGAGAATGCCACTGTCGAGAAAGACAAGAGCCCGTCTGGACCGCTGGCCGACGAGTTCATCAGAAACTTTCTCCAGGGGGAGCCGATTCCCGGCATCGTGTACGAGTTCGCCTTGAACCAGCGGTTCCTGCCGGAGATCACGCTTGCCGAGCTCAACGCGCTGGCGAAGGAATGGGCGCCTGACCGCAACCGCGTCGTGGCGATCAGCGCGCCGGAAAAAGACAAAGCTACCTTGCCGGACGCGGCGAAGATGGCAGCCGTGATCGCGGCGTCCAGCGGTACGCCGCTGACCGCATACGTCGATACCGTCAGCACACAGCCGTTGCTCGAACCGCTCCCGTCGCCCGGGCGCGTCGCCACGACTTCCACGAACGAGTCGCGCGGCATCACAGAGTGGCGGTTGTCCAACGGCGTTCGCGTTGTGCTGAAGCCGACGACGTTCAAGGAGGATGAGATTCTGTTTCGGGCCGTCAGTCCCGGCGGGACGTCGATGGCGAGCGACAGCGACTTCATCGCGGCGGAAACGGCAGACGAGGTGGTTGCGCAAGGCGGACTCGGCAAGCTTCGCAGCCTCGATCTCAACAAGGTCCTGGCCGGCCGTAACGTGGCGGTGAGAGCAGACATCGGCGAGACAGAAGAAGGGTTGAGCGGCGGCTCATCGCGAAAAGACCTCGAGATGATGTTTCAGCTGATTTACCTGACGTTTACGGCGCCGCGTCCCGATCCCGTGGCGTTCGGAGTATTCAAGGAACAGTTGAAGGTCGCCCTCGCCAATCAGGATGCGCTGCCTGATACGGCCTTTGACGATGCGCTGAACGCTGCGATTACTCAGAATCACCTCCGAGCGCGGCCCTTGAAGGCGTCGAACGTCGATGAGCTGAACCTCGACCGTTCGATCGCGTTCTACAAGGACCGCTTTGGCGATGCGAGCGACTTCACCTTCGTCTTTGTCGGGAGCTTCGATCTTGCGACCATGAGGCCGCTCGTGGAGCGTTATCTCGCCAGCCTTCCGTCGCTTCACCGCAACGAATCCGCGAAGGACGTCGGCATGCGTCCGCCGGCGGGCGTGGTTGAAAGGCAGGTGCGAAAAGGCATCGAGCCGAAGAGCCAGGTGAGCATCGTGTTCACCGGACCGTTTCAGAACGACGAGATGCATCGGCTGACGCTGCGCGCGATGGGGGAGATGCTCAGCGGAAACCTGCAGAGAACACTGAGGGAAGATCTGGGCGGAACCTACGGCGTGAGCGTCGAGCCGCGCTTCACCAAACGCCCCAACGAGGAGTACCGCCTGACGATCTCCTTCGCCTGCGATCCTGCGCGAACCGAGAGCCTCGTCAAGACGACATTCGCGCTGATCGACGAGTTCAAGAGCTCTGGGCCGAGCGAAGGACAGGTGGCGGACGGACGCGAGGCGCTGATGCGTGATTTCGAAACCAACAGCCAGCGGAACGGCTACCTGCTGGGCCGTCTCGCGTACAAGTACGAATACGGTGAGGACGTCGATGAGGTCTTCAACATACGGCCGACAGTCGACCGGTTGACGCCTGCGCTGATTCTTGACGCCGCACGAACATATTTGGACGTGCGTCGCTACGTGGAAGTGACGTTGCTCCCAGAGGTTCGCACCCCGGGTGCGCCGTGACCCCGGCACCTTGAATCCTTGCGGTATACTTGCGCGTCCCCGCAGGTTGCCGGTCACAGGAGGCGTGAGATGAGGCGACGGCTTCTCGAGGCGCTGGCTATTGCGTCGGTGATGGTCGCCCTGGTCCTGTTTCTGCGACTATCCGTCGCAGGTCAGACTCAAGCGCCTCAAGCGCCCGTGCCCCAGCCCCCGGCGAGGACGCCTGCGCCACCCGCCGCTGTTCCAAAGACAGCGTGGGGTCACCCCAGCCTCGAAGGCATCTGGCTCGACGAGTTCGATACTCCGCTCGAAAGGCCCGCAAAGTACGCCACCCGAGAGTTCTTCACCGCCGAGGAGCGAGCCGCACAGGATGCAGAGCGCTCGGGCAACGCCGGCCGCAACGAGCGGGCAGAAGTCGGCAGCCGGCAGGACGTCGCCGGCGCCTACAACGCAGTGTTCACCTCGGCAAAGCCGACGGGCCGTCGCACGTCGCTCGTCGTCGATCCGCCGAACGGCCGAATTCCCGCTCTTACGGCGCGCGCACAAGAGCTGAACCAACGCGACCGTCAGTTCCGCCTGGCGCTGCTTCAGAACACCGATACCTGCAAAAACAAAATGACCGCCTGCAACGGCTGGCAGTACGGGCCGCCATCTCTAGCCCTGTTGGAAATGCCCCAGTCGTACAACACGCAGCGGATGAACCGCCACAACGGCCCCGAGGATCAGAGCATGGCCGATCGCTGCATGTCCGGATCGGAACCGGACTTCACTGGGTTCCGCCGCATCGTCCAGGGGCCAGACTCGATTGCGATCGGCGTCGACACCGGACAGGGCCAGGGATTCCAGCGCGTGGTCTATTTGAGCGGGAATCATCCGCCGAACGGTATCCGCCTCCGCCATGGCGACTCGCGCGGCCACTTCGAGGGCAATTCGCTGGTCATCGAAACCACGAATTATTCGCCGAAGTTTCCCATCCGGGGCGCGGCCGAGAACCTGAAGCTCGTCGAGCGGTTCACGCGGCTCTCGGCGAAGACGCTGGAATACTCCGTCACGCTGACGGACCCGACCATGTGGACGGCGCCGTGGACCGTCACGCAGGAGCTGACGTTGCAGCCGGACACCGAAAACCGCATTTACTACGAGCCGCGGTGCTACGAAGGAAACTATGGGTTGCCGGCGCTGCTGATTGGCGCGCGCGTGGATGAAAAAAAATTCGCGGAAGGACAGGGGCCGGATCCGGCATCACAGGACACCGCCAGCTGCCTCCTCAATCCCGAGCCGCAATAAGCACGTCTGCGGCACAGGAGATATCAATGCGAAGCTGGTTCAACGGTTCGATCGTCGCGACGGCACTCGCGGCAGCCGCTGTGAGCGCCGTGATTTCGCTGTCGGTGACGCGCAGTCAGGGCCAGGCTGTCCGTCCGGCGCGCATCGCGAACGGCCAGCCCAATTTCAACGGGGTGTGGCAGGCGCTCAACGAAGCCAATTGGGATTTACAGGCGCACGAGGCGCGCGCCGGAATGGTGACGCAGAAGGGCGTTTACGATTACGAGTACGCGCGAGTCCCGGCCGCACCTGTGGTCGCGCTCGGTGCCGCGGCGGGCGTGCCCGGATCGCTCGGCGTCGTCCAGGGTGACGGCCAGATTCCATACAAGCCCGAAGCTGTCGCCATCAAGAAGGAGAACAGCGAGAACTGGATTGATCGAGACCCGGAGCTCAAATGCTACCTGCCGGGCGTGCCGCGCGCGATGTACATGCCTTACCCGTTCGCGATCGTTCAAGGCACCGACAAGATCCACATGACGTACGCATTCTCAAACGCGGCTCGCGTGATCCATATGAGTAAGGTTGAGGGGCCACCCGACGACACCTATATGGGACACTCGGTCGGCCATTGGGAAAAAAATACGCTCGTGGTCGAAGTCTCGAACTTCAACGGAAAAAACTGGTTCGATCGAGCAGGAAACTTCCATAGCGACGCGTTGCACCTTGTGGAGCGGTATTCGCCGATCAGCGCCGATGCCATCCGTTACGAAGTGACGATCACCGATCCGAAGGTCTTCACGCGTCCGTGGACGATCGCCATGCCCCTCTATCGCCGACTGGAGCCGAATGCGACGGTCATCGATTATCCGTGCATGGAGTTCTCGGAAGAGTTCATGTATGGACACCTTCGGAAGCAGCAACTGGTCAAGCGTTGGGAAGGCGAGACGATCATCGTGGACATCACCCGTAAGATTCCACCGGGCGAGCGTCTGCACGATTGGTACAGAAGGTAGGAGGTTGAAGTCCATGACAGTGAAACTGGCCATCGCGATTGCCGGGATCGGCTTGTGCCTGGCAGGGGCTATTGAGCCGCTCGCTGCCCATCATGCATTCGCGGCTGAATTCGATGCGAACAAGCCGGTCGAGTTCACGGGCGTGGTCACGAAGATGGAGTGGGTCAATCCGCACGTCTGGATTACTCTCGACGTGAAGAAGCCCGATGGCACCGTCGAGCAGTGGAAGTTTGAGGCCGGAACCCCTAACGTGCTCTTCCGCCGGGGCTTCACGAAGGCGTCACTGATGCCTGGGACGCAAGTGAAGGTCGATGGCTACCAGGCGAAGGACGGTACTCGACGCGCGAACGGCCGCGATCTGACGTTCGCCGACGGCCGAAAGCTGTTCCTGGGGTCGTCGGGTACAGGGGCTCCGTATGAGCTGGCGCGTCCCGGTGTCGACACGCAGGATCGCAAGTAGTTTCTTCATTGCTCTGGTCGTTTGTCACAACAGGCGCCGTCCTGCTCGCATGGAGCGGCGTGCTGCTCGCTTCGGCCCTTCGCAAACGCCGCGTGTTACGCCTCGACATCATGCTGCGTCCACAGCACTACGTTCAGGCGTGCGCCCACACGGCGATCTTCCTGTATTGGGGTTGGTACTGGCGGCCCGTGTACGAATCGGCTCACCTGATCATCGCGCAGCTGTTCTTCGCGTATGCGTTCGACATGTTGCTCACCTGGTCACGCCGCGACACCTATACGCTCGGGTTCGGACCATTTCCCATCGTCCTGAGCACGAATCTGTTTCTGTGGTTCAAGGAGGACTGGTTCTACCTTCAATTCTTGATGATCGCGCTCGGGTTCGCTGCGAAGGAATTCATCCGGTGGACCAAGGATGGGCGTGAGACACACATCTTCAATCCATCCTCGTTCACGCTCACCGTATTTTCTCTGGCTCTGATTCTGAGCGGCGCGAGCGATATCACATGGGGCAAGGACATTGCCATCACGCAGTTCTATCCGCCCCATATGTACCTGTTCCTCTTTCTCGTGGCGCTGCCAGGGCAATTTCTGTTTGGCGTCACCACGATGACGGTGGCGGCGGTGCTGACGACGTATCTCTTCGGTCTGATGTATTACGCCATCGCTGGCACATATTATTTCTTCGATTCCTACATTCCAATTGCGGTCTTCCTGGGAATGCATTTGCTCTTCACCGATCCGTCTACCGCGCCACGGACCGAACTCGGGCGCATGATGTTTGGCGTGCTGTATGGGCTGAGCACAATCACGCTGTATGCGCTGCTTCGTGTCGCTGGTCTTCCCGCTTTCTACGACAAGCTCCTGCAAGTGCCACTGCTCAACTTGTTGATTCAATCGATCGACCGAGCGGCCCGATCGGAGCCGCTGCGGCGGTTCGATCCGGCGCTGATTGGGCGTTCGCTTTCGGTGCGGGGCCGCAACCTTGCGTACATCTCTGTCTGGGCGATTGTCTTCGCAGTCATGACCGCCGCGCAGGGCGTGGGAGATCGTCATCCTGGCCAGTGGATTCCATTCTGGCAACGAGCCTGCGAACAGGATCGCAACGATGCGTGCCGGTATCTTGCCGTGCTGTACACGAATTACTGCCGTGCGGGCTCCGGCTGGTCGTGCAATGAGTTGATCAGGCTGCAGGCCGCACCAACAAGGGACCAGACGCCGGCCACCTTTCCGCCGCTCGAGGAGCTGCCGATTCTGTTGCGCGGAAGCAAAGGTCCGATCACCGATCGGAGTGCCGCATCGTTGTACCGGCGGGCGTGTGAGCAGGGCTGGCCCGAGAGCTGCAGTCGATCAGGAAAATCCGATCCAGCGTCCTCCGATTCCGACGCCAGACCATAACGCAACCGAGACGACGGACACGAGTCTGCTCCAGAGTGGTCCGACGCGACGCTCATCGGCCAGGGCGACCTTTCGGCGCACGGTGAACGTAAAGATGAGCGCCAGAAGCAGGGACGTCATCTTCACCGCGAACGCCGAACTGTAGTAGCACTTTGTCGCCTCCGAGAGGAACAGAAGAATCCCCGTCGTGACCATCACCATCAGGCCACCGATCAGCCAGGGCTGGGCATCGCGCGCAAGTTGTGCAACAGGCTGCCGGCGCAACCCAAGACCAAAGAGACGCATGTCGACGACGAGGACTGCTCCAGCGATCAAAACCAGCGCGAGGAGATGGACCGATTCGATGACGGGAAAGAGCCATAGGGAGTTGCGTATCGCTTCCCCTATTGCGGTCTTTTCGCACCACGTAAAAAAATGTAGTAGCGACATCTATAAGCTCATTCGGGAGCGCTCGGATCACAACCCGCTAGCACGTTCACAATAGAAGGTTGCGGCCTGTCGCAATCGAACCAGTTGTACGCAATCATGCGTCCCGCCACGACGATGCTGGCCCAGAGCACCAGCGACACTGCGCCCGCCATCCTCGCCCGTTTCGGCAGGATAGGATTGAGATCCCACTCAGCGACGCGGCGAAACACCCCGGAGTGAAAAACCCAGACATTCACGCCCGCCAGGATCAGCATCACGATCTTGATACGAAAGAAAATACTGTGGAAGGCTCTCACGGGAATCGCATAGAACAGAAGAAGGCCGGTGATCACCATCACCGCAAAGCCTGCTCTGGCCCACGGCAGAAGCCGCCCCGCAACTTGCGAAACTGGCACCGTGCGCATCGTCAAGCTGAGAAGACGCAGGTCCAGCATGACGATCATTCCGAGAAACAGGCACAGGGTGAGAACATGGGCCGACTCGACAATCGGATACCCCCAGAGAGATTCGTGGAGTGCAATACTCCCTGGAGTGTTCGCGAGCCATTCGCAGAAGTTATGAAGAGACATTCCAGTCGAGGCAACTCTATCGCGGTAGAGCAAACACGTAGTAGCCCTGGTTTTCGGCCTTGCCCTTTATTTTAGGGATCCGCGACCGGCTCGAGCTTCAAGATTGCCCCGTCCCGCATGTCGGTCGTCAGGTACACCAATCCATCTGGTCCCTGTCTCACATCGCGGATCCGCTGGCGCAGCTCGAGCAGCAGCGTTTCACGGCGGCTTTCCAGCCCCCGCTCGTTGAAGACGATCCGTGACAATTGCGTTCCCGCGAGCCCGCCTACCAAGAGGTTCCCTTTCCACTGTGGAAACTTGTTGCCGGTGTAGAAGGCCATTCCCGAGATCGCAATCGAGGGCTTGTAGAACGTGACCGGTTCTTCCATCCCTGGCGCCGATGTGGGCGGTTGGACGTTGGGCGGCGGAAGGCCGGATCTGATGCCGTCCGGGTCGGTCGTGTAAGCGCGGCCGTAGGTGACGACCGGCCAGCCATAATTCAAGCCTCGCTTGATGATGTTGATCTCGTCGCCGCCCTGCGGGCCGTTATCGGTCTGCCACAGCTCGCCGGTCTCGGGGTGAACGGTCAGCCCGATAGTGTTCCGAATGCCAAGCGCGTAAATTTCCGGCTTGTACCCGGGCCGGCCGACGAATGGATTGTCTTCTGGGGTGCTCCCATCTTCATTCAAACGGAGAACCTTGCCGGCGTGCTCGGCCGGGTCCTGCGCCCAGGACGCGAGGCTGACGAACGGGTACCGTTCAGTGCCCGAGGAAAGCGGCGTCCCTATGGTCATATAAATCTTGCCATCGCGGCCGAACGCGATGCGCGCGGCGCTCGGTCCATCTGTCCATGTGCTCGACGCAAAAATCTCGCGGACGTCGACGAGCGAAGATCCTCCGTCGAAGCGGCCGCGCACCAGAACTGCTGTTCTCAGGTTTGGCCTGCCGGGTTGCGGCTTCCAGTAGGCGACGTAAACCAGCCGATTCTCCGCAAAGCGCGGATGCAGCGCGATGTCCACGCCCGCGGTATCTCGACGGTCGCTGGTGATGCCGAGCGGCAAGCCGGTGATCGGCGCCGCGTCGAGGACGCCATGACGAATGATCCGGAGCGTGTTCCGGCTCTGCTCGGTCACGAGGATGTCGCCGTTCGGCAGAAACGCGAGCGCCCACGGATAGACAAGCCCTTTGACGCCAGTCACCCGGATGGCTGCGGCCGCTGTCCTGAAAACCTGCGGTTTATCGAGCAGGGTCGGGAGACCGCCCGAAGGTGGCTGCTGAGCGCTGCCGGGAGGAGCCATCAAGACAACCGCGAGCGCCGCGAGCGCCCTGGACGAATGCTTTACCCACATCTGTTGGGTCATGCTCAGCTTCTCGCGTGTGGCCGGCGGATTATCCAGTTGTGTTGCGGATTCTACCCCAGACAGAATGATGCCTTAGCGAGCTTTGTGTACGAGTAGGAAACGAGGTGGATCGATGCGAGCGTTCCCGCTAACACCAGGTATGCTGTGCGCTGCGCTATTGTTGATGGCGGCCCTTAGTTCAAGCTGTTCGCCCTCCGTCAACCCTCCTCCGGTTCAGGCGCCGATCCTTTGGGGAGACGTAAAACCCGTTGTTTCCGTCAAAGAGCTGATGCGGGACCTCATTGATCCGATTGCCGACAATATCTTCGATGCTGTCAGTGTGATCGTGACGAAAGGCGGTGAGGAGGAAAAGGCTCCGAAGACCGATGAAGATTGGCAGAGGATTCGGACGGGTGCCGTGGGTATAGCCGAAGGTGCGGAGCTGCTCAGGATTCGCCGGCCGTTCGCGCCGGCCGGAGATCTCAACAACAGTACCGGTCCCGATCCGGTGGAATTGTCACCGGATCAGATCACCGCCAAGGTTGAAAAGGATCCAGTCGAGTGGAACGCTCGCGCTCAGGCCATGCGCAACGTCGGCCTGCAGGTTCTCGAGATAGTGAAGAGAAGAGATGCCCGGGAATTGTGGGACGCTGCCGAGAATCTCGAAGAGGCCTGTGAGAATTGCCACAGGAGTTACTGGTATCCAGGCGAGAATGCGCAATTCTACGAGAAGCTGAATCGACGCTTGGAACAATTACGCCGAACGAAATAGAGGCACAACCGAAATGACGAGATTCACACGTCGCGACATGCTGCGCACGGCCGGCTGCACGCTGGCAGCGGCCGCCATGCCGCGAGCCGGTGTGTTCGCGCAACCGCCGGGTCCGGTGATGGTGACGCTCAGCAACTACATGGCCGCCGCCGCGGAGCGCCCGCTGCCGCCAGACGTCGTGGAACACGTCAAGCTCCATGTCTTGGACACCTTCGCGGCGATGATCTCCGGGACGGAGCTGGCCCCTGGACAGGCGGCGCTCCGGTTTGCCAAGGCTTCCGGAGGAAGGGACACGGCTACTGTGGTGGGCTCGAGGCTGCTGGCAGGGCCAATCGATGCGGCACTGGCCAACGGCGTGCTCGCGCATTCGGACGAAACAGACGACTCCCATGGAGAGTCGCAGTCTCACCCCGGCGCGGGTGTGGTCTCGGCGGCGCTCGCCGCCGGCGAGCAGTTCGGTATCAGCGGCACGCGATTCATGCGCGCCGTGGCCCTCGGCTACGACGTCGGCACGCGAGTGACGATCGCGATGGGCGGCTCCGACTTCCGGTACGAGAGCCACAAGAGCACGCATGCGATTGCGGGCGCGTTCGGTGCGGCCGCTGCGGCAGCCTCGGCCGCCGGCCTCACGGCGCAACAGATGCGCTGGGTCTTCGATTACACCGCTCAGCAGTCCTCCGGTATCGGGTCATGGGGGCGGGACGCCGATC
Organism: Vicinamibacterales bacterium; assembly: GCA_023717525.1. Lineage (GTDB taxonomy): Bacteria > Acidobacteriota > Vicinamibacteria > Vicinamibacterales > JAMQPK01 > JAMQPK01. The sequence continues at coordinate 19,392 of JAMQPK010000127.1, read as the reverse complement.
ACATCGAGAAGGGCTTTGTGTTCGGCGGCATGCCGGCTCGTACCGGCGTCACCTCGACGCTCCTCGTGCAGCTCGGCTGGAACGGCGTGGACGACGTGTTCTCCGGCGACGACAACTTCTTCCTGGCTTACGCACCGAAGGCCAAGCCGGAATTGCTCGTGGAAGGACTCGGCAGCCGTTATGAGGTCGCGCGCACGGATATCAAGAAGTGGACGGTGGGCACGCCCATCCAGGCCCCGCTCGATGCCGTGGAGCTGGCGCGACAGAAACATCCCTTCGAGGTAGACCAGGTGAAGGGCGTCGTCGTCCGGCTTGCGCCGGACGTGGCGGCGGTCGTGGACAACCGCGACATCCCTGACATCTGCTTGCAGCACATGGTCACGGTGATGCTCATCGACAAGACGGCCTCGTTCAAAGCGGCGCACGACAAGCCGCGTATGAAGGACGCCGAAGTCCTGCGGCAGCGCTCCAAGGTGCAGCTCATCAAGGATGAAAGCCTCGTGCCGTACTTGCCGGCTCGCGTGGCCATCGTCGAGATCACGCTCACCGACGGTACCCGGCTCAGCGAGCGCGTGGACGCGGTGCGCGGAACGGTTCGCAACCCGATGACGCGGCAGGAAGTGGCGGACAAGGCGCGCGATCTGATGACGCCAGTACTGGGCGCGGGCCAGACCGGCCAGTTGATCGAAGCCGTGTTCAACCTCGAGCGCCTGGCCTCGGTGCGCGCGCTGCGTCCGCTCCTGCAGCGCGCTTGATGTGACTACATTGTGCTAGAATTGTAGTTACTTTGCCAAGAGGTGTTGAATGGATACTGTGGGTATTCGTGAACTCAAAACACACTTGAGCCGCCACCTAAAGCGCGTTCGATCAGGTGCCCGGTTGCTGGTGACCGAGCGCGGGCGATCGATTGCCACCATCAATCCCGTAGAGGCGCCAGTCGACGTTGACTGGGCGCACCAACTGGTTGCAGAGGGGCGCGCGCACTGGGGTGGCGGCAAGCCAACCGGCGCCAAGCGACCCACGAAGATCACCGGCAAGACCGCATCATCGATCGTGCTCGAGGATCGCCGGTGACGCTGTACCTGGACACAAGCAGTCTGGTGAAGCTCTACGTGACCGAGACTGGCTCTGAAGTCGTCCGTCAGCTCGTCGGCCAAGCGAACGTTGTCGCAACGTCCGTGGTTGCCTACGCTGAAACGCGCGCCGCTCTGGCAAGGCTTCGCCGCGCCGGCGTAGTCACAGCCTCGAAATTCGCGTCAGCGAAGCGTGAATTTCACGAGCAATGGCCGACGTACCTGACCTTGGAAGCCACCGATTCCCTGTGCCGGGTTGCGGGGGAGCTTGCCGAGAAATACAGCCTTCGAGGCTTCGATAGCATCCATCTGGCTTCGTTCGCCGAGATTGCCCGTCTGGCAGGAGTCGATGACACGCGGTTCTCCAGCTTCGATGACCGGCTGAACCAGGCGGTGCGGAAGGTGATGAGGACTCTCGCGCGCACAGGGCGCAAGTAGTGGTGGTCAGGGCTGGGCCGCGAGTTGTTTGTGGCAGTACTCGCAGTCGCCGCTGATTTTCGATCCGTCCTTGGCCTCGTGTGAATCGTCATGGCAGCGGAAGCAGCCGTTCGACGTCATGTGGCCTTTGTTGTCCGGATAGCTGCCCCAGGTCACCTTCATCGCGGGAAATACGTTCCGGCGATAGACGTCCTGCACGGCTCCCACGGTTCTCGTCACCACCTGCGGGTCGACTGAGCCGGCCCTGGCGCGGTAGAAATTCCGCAATCCTTCTTCGATCGCGCGCACGCCCTCTTCCTGGGTGGGGTACGACTCCTTCACGAGGCGGACGCTCTCCCTCCGGACAAAGGGGAGCTCGCGACTCACCGTCGCAGCCGCGATGGCTCGATCCACGGCCTGCTCCGGCGTCGGCGAGATGGGATGCCCGACCGTATTGTGGCAATCGACGCAGTCCATCGTACGGCGTTCGGCGCCGCGAATCGCCTCCTCCTTCGTATCCGGCGCGATGAACTCCTTGACCTGGCCTTTCGCGTCGGTGACGCGCACGTACGGAATCGTCTGCCGCTCCGCATCCGTTGCCACGTACTCGACGCGAACAGCAGGATCCGCATGCCAGTGAATCGCATGCGCCGATGACGTCGTGACGCTCATGTGCATCTGCAGCGCGGTCATCGTCTCGGTGTTGGCTTCGTCGTCGGCATACTCGCGGAGGACACGGACGCGATCGGCGACAACGCGTCCGGGCCGGTGACATGCCCTGCACAGCTCCGCCTGGGCGCCGGGAGGCATCTTCGCGCCCGGCGAAATCGGCTTCGGATAGGTGCTGACGGCGACCATCATCAGCTGCCGCACGCCGGAAAGCTTCGCGTGTACTAGTGCCGCCGCCCCTTCCCCGATGTGGCATCCGACACAGGGAACGCCGGAATGCATCGCGCCCTGCCAGGCCTGGAACTGCGGATGCATCGGCGCGTGGCACGCCTGTCCGCAGAAACTCGGCGTTTCCATTGCGTGGAGGCCGCCGTACCCGGCCAGCAGAATGATGATGAGGTTGACAGCCGTGAGCCCCGCGATGAGGAGCGTTGCTCGACGTACCTCCGCGCGACGGAAATCGACGACGGGCCATTCGGAAACCGCAGATGGATTGCGAAGCAATTTCCGGCGCTCGAGCGACATGCCTGCGGGGATGAGCAGAAGCCCGATTGCGAACACCGCCGGGATTGCGATGAAGACGACCAGGCCCGCGTACGGGTTGTTGAGCATCCCCGCCAGCATGGCGATCACCAGTGTGATGAACACCGCGGCCGAGGCCGTGGCCACGACCGCGCCGGCGATCGCCAACGGGTGGCGCGCGAGCGTGCTGATCCTCATCACAAGCGCTGGCTACTTGAGGCTGAGCATGTACGCGACGAGCCCGTCGAGGTCAGCAGCCGGCAGACTGCCGTACTTGGCCGGCATCGGCGGCTTCTTGGTCGACTTGGCCTTCGCCGCGGCCTCGGTCGGGTGAGTGATCCACTGCTTGATGTCGTCAGCCGAGAGTTTTGCACCGATTCCGTCCAGCGGATTCGCCTTGTTCCCTTTGCCGGCGATAGCGTGGCAGACCTGGCACTTCTGAGCCGCGTAAACTTCCTGGCCTTTCTTGACGGCATCCTGGGCCGCTGCTGGAGTTGTTACGACAAACCCCGCGGCGAGGGCGAGTATGGTCGTCAAGAGCAAGCGCTTCGGGTTGAACGTTGTCGGCATCGGAACCTCCAAAGACATGAATAGATCCCCCGGTTAACTCACCACAGGTATCTCAGACCGAATGTGAACGAATTCGCGGTGTACGGACGGTAGACGTAACCCATCACCAGCGAGCTGGGCTGCACGATGCCGTTGACCACGCTGGGATCGAACGCAAAGTCGTAGATGCTCAGCGGCTCGTAGAGATACGAGAAGGTCGCCATCAGGTTGTTCTTGATGCGGTGGCGCGCGTCGATGTGCAGCTGCTGCAGCTTATTGAACACGTTCGGCAGCTGATTGGGCGCCGGAATCGGGCTGCCCGCCGGAATCGTGTAGAGGTAATTGCCTTCCGCGTGGCTGAAGTCGTACGAGAACCGCACCTCGGTGTCGCGGCCGATGCGGGGCGGCGTCGCGTAGATGGAAAAGTAGTGGACCGTCTCGGTCGAGTCAGCCGTCCAGTTGCGCAGCGGGTCGTTGAACTGCGCCGTTGACGAATCCCCTTCGTGCGATTGTTGCAGTCCGGCATACCGCTCGAGGTTGTAGGTGGCACCAGCGCCCATGCCGTTCGGCTGGTGGTAATCGGCGGCGAGCGAGAACGTGCGCCCGCTCGATTCCTGCAGCCCGAAGAAGGTGTTGCTGTAGTCGTCGTTCAGGATCCCGCCCGACACACTGAACATCCAGACGTCCGACGGGACGATGTCGATCTGCCCCGTGAAGCGGTTTCTCGTCCGGTCGGCCACGTCGTAGTGCCGCATTTCCGGGTGCTCGCCGATGTCGGTCAAGGCCTTCTCGTCCAGGCCGGATCCGGTGCGGCTGCCGACTTCGTATTGAACCCGGAACGTCGTCCACGAAGATCCCACCGCGTCGGCCGACACGCGGAACACGTCCTCGCCGCTCGACTGGAGGATCCGCGCGTCGTATCCGCTGCCGTTGTGCGTGTAGCCGACAGTCAGCGCGAGCGGGTTCAACTTGCTCCAGGTGGCGTCGGCGTCGAGCGTGGTGCGGTCGTGGGCATAGAGATCCGGACCGCCGGTGGGAGTCGTTGACGCGTTCGAATCGTAGGCGACGTAATTCGTGATGCTCGTCGCCGGCATGTGATTGGAGTAGGTGTAATTACGGAAGCGAGCGCCGAACCGCCAGTCGGTCGTGGGGTGCGACGCCAGGTTCAGGTTCGTCGAGAAGACGTGGGCTTCGGCATCCGCGTTGGTGCGCGGGAGCGCAATCGGCGCCAGCGCCGAATTGATCGTGAACGGCTGCAGCGGCTCGTTGTTGCTCCACACGCCGTAGGAGAAGAAGCCGGTGACCTGCGTTCTGTGCGCCAGCTTCGTGTATCCGCCGAAGCTGATCGTCTGCGCGGAGTTGGACGGCCACAGCGACATGCGGCCGCGTCCCGGCGTGCCCGACACGTCGTCGAGGCGCAGGGGGCTGTCCCAGACCAGCGGGTCGGTGAGATTGTCGAACCACGATCCGCTGTAGGCGACGCGCAGCATGTTCTTCGCGTTGGTCCACTCGGTGCCGATCGTGAAGTCGTTGGCCCGCGAGTCGTAGGGCAGCGGCACCTCGACGTCGTTGCTGAAGCCGAAGCTGGCGCCCCAAGGCAGCTCGCCGCCGTGCTTCTGCGTCGTGAAGTTGGCCGTCACGTCGAGTTTCGGCGTCGGCGTTGCGACGACGTCGACGCGTCCGATGTCGCGCCGCTCGAGTAGATCGAACCTCGGCGCGATCGGGGGGTAGGGGTTGAGGCCCGCTCCGCCCTGGGCGGCGCGCTGCGCCGCATCATCGAGTACCAGCGTTCCGCCGCTGCCCGTGTAGGGTGTCATCGTGTCCACACTGTAGAACTGCGGGATCTGCTGGTAGCTCCCGGTCAACGACAACTTCCCGGCGCGGTTGTAGTTGGCGAAATACTCCTGATCGCGCCAGCCGACATTGTTCGCGCGCACGTTGAAGGTGGAGGCGCCGTCGGGCTGCGCGAACGCATAGCGGAAGCCGGAGAAGAGCAGCCCGTCGCGGAGGTCCTGGTAGCGCTGAAAGCGCGCCGGGTCGCCGTCGATGCTGCTCACGCGGCCGCCGATGAAGAACTCCCGGTCGGTCAGCGCGAACAGGCTGCGCGACGTGTCATCGGCCGCGGTGGGAGGCGCTGCGGCCGGTGGAGCCGGCGTCTGTGCCGGCGGCGGCGTTCCCGCCTGGGCCGACGCCTGCTGTGGCGCGGCGGCAGCGCCAACGAGAAGGATCAGACAAATGAGCGAGAGGCGTCCCATGTTCGTGTCTCCCGTCACCGCATGAAGAACTGGCCGGACGGATGGTTCGATCCGTGAACGTTGGAGTGGCAGTTCACGCACGAACGCCCGAACATCCGGTTGCTCTTGTTGGTCGTGATCTGGTCCTTGTCGTAGAGCGTCGCCGGATGCTTGCTGGCGATGTGGCAGCGCTGGCAGAGCATCGGCATCCGGACGGCCAGCATGCGATCGTTCGACGAGCCGTGCGGATCGTGGCAGGTGGCGCAATTCTCGCGCACCGGCGCGTGCTCGAAGAGCATCGGACCGCGCATCTCCGTATGGCAGCTCGTGCACAGCTCGGCGACAGAGCTGCCCGTCTTCAGATTCTTCACGTTGCTGATCGAGCCGTGCGGGTTATGGCAGGAGCTGCACGACATCTTGCCTTCGCGCACGGGCATATGCGCCACGGCGCGCTCGGTCTTGCTCACCTGCAGCCGGTGGCACGTGGCGCAGAGCTGGGTCTCCGTCGCCTTGACCAGCTGACGCTCGGTCGATTTCGGGCTGTGCACGCTGTGACAGGTGGCGCAGGAGAGGTTGCGGCGCTCGTGCCCGCTGCCCTCCCATCCCGCGTGGTTGCCGCGGTTGTGGCAGCTCAGGCACGTGTCATTGATCTCGGCCGGCTTGATCTGCCCGAACTTTTGGATGTGTCCTTTCGCGTCGTCGTCGACGTGCGCCTGGCCGGGTCCGTGACAACTCTCGCATCCGTGGGTCGCGGCCGGAGTGCGCGGGTTCTTCGTCTGCGCGTGGGGAGTACCTTTCAGCGAGTCGGCCTTGTCCGAGTGGCACGCTTCGCAGGTGTCGCTTCCCGCATAGCCGGCTGGCGGTGCCGCCTGCTGTGCCGCTCGTGCCGCCTGTGGTGCCTGTTGCGCCGCCGGCATGACCACGGCCGCGCGCGCGGCCACCGTGACGGCTACCACGCACAGCGGTGCAAGCCACCAGCGGGTCATCTCAGCGCCATCCGGAAATTCGCGCGTTCGTACGCCGCAGGATCCGGAATCCGCTCGAGGCTCATATTGCCACGCATTTCATTGAGCGACGTCCACTCGTGCTCCTGCATCCATGCCTCGATCTCCCGGCGGACCGTGCGCAGATGGTCCGGGCCGTGACGAAGGAGCGCCGACACCATCTGCGTGACATGCGCACCGGCCATCGTCGCCTTGATGACGTCGATCCCGGTGTGAATGCCTCCAGTGATCACGAGAGACGCCTTGACGCGTCCCGCGAGTATCGCCGCGCCGCGAAGACGAAGCGGCAATTCCGATGAATCCGACAACGGCAGCGACCGGACAATCTCGAGCTCTTCGATGTCGATGTCGGCCCGGTGAAAGCGCGTGAACAGGACGAGCGCGTCGGCGCCGGCCGTGTCGAGCTGCTTGGCGAAGTTCGCAAAGGCGGTAAGGAGTGGCACCATCTTGACGGCCACAGGCATCTTCACGGCACGCTTCACCTCGCGCAGGGTGTCGAGAGCCTGCCGTTCGACATCCGCGGCGCTCGTGGTCATGTCGCTGGCGGCGTGATACAGGTGCAGCTCGAGGCCGTCGGCGCCGGCATCTTCGAGCAGCTTCGCGTAGGAAATCCAGCCGCCGGCGGTGCAGCCGTTGAGCGACGCGATGACCGGAATGCCGACCGCGCGTTTGACGCGACGCAGATGCTCGAGGTACTCGTCCGGCCCCAATGGCATCTCGGATTCCGCCTCGAAGGAACTGGCTTCGCTGAAGGCATCGCTATGAGCTTCGACATGGAAGAAGGCGTCCATCTGCTCGCCCGTGATTTCTTCCTCGTAGAGCGAACGGAGCACCAGCATGGCGGCGCCGGCGTCTTCGAGCGCCTTGACGGTGTCCAGATCATCGCCGAGCGGTCCGGCGCCGACGACCAGTGGATGAGGCAGTCGCTTCCCAAAGCACGTGGTGCTGAGATCCATCACTTCTCCTTGGAGTCTGGAGCTGCGGGCTGGGTCACGGGCTCGAACGCCGGAACCTTGATGCCCGCCAGTTGCTGGTACACCGCATAACGGCGTTCGGCTGCCGCCTGCGACTCCTCGACGAACATCTTATAGCGGGCGGGATCGGCACGCTCGACCATCCGGAACCGCGATTCGTTACGCATGTAGTCGCCAACCTTCGCCTTCGGCGCGCCGTAGTCCAGTTGCAACGGTGGTTCGCCCAGCGGAATCCTGCGCGGATCGAACCGGTAGAGCGGCCAGACGCCGGAATCTACGGCCAGCTTCTGCTGCGCCGCGCCTTGCGCCATGTCGTATCCGTGCGCGATGCAATGGCTATAGGCAATGATCAGGGACGGGCCTGGGTACGATTCCGCTTCGATGAACGCTTGCGCGGTCTGTACCATCTTGGCGCCGAACGCGACTCTGGCGACGTAGACGTGCCCGTACATGTTCGCGAGCAGGCCGAGATCTTTCTTGCCGGCCGCCTTGCCCGAGGACGCGAACTTGGCGGACGCGCCGAGGGGTGTGGCCTTCGACGCCTGGCCTCCGGTGTTCGAGTACACCTCGGTATCCATCACGAGGATGTTGACGTCGCGCCGGTTCGCGAGCACGTGATCGAGGCCGCCGTATCCGATGTCGTACGCCCAGCCGTCGCCGCCGATGAGCCAGACGCTCTTCTTCACGAGGTAGTCGGCGAATGTCTCCAGGCGGCGGGCTTCGTCGACCTTCACGCCGGCCAGCTTCTGCCGCAGGGCCAGGACGCGCTCGCGCTGCTCCTTGATGCCGGCTTCACTCGATTGATCCGCGTCGAGGAGAGCCGTGGTCAGCCCGTCGCCGATTTGCGGCCCAAGCTGCTGGACGAGACGCCGCGCGCTGGCGACGTGCGCATCAAGCGCAAGCCTGAAGCCGAATCCGAACTCCGCGTTGTCCTCGAAGAGCGAGTTCGACCACGCCGGGCCTCGGCCGTCGCTATTCGTCGTATACGGCGTCGTCGGCAGATTGCCGCCGTAGATCGACGAGCAGCCGGTCGCGTTGGCCATGAGCAGCCGGTCGCCGAAGAGCTGCGTGAGCATCTTGAGATAGGGCGTCTCGCCGCACCCCGCGCAGGCGCCCGAGTACTCGAACAGCGGCTCGAGAAACTGCGAGCTCTTGTGGTCGAACTTCGTCAGCGTCGTCCGGTCCAGCTCGGGGACCGCGAGGAAGAAATCGTAGTTCGCACGCTCCGCCTCGCGCAACGGCGCCTGCGGGTGCATGTCGATCGCCTTGTGCTTCGGATTGGTGCGATCCTTGGCCGGGCAGACGGTGACGCACAGATTGCAGCCTGTGCAGTCTTCCGGGGCGACCTGAATGGTCAAGTGCTTGCCCTTGTGCTCGGTTCCCTTGAACGGCGTCGACTTGAACGTCGGTGGAGCGCCCGACAGCTCGCTTTCGTCGTAGACCTTCGCGCGAATGGCCGCGTGTGGGCAGACGAGCGCGCACTGATTGCACTGGATGCAGATCTTGGAGTCCCAGACTGGAATTTCGAGCGCGATGTTGCGCTTCTCCCATTTCGTGGTCGCCATCGGCCACGTGCCGTCGATCGGGAACGCGCTGACCGGCAGCAGGTCGCCCTTCCCGGCCAGGATGACGGCGGTTACCTTCTGCACGAAATCCGGCGCCTCTGTTGACACGAGCGGCGGACGGACGCGGCGTGAGGTGGCCGAGGCCGGCACCTTGATCTCGTGAAGGTGCGCGAGCGCCTGGTCGACGACCTCGCAGTTGCGGCGCACGACCTCGGGCCCGCGTTTGCCGTAGCTCTTCTCAATCGACTTCTTGATCTGCTTGATCGCTTCGTCGCGCGGGAGGAGCCCCGAGATTGAAAAGAAGCACGTCTGCATGATGGTGTTGATGCGCGACCCCATGCCGGCACTCTTCGCGAGGTCGTACGCGTCGATCGCGAAAAACCGGAGCTTCCTCTCGACGATTTGTTCCTGCATCTCCTTCGGCAGCTGGTCCCACACCTCGTCGGCCGCGCCGGGCGCATTCAACAAGAACGCCGCACCGGGCGCGGCGTGTTCGAGCACGTCTATCTTGTCGATGAATTCGAATTGATGACAGGCGACGAAGCTGGCCCGATTCACCAGGTAAGCGGATCGAATCGGCCGCTTGCTGGTGCGCAGATGGGACACGGTGATCGCGCCAGATTTCTTCGAGTCGTACACGAAGTACCCCTGCGCGAAGAGCTCGGTTTCCTGGCCGGCGATCTTGATGGAATTCTTGTTGGCCCCGACTGTGCCGTCGGCGCCAAGCCCGTAGAACAGGGACGCCGACACATCTTCAGACTCGGTTTGAAACGACGGGTCCCACGGCAGCGACAGGTGCGTCACGTCGTCGACGATGCCGACGGTGAAATGATGCTTGGGCTTGTCCTTCGCGATGTTGTCGAAGATGGCCTTGATCATCGCGGGCGTAAATTCTTTCGACGACAGCCCGTAGCGACCGGCAACCAGCCGTGGCTGAACAGCGAACGGTGAGACACCCTCTGCGTGCGCTTCCGCGAGTGATGTCGTGACGTCGAGATACAGCGGGTCGCCCGGCGCCCCTGGCTCCTTCGTCCGATCCAGGATCGCCAGCGTGCGGACCGTCTTCGGCAGCGCGGCGAGGAACGCCTGCCGGGCGAAGGGGCGATACAGCCGAACCTTCAGCACGCCCACCTTTTCACCGCGGGCCGTCATGTAGTCGACTGTTTCGTGCACGGTTTCGGCACCCGATCCCATGATGACGATCACGCGATCGGCAGCCGGGTCCCCGACATACTCGAACAGGCCGTAGCGACGGCCGGTCAGCGCGCCGAACGACTGCATGGTCCGCGCGACGACATCGGGGCACACATCGTAAAAACGATTCTGCGCTTCGCGCGCCTGAAAGAAGACGTCGGGATTCTGCGCCGTTCCGCGCAGCACCGGCCGGTCCGGGGTCAGGCCGCGCTGGCGATGCGCGAAGACTGAGGATTCCGGGATCATCGAGCGGAGATCGTCGTCGCTGAGCTCTTCGATCTTTGCGACCTCGTGCGACGTGCGGAACCCATCGAAGAAGTGGAGAAACGGGATGCGGGTCTCGAGTGTCGCCGCGTGGGCCACAGCGGCCATGTCGTGCGCTTCCTGGACCGAGTTCGAGCAGAGCAGCGCGAACCCGGTCTGACGACAGGCCATCACGTCGGAGTGGTCGCCGAAAATCGACAGGGCATGCGTGGCGAGCGTTCGCGCCGCCACGTGCATCACGAACGGCGTCAGCTCGCCCGCGATCTTGTACATGTTCGGGATCATCAGGAGCAGTCCCTGAGACGCCGTGAATGTCGTCGAGAGCGCACCTGCCTGTAGCGCGCCGTGCACCGCGCCCGCGGCGCCTGCTTCCGACTGCATCTCCGCCATCTCCGGAATGGCGTTCCAGAGGTTGGTCCGTTTGCGGCTCGCCCACTCGTCGCAGACTTCCGCCATCGGGCTGCTCGGCGTGATTGGATAGATGGCGATCGTTTCGCTCGCGCGATACGCGACCGACGCGGCCGCTTCATTTCCGTCGAGGGTCAACCGCCGCCTGCTCGTCATGTCAGCTCCTCAGCGTCGTCGTTGGTCGGACCTTGCCGCCCGCGTCTCAGCAAAGCGCGTGCCCGGATCGATGAGTCATTTCGGCCTGATATCCAAGTAAACACCTATGTTTACGTGCGGTCCGACTCCGCGTCGTCAGAGGGTATCCGATATTTCAGAGTTCAACTATCGGGAAGGGCACTGACCCACGATCGAGCGCCAGCCCTCGACGTCGATGAAGGGCTGATCGGCGTTCGGGGCACCGCTACCGGGCGCCGAACCGGGGCTAATCCGCACACCGCCGCCGACGCCTACACCGCCCGGCATGTACTGACCTTTCTTCATCAGGCCGCTGATCTCGATCATCGAGCCTTGATGAGCTTTGATCTCGGCCATCACCTTCTTCGGCCCATTCATGCGCAGATGCATGCCTTCGGGGAGGTCGACTGTGCCTGTGTTTTCCAGAGTGCGGGGGGCCACCGTGAAAATGTAGCCCTTAGCGCACCCGGGGATGGAAACGCGGGTGGAGTCTTTCGGAACGGGCTTCTGTTCCTGGGCCAGCAACGGGGCGCTCAAGACGGCGACAGCGACGGTGACAACGGCGGCAGCTCTCATCTGCAACTCCATACTGATTGTGGCCTTTTCATCTCTTGAAAACCACCAAGTAGTTGAGGCAATGTCACACGGAGTAATGAAGGTGCGAAGCCGTCTACTCCTCGTCAGCATTTTGCTGACACTCCTGCCCGGCGCTGTGCAGCTCGCCGGGCAGCCGGCGATCGCGCCAACTGGGACGTTGCGTGTCGCCTTCATCGCCGGAAACCCTGCGATGGCCGTCAAGAACCCGGCAACCGGCGAACTGAGTGGCCCTGCCGTGGATCTCGCGCGCGAGCTCGCGCGGCAGCGGCGTGTCGAGGTCGAACTGCTCGGCGTGCAGACACCCCAGAATGTGATCGACGCAGTGCGTACCGGCCAGGCGGACGTCGGTTTTGTGGCCTACAACCCCGAACGGGCAGGCGCGGTGGAGTTCTCGCGGCCGTTCATGCTGGTGCAGCAGAGCTTCCTCGTGAAGCAAGACTCGCCCATCCGGTCGGTCAGGGAGATCGACCAGCCGAACCTGAAGATCGGCGCCAGGAAGGCTGATTCGATGGCGCTCTATCTCGCCCGGACGCTGAAGCGGGCCAAGCTCGTCGAGATTACCGAATCCAACGGCGGCGAAGGCACGCTGGCGCTCGCAGCGGGAGAAGTGGACGCGTTCGGCTCCAATCGACAGAGATTGAACGACACGATGCGCGGCGCGCCCGGGCTCCGCCTTTTGCCGGACGACTTGTATGATGTCGAGCAAACCATCATAGTGCCGGCCGGGAACGCAGAGCGGCTGAACACGGTCAACGCGTTCATTGACGAGGTGCGGCGGTCGGGCTTTCTCGCGCAATCCATCGTCAGGAGCGGGGTCGTTGGGATTGCCGTCGCGGGACCCTGAGGGAGATTGGAGATTGGGTGATTGGTGGTTGGGCGATTTGTCACTCGTCGGCTTCCAGAGGCCGAGGCTGAGCTTCATCTCGAATCTGGGCGAGGCGTAGGGCCGGAACGATAGGCCCACTTGAAAGTCGATGTTCGACTGATTCAGAACCGGCACGAGCGCCTCAGGTGTGCTACACTGTATACAACTTCACACATATCAACACACATGACGACAACGCTATCCGTTCGCATCGATATCGGTACCAAGAAGCGGCTCGAGGCGCTGGCGAAGCGTGCCCGGCGCTCCAAGTCGTTTCTGGCCGCAGAAGCGATTGCGGCCTTTGTCGAGTCGGAGAGCTGGCAACTGGATGAGATTCTTGGCGGCCTCAGGGAACTGGATGAAGGCCGCAGTGTCGCCCATCAACAGGTCTCGACGTGGCTTCGCTCGTGGGGCCGGAAGCGCGAGCGAAAGGCGCCTCGCGTGTGATCATCTCCTGGTCGCCGCGCGCGATCGCCCACCTTGCGGATCTTCGTGCCTATGTCGAGCATGACAATCCCGGTGCCGCCGGCAGAATCGCGACGGCCCTTCTCGCCGCCGTTGAACGCCTTGCGGTACTCCCCAATCGTGGTCGGCCCGGTCGAGTGGCTGGTACGCGCGAGCTGGTCGTCACAGGCACCCCTTACGTGATTCCGTACAGACTGCGAGGCGACCGCCTCGAAATCATCGCGGTGTTCCACGGGCGTCAGAAATGGCCGAAGCGTTTCTAGACGGCAGCGCAACGACAAATGTGTTGCTCCAGCTCCCCGGTTCGGACGAGGCTGTTCGCTGCGACCCGGCACAACCGACGAACGCACGCAATCACTTGGTGTTTTCGTTCAATGAACGGCAGGTGCCTTGCATCGTTGCTGGATCGGAGCGGTCATGCGAAGACGCGAGCTTTTGAAATTCATTGGGGCCACTGCCGGCAGTTCAGTGATGTACCAGGTGATGGCGACGCTCGGTCTCGCGGCATCGTCCACCTACGAAGGCCCCATCCGGCTCGATGGCGATCCCAGAGGCGCGTCGGTCCTCATTCTGGGCGCGGGACTGGCGGGCATGGTCGCCGCGCTCGAGTTGCGGAAAGCCGGATACAAGGTCCAAATCCTCGAATACCAGAATCGCGCGGGTGGCCGTTGCTGGTCGATTCGCGGCGGCGATCGGTATACCGAGCTTGGCGGCTTCGAGCAGAAGTGTGAGTTCGACAAAGGTCTGTATCTGAACCCCGGGCCCTGGCGTATTCCCTCCTACCATCGCGGCGTTCTCGACTACTGCAGGCGGCTTGGCGTTGCGCTCGAGCCGTTCACGCAAGTGAACTACAACGCCTTCTATCACGCGAAGAACGCATTTGGCGGCAAGCCTCAGCGGTTCAGACACCTCAAGGCCGATTTTCAAGGCGGCCTCGCAGAGCTGCTGGCGAAGGCCACGAGCCAGGACGCGCTCGATGCCTCGGTCACGTCTGCCGACAAGGAAGTGCTGTTGCAGGCACTGCAACAGTGGGGAGCCCTCGACAAGAATTATGCGTACAAGGCAGGACCTGAACCGAGCTCCCGCCGCGGGTACGAACGAGATCCCGGCGGTGGGCTGAACGGCGAGCCAACCGACTCGGAGCCGCTGGCTTTCACGGAAATTCTGCGGTCTCGCATCTGGGAGCGTCTGGCCGACGGCGATCAGTACATCCATCACACCGCAATCTTTCAGCCGGTGGGCGGCATGGACATGATCGCGAAAGCGTTCGCGCACGAAGTGGGAGACCTCGTTCGTTACGGTGCGAAGGTGACGGCGATCAAACAAGATGAGAAGCGCGTAACCGTCAACTTTCTCGATTCAAAGAATGGCGGCACCCCGGCGACAGCCAGCGCAGATTGGTGTTTGTGCACGATTCCGCTCAGCGTATTGAGTCAAATTGACATGAACGTCGGCGCGCCCATGGCCAGGGCGATTGGCTCTGTGCCCTACACTTCGGCGTTCAAGGTCGGCCTGCAATTCAAGCGACGCTTCTGGGAGCAGGATGATCTGATATTCGGCGGAATCAGCTACACCGATCTGCCGATCGGGTTGATCTCCTATCCAAGCACCAGCTATGGCAGTCCGGGTAAAGGTGTGCTGTTGGGAGGATACATATTCGGTGTCCACGCCTACGAGTTCACATCGCTCTCGCCGCAAGAGCGCATCGCGAAAGCCCTGGAGTGCGGCGCGCAGATTCACCCGCAGTACAGCCACGAATTTGAAAATGGCTTCTCGGTTGCGTGGCATCGCGTGCCGTGGACGCTTGGCTGCTCGGGAGCCTGGACGCCCGAGACGCGACGGGACCACTATCGGAGCCTGTGCGCGATTGACGGCCGCATTCTTCTGGCCGGCGAGCACGCGTCTTATATTCCCGCCTGGATGGAGGGCGCGGTCCTCTCGTCGCTCGACGCGATCGCACGGCTGCACAAACGTGTGCTGGCTGGTGTCGTTCTCGGCGTCTGTCTTCTGGCCATGACCGTGTCGGCGGCCGTCGCCCAGACGACCGACGGCTCGTTCTCCAATCGACTTCGTTTCATGCCGAAAGACGGCGGAGTCCTCTATCGGACGTCGTGTCAGGCGTGTCACATGCCGGCGGGCGAGGGCGCGACCGGTGCTGGGCGTTACCCGGCGCTGGCAAACAACGCCAGGCTGCGGTCCGCCCGTTACACCCTTTCGATTGTCCTCAAAGGCTCGCGGGCAATGCCGCCATTTCGCGAGCAGCTCGACGACGAGCAGGTTGCCGCAGTGGTGAACTACATGCGCACGCACTTCGGCAACGACTACCGAGACAGCATTTCCGCAGCCGACGTGAAGGCGGCCGCCGAGTAGCGTGCCGCCTACTTCGATCGCACCGCGATAACTTCGATTTCAACCAGCGCACCTGCCGCCACGAGCGCTGCCACCTGCACGGTGCTTCGGGCAGGTTTGTTCGGTTGCGCGGCTGTGCCGAAGAACTGCGTGTAGGAGGCCATCATGCCGGCGAAGTCCATCTTGTTGCCCAGGGACGGGTCGGCCGCCAGGTATACGTGCATCATGAAGACATCGCCCATCGCGAGACCCTGCTCCTTCAGGATGGTCTCGATCTTCCTCAGCGCGCTGTCGGTCTGCGTTTTGGTGTCTCCGTACACGGCAGGCATCCCTTTCGTCGTATCCGCGGGCGTAATCGGGTTCGGCAGTTGCCCGCTGACGTAGAGCGTGTCTCCGACCCAAACCGCCGTGGCGATGGCGGCGGTCGCGGGTTGAATACGTCGGACCGGCTGCTGGGCGACCGCCAATTGTGCGTTCACAACCGAGGAGAGTGCTAGGATGAAGGTCACGGTGCTGATTTTCATTTCTCTATAGTAAAATGTGCGTCTTCGCCCGGCAACTTGGAGGCAACAGTCATGAACGTCGTTCCTCGTCGTCCACAGGCGCGAACCGTCTTCGTCTCTGCGCTTGTGCTGGGCCTGGCAATGGTTGGAGGCGGTGAGGGCACTGTCACCGCCCAGGTGCCGGACCCGTGCGCGCTGCTCACGGTCGACGAGATTCAGCAGCTCACCATGGAGGCGAGCGCCGGCGACGGTGTCTCGAGCTCGCTCGAATCAGTCCGCACCGCTGCCTGTCGATATGCTTGGGGTGCCGGCGTCAACCGCCTCAAACTCGACGTCGTCATCAAGGAGGCGTCCCAGATGTTTCCCGGCATGAATCCGGATCAGGTCAAGCAGCGGCTCCTGGAATCAGCGAAAGCCGGAACGGCTGATGCGGTGATTCCGGATGTCGGCGAGGCCGCCGTGTTCACGTCCGAGTCGCCTTACTACGCGAGCGCGACCGCGGCCCTGAAAGGCCGCATCGTCGCGGTGCACGTCGACGGACGGATCGCGCGCGAGAGAAAAGATCAAGTGATTGCGCTGTTGAAAGCGGCTGTGTCGCGGCTCTAAGCGACGCAGTACTATATCGGTGACCATAGCTAAATTTGGAGGTGTCTGATGAAACTGGTACGTGCGATGTCTACCTGTGTGCTGCTCATGCTTCCCGCGATTGCTGCCGCCCAGGACGTGAAGATCGATTTCGACAAGGCGTTCGATTTCTCGACGGTCAAGACGTATTCGATCAAACTCGGCACGGCATGGGGCAACGACCTTTCGGAACGCCGGGTCATGACCGAGTTCGACGAGGCGATCGCCGCCAAAGGCTGGAAGAAGGTGGCCGAGGGCCAGGCCGACATTCAAGTCCTCCTCCACGGTGCCACGCAGACCAAGCGCAACGCCAGCACCTTCTATACCGGCATGGGCGGCGGCTACGGTTACCACTACGGTGGCATGGGAATGGGCTCGTCCCAGACCGTGGTGAGCGAGTACAGGGTCGGCATGCTCGTGGTGGACATGTTCGCGGCCAAGTCCAAGGACCTCGTATTCCGTGGCACTGCGGAAGACGAAATCTCGGACAATCCCGAGAAGAACGTGAAGAAGATAGAAAAGGCTTCGGCGAAGATGTTCAAGAACTTTCCGCCGGCGCCAAAGAAATAACACGTGGGCCCACTGCTGAGGGAGATTCGTCACAATCCTCTGCTGTGGTTGTTGATCTTCGTGCCCGCCGTGTTCGGCGCGCAGGCACGCGCGACCGAAGCGCACACGCTGTTGTTCGTGCTGTCCCTCCTGGCGATCGTGCCCCTGGCGGCGTTGCTGAGTCATGCCACGGAATCCGTGGCGGTCAAGACCGGCGACGCCGTCGGCGGGTTGCTCAACGCCACGCTCGGCAACCTGACTGAATTGATCATTGCGCTGACAGCGTTGCGCTCCGGCCAGTACGTGCTGGTCAAGGCCTCCGTTGCTGGCGCCGTCATCACAAACGCCTTGTTCGTGCTGGGGGCGTCGTTCTTTCTGGGCGGGCTGAAGTACCACGTGCAGGACTACAACCGGGTCAGTGCCCGTCTTCAGGCAAGCATGCTGTTTCTCGCCACGATCGCGTTGCTGATTCCGTCGGCAACGCGCGGAGCCGACTCGGGAACGGCGGGAGTGTTTACACAACAGCTGAGTGTGGGCCTGTCCGGGCTGCTCATCGTCGCCTACGCGGCAGGCATGGTCTTTTCGCTCAAGACACATCGCGAGCTGTTCGCCAGCGCAGAGCACGCAGGCGGGGACGAAGAACCGTGGCCGATTGGTCTGGCGCTGGCCACGCTGGCGGGTGTCACGGTGCTCGTGGCGCTGGTCAGCGAGGTGTTCGTCGAATCGGTACAGGAAGCCGCCGTGGCGTTCGGGATGACTCCTGCCTTTGTAGGTTTCATCGTCGTGCCGCTGGTTGGCGCCGGGGCCGAGATGGCGTCGGCGTTCTCCGGCGCGCGCAAGAATCGCCTGGATCTCAGCGTGGGGATCGCGCTGGGAGCCGCATCGCAAATCGCGCTGTTCGTCGCTCCGGTCCTGGTGCTGCTGAGCTACGTTCTCGGCCCGACACCGATGGATTTGCAGTTCTGGCCCGGTGCAGTGGTGATGATGCTCATCGCCACGCTCACCGCCTCGCTCGTGACCAACAACGGGCGCTCGGCGTGGTTCGTTGGCGTGCTCGTCTTGATGGTCTATCTGATTTTCGCCATGACGCTTTACCTGTTGCCGCCGCGGCTGGAATCGTCTGGGGCGGCTGGTGCGGCGAACCAGTCCTTCTTCGGCACCATTTTCGGCGCGGCGGGATCGAAGACGTAGTTCGGCGACATGATCTGCACGCCGTACTCGTTGAACAGGTCCTGAATGTTCGCGTGCAGTGCATCCAGAATGTAGGGTTTCGACTCCTGGCGCTCGAGGCACACGAGCAGCGTGTACTTCACGTAGAAGTCTTCCAGTCCTGCCTGAATCACCTGCGGTTTCGGCTCGCGGCGGAGACCGGCGGTACGCTCGGCTGCTTTCAGCAGCAGCGCGTGCACCTGGCGCCACGGCGCGTCATAGCCAATCGTGACGGACGTCGGCGTGAACACGCCAACGGTGTCGCCGGATCGCGAGTAGTCCGTGGTCGTCTGCGCGACGACAACGGCATTGGGGATCGTGATGTCTTCGCCGAACGGCGTCTTCAGCTTCGTGGACAGGACGCCCAGGTGGATGACGGTGCCCTCGACGTCCCCGATCTTCACGAAGTCTCCAAGCCGCAAGGCTCGCGAATACGTGATCGTGAAACCGCTCATGATCTGGCTGACGAGGCCGCTCGAGCCGAACGACACCATGAGGCCGAGGAACACGCTCAGACCCTTGAACGCGTCGGTCTGGCTTCCCGGCAGATAGGGGTAGGACACGACGATGGCAAACAGCCACAGGAGCCCTGTCAGCAGTCGGCGCGTAGGCTGAGCCGTCTCCGGGAATATCCATCGCGGCGAAATATGCCCCTGCTCGATCGCGCGGAACCAGACCGCAACCGCTCGGACCAGAATGCGCGTAATCAAGAAGATCACGGCAACTGTGAACAGCCCCGGCAGGGCATTCACCATGCCCAGGCCCAGACTCTGCACAGTGTCGAAGATGAACCCACGCAGCGATTCGCCCCAGGGTCTGGTGTACGGGAACTGTCGGAGGCTGAAGGTGAGCATCCAATAGACCACGAGAAAGTCCAGGCCCACCATCGATGTCGTCGCGACGCGTTTCTCGAAGTCACGGATACGGAACGCGCGGAGTAGTTCGATCTCGCCGGCGATCTTCGACTTCGCGACCTGTTGCTCGGCGGCGGCGATCAGTCTCGCGGCCACGATCCGATGGAGCCGGCCGATCATCCACAACACGGCGACCCCGACGACCAGCGCCGCAGACGCCAGCCCCGCGGAGCGAAGGAGCGCGCGGGGCGTCCGCGCTTCTCCCGCCTCGTTGAGCGCCTGCTGCAGATGCGCGACCACCTGACCGGAGACACCCTGAATGGTTTCCCC
>JAMQPK010000101.1 GCA_023717525.1 Vicinamibacterales bacterium | reverse complement strand
CGGCTCGAGACCATGTTGTAAATCCGATCGTGCCCCCATGCGGGCACCCACTTCACATCCGCGTCGATCGCGTCCAGGGCCGCCTGGCGCAGCGTTCTGGGTGTCTTGCCATCGACCGAGATGACCGGTTCGCCATCCATTCGGATGAACCACTGAGACGTCGCCAGGAAGATCACAGGATTGTGGCAGCGCCAGCAGTGGGGATACTGATGCGAGAAATTAGTGCTGCGCCACAGCCGAGCGCGCTTTTTCAATTCCTCGACGACGTTCGTGTTCGCGTCGAAGACGCGCTGGCCGCCGAACAGTTCCACGGTGTCGTGAAAATGTCCTGCGGGTCCGATCGGTGCGAGGATCTCCAGTCCGTATTTCTGTCCGGTGTTGAAGTCATCGGCGCCGTGCCCCGGCGCCGTATGGACGACACCCGTGCCGGCCTCGAGCGTCACGTAGGCTCCGAGTACACCGAGGGAATCCCGATCGAACAGAGGGTGACGAAAACGGATGTATTCGAGCTGTCCGCCCTTCATCCTGGCAACGATGCTGTCGAAATTCCTGCCCGTTTCCTCCGCGACTTTCGAGGCGAGCGCCTCCGCGACAATCACGGCCCGGCCGTCGATGTCGTACGCCGCGTAGTCAAACTCGGGATGGAACGCGACGGCGAGATTCGACGGAATGGTCCAGGGAGTGGTCGTCCAGATCAGCACCGACACCTCGCGCCCCGCGAGCGCGGGCACACGGGACGTCAGATCGGCGACGCTTTCCGGGGCCAGTGGAAATTCAACATAGATCGACGGAGATGTGTGCGGCTCGTACTCAACCTCCGCTTCGGCAAGCGCCGTGCGGCAGTGGATGCACCAGTGGACGGGCTTCTTGCCTTTGTACACCAACCCCTTCTCGACAAACCTCCCGAACGTCCGTGCGATCGCCGCCTGGTAGCGGTAATCCATCGTCAAATACGGCGTATCCCAGGTGCCGAGGATGCCCAGACGCTGGAACTGCTCCGTCATCGTGCCGATGAAGCGCTCCGCGTACGCACGACAGGCCCTGCAGAACTCTGCGACCGTCATGTCGCGCTTCCTGGGACCGAGTTCCTTGTCGACTTTCAGCTCGATCGGCAAGCCGTGGCAGTCGTACCCGACGACATACGGCGCGTCGTAGCCAGCCATCGACCGCGATTTGACGACGATTTCTTTCAGAATCTTGTTCAGCGCCGTTCCGAGATGGATGTGCCCGCTTGTGTAGGGCGGCCCATCATGAAGTACGAACTTCGGCGCACCAGCCCGGGCCTTGCGGATCCGTCCATACAGATCCATTTCCGTCCACTTCTCGAGCGTTTTGGGCTCGCTCGTGGGCAGATTCGCCTTCATCGGGAAGTCTGTGCGCGGGAGATTGAGCGTGTCCTTCCACTCGGCCATTCAGGGGGAATTGTACTTCACGACGTGCTAGGGAAGAGGGGAGAGGGGAGAGGGAAGAGAAGAAGGGAAAAAGGAAAAGAGGGAAAAAGGCCTGAGGTTTTTCTTCCCTCTTCCCTCATCCTTCTTCCCTACAAAGGAGCCCTGCGCAGTCAGGGCGACAGGGCCTAGGGTTCCCAGACCTTCACGACGAAGTTGCCGCTGTTGTCAGGCACGTGGTCGTCATTCACGCCAAGAGAAAGACGGCCATCGGCCGGCATCTGAAACGCCTGAGTAGTATCCCCAATTGAGAATGCCTTGCCGTTCCCCACCCGGCCGATGAGCGCGCCTACCGGAATCGTGGGGATCTGGGCCTTGGGCGCGAGGCGGAAATTCTTTCCGCCTGCGGCCGTCGCCATATCGTCGCCGTTGAAGCTGAGGCGAATCTCGCCAGACGGCTCGAAGCGCAGCCACTGGCCGCGCGATACCGTCAGTCCCGTGTTCGTCCACGCGACGTTGGCCGGGACCACGACGCTGCGGGTTCCTCGCGGCGCGGCAGTCCGCGGATCGCGATGGTTCGAACGGTTGCTCGAGGAACTTCCTTGGTTCTGGCTGTTCGCCGTGTTGTCGACGGACGGGCCCGAGTTGGCCGCGATGTCTGGAATGTTCCGAACCGAGCCCAGATAGATGCGCGCCACTTCCGACAATGGGATCTGGCGGTCGCCGGAGAACACACCGCGGCTCGGAATACCCGTGACGTCGAGCAGGCGGCTCGTCAATGTGTCGCCGTTCCTCATGACGACCAGCCCGTTACCGCTCGCGTCGTTGGCTTTGTTGATCTCGTCCTGGGAAATATTGCGGCCGTTGCCGGCGAAGTCGATCAGGACGACGTCGTTGGTCGGTATTTGCTGCTCCTGGCCGTTGATGCGAAGCGTGAAGCTGGCGCCCATATCGACGACATCGGCCCGCACGCGGTCACCATTCCGCATCACTACTGTGGCGGATTGGGCGAATGCGTGCGTCGCGCCCAGCACGAAGATTCCCGCGATGACGGGAATCAGGAATTGTTTACGCATGTTGTCCTCCCCAAACGGTCTTTTGCATACGCCTTGCCAGGTCCTATCGGCACAAACGGCCATTTTCTTCAGGGAAATGCACGTGCCCGGAACGAAGGTGACCAGATCCGGCCGGTATAATGGACAGAGATATGACACGCGTGCTCGAGAACGGACTGAAGGTCGTCGTCGAAGAGGTGCACACGGCGCCGCTGGCGTCTGTATGGTGCTGGTACAAAGTCGGGTCGAAGGACGAAGTGACCGGCTGCACCGGAGTCTCTCACTGGGTCGAGCACATGAATTTCAAGGGCACGACCAACATTCCCAAGGAGCAGATCAAGGGCATCATCGAGAAATTCGGCGGAAGCTGGAACGGCTACACGTGGATCGATCAAACGACTTACATGGAAACGGCGTCGACGGCCGGGCTCGATCGGATGCTGTTCATCGAAGCCGAGCGGATGGCCAACTGCCTCTACGACCCCGAGGACTGCGAGTCGGAGCGCACGGTCATCATTTCCGAGCTGCAGGGCGGCGAAAACGATCCGGATACGCTGTTGGAGCAAGAGGTTGTCGCGGCCGCGTTCAAGGTCCACCCGTACCGTCACCCTACGATCGGCTGGCTGTCCGATCTGCAGACAATGACGCGCGACGATCTTTATCAGTACTACAGGCGTCACTACGTGCCTAACAATGCCACGGTCGTCGTGGTCGGCGACGTCGATGCAGACGATGTGTTCCGGCGAGTGGAGAAGCAGTTCGGCGGAATCCCAGCTGGACCTGCGCCACGCCGCGTGCATGTCGAAGAGCCGGAGCAGCTCGGTGAGCGCCGTATCGAGGTGGCCCGCGACGGCACGACGGCGTACCTCAAGCTGGCGTATCACGCACCGGGTGTCAACGATGCGGATTTCTTCCCCATGCTGGTGCTGGACGCCGTGCTGACTGGTGCCAAAGGGATCAACCTCTGGTCGAGTTTCAGGACATCTCCGCCGCAGCGCAGCGCGCGCCTGTATCGGGCGCTGGTCGAAACGCGCCTGGCGTCGAGCATGGGCGGCGGCCTGCTGCCAACCGAGCATCCGTTTCTCTATCTGCTCTCGGCGACCGCGATGGAAGGCGTGCGCCTGGCCGACGTCGAGGCTGCGGCATCGGCGGCCCTGGACCTCGTCGCGCGAGATGGCATTACTGAGCGCGAGCTTGCGAAAGCGCAGAATCAGCTTCGCGCTCGCCTTGTCTTCGAGAACGACAGCGTGACGAACCTGGGTCACCAGCTCGGGTATTTCATGACGGTCGCCACAGTCGAGCTGTACCGCGACGCGCCCCGGCGTATCGCGGCGGTTACGGCGGATGCCGTCAACGCTGTTGCGAGGAAGTACCTTCGGGCCGATCGCCGCACGGTTGGCTGGTTTACGCCAGAGTCAGGAGTGTCGGCGTGAGCACGGTCGTCCATCGCGGCCTTGCGGCCGCGCGCCACGTGCTGCCGAATGGCGGCATCGTGATTTCGAAAGAAGCGCGAACGGTTCCCGCCGTCACGTTCCAAGTGTCTGTGCGCGCCGGGAGCATCTACGATGCGAACGAGCTTCTTGGGCTGAGCCATCTCGCATCGCGCGTGCTTGACCGCGGAACGGCGCGCAGAGGCAGCGAGGAGATTGCGGAGGCCCTTGACGAGCGGGGCGTGTCGCTGAGCGTCAGCGCCAATCGCCACGTGCTGACGGTTTCGTGTACGTGCCTCTCCGAAGACTTCGAAGCGATGCTGGATCTCGTCGGCGAAATCGTGATGGAGCCGTCGTTTCCGGAAGAGGAGATCGACACGCGGAGAGGGGAAGTCCTGAACGCGATTCGCCAGGACGAAGACAGCCCGGCGGCGACCGCGGTGCAAACGCTGTTCGCGATGTTGTATCCCAACGCCCATCCGTACGGCCGGTCCGCAAAGGGGCGCGTCGACACCGTCGGCCGCATCACGCGCGGCGATCTGTCGGCGTTTCATCGTGCACGGTTCGTGCCCTCGACACTTATGGTCGTGATCGTCGGTGACGTCGATCGTGAACGAGCAACCAGGAGCGCCGAGCGCGTGTTCGGTCCGTGGCAAGCGCCGGGTTCTGATGAGATCGTCCTGCCGCATCCCCCGGCTGAACGGCGGCGGGAAGAACGCGTCATCCCGATGATGAACAAGGCGCAAGCCGACATCGCGTACGGCTTCACCACGATCGCGAGAGACGATCCCAGCTATTACGCCCTCACGCTCATGAACAACGCCCTCGGGCAATACGGCATCGGCGGCCGGCTGGGCGACAGCATCCGCGAACGTCAGGGGATGGCTTATTACGTGTTCAGCTCGTTCGACGCCAATGTCGTTGAGGGGCCGCTGTTGATTCGCGCGGGCGTGAACCCGGCGAACGTCGAGCGGACGATTGCGTCGATCGATGAAGAGGTACGCCGCATGGCTGCCGAAGGCTTGAGCGAGACCGAACTGGCGGACTGCAAGGAGTATTTGATCGGCTCGATTCCTCGATTGCTCGAGACCAATGCCGCGATTGCGATCTTTCTGCAAACAGCCGAGTTCTTCGGGCTGGGCCTGGATCACGACATGCGCCTTCCCGCGTTGCTGGAGGCCGTGACGTTGGAAGACGTCAAACGAGCTGCGCTGCGCACGCTCGACACAACTCGTGCGAGCGTGGTCGTCGCTGGGCCGTATCAGCCGGGCGGCCAGTGAAGGGAGCGGCCGGCGAGCAGATGCAAGTGAATGTGGAAGACAGTCTGCCCGGCGTCGCGATTGGCATTGAACACCGTTCGGAAGCCGCGATCGGCATACCCGCGCTCCCTGGCCAATAGCGCGGCTCGCCTCAACATCTCTCCAAGCAGCGCGTCATCCTTCGAGGTCACATCGTTCAAGGTCGCAATATGCGCTTTGGGAATGACGAGCGCATGCAAGGGCGCCTGCGGATTGATGTCTTCGAACGCGAACAGCCGGTCGTCCTCGAAGAGCACGTTCGCGGGAATCTCGCGCCTGACGATCTTGCAGAACAGACAGTCGCTCATGCCGATTTTCTGATGACGGCCGTGCGGGGAATGTCCTGAAGGTCGTGGCGGATCTTTGAAAGCGTCAGCCCTGTGTAGTTGGGCACGAGTGCAGACACGAGGTCGTCCTGGCCGCACCCGAATTCCATGATTAGCCAGCCGCCCGGTGCCAGCCTGGCCGCCGATGCTTCGAGCACGCGCCGAAGCCCTTCGAGTCCATCCTCGCCGCCGAAGAGCGCCACACTCGGTTCGTAGTCCCGCACTTCTGGTGTGAGTCCCGGCTTCGACACCGACGGAACGTAAGGCGGATTCGAGACGATGAGATCTGCGGTGTCGTCGATACCGTCAAGGAAGCTGGTTTCGACGAATCGCACACGGTCGGAGACCCCATGGCGCGCCGCGTTGCGACGCGCCACCGCAATTGCGCCACCGGAAACATCGGTCGCGATGATGCGCGCGCCCGGAACTTCCTGCGCCAGCACGATCGCGATGCAGCCGCTGCCGGTGCCGACGTCGACGATCAGAGGGCGGGAGCCCTTTTCGATACGTTCGAGAGCCTCTTCGACGATGAACTCCGTTTCGTGTCGTGGGATGAGCACCTCCGGCGTCACTTCGAAGTCGATCCCCCAGAACTCGCGCGTGCCCGTGATGTACGGCACCGGCTCGCGTCTGACGCGACGGGCCACGAAGTGCTCGAAGTTCAGCAGGAATGCGCTCGTGGCGCTCTCATGCCTGTCCGTCAGGAAACGTGCTTTATCCCATCCGAGCACCTGTCGCGCCAGCACCTCGGCGTCGAGGGACGCGAGGGTGGCGCTGATGCCTGCCTGCATGAAGCGGTTGCGCGCCCCCTGCACAAGATCGTGAATCGTCATTGCGCCGTGGCTTCTTTCAGCTTCTCCGATTGATAGTACGTGACGACGTTCTCCAGCAGCTCCGAGAGGTCGCCGTTCAGCACTTCCACCAGCTGATGCGTCGTGAAATTCACACGATGGTCGGTGATACGGTTATCCCGGAAGTTGTACGTGCGGATCTTCTCTGAGCGTTCGCCGGTGCCGACCTGGCTGCGGCGATCTTTCGCGATCGCTTCCTGCTGCTTGCGAAGCTCCATCTCGTAGAGCCTCGCCCGCAGTACCTTCATGGCCTTTGCCCGATTCTTGATCTGCGATTTCTCGTCCTGCTGGGAGACCACGGTGTTGGTAGGGATGTGCGTGATCCGAACCGCCGAGTACGTAGTGTTGACGCTCTGTCCGCCGGGTCCGCTCGAGCAGAACGTGTCGATGCGGAGGTCCTTCGCGTCGATTTGCACGTCGACCTCTTCGGCTTCGGGGAGCACGGCAACCGTGACCGTCGATGTATGGATACGGCCGCTCGCCTCCGTCGCCGGCACGCGCTGCACGCGGTGAACACCGCTTTCGTACTTCATCTTGCTGTACACGCCCTTTCCCTCGATCATGGCGATCACTTCCTTCACGCCGCCGATCCCGTTGTCGTTGGTCGACATCACCTCGACCCGCCACCCCTGCTTTTCAGCGAACTTGCTGTACATCCTGAACAGCTCGTAGGCGAAGAGGGCCGCCTCATCGCCACCCGTACCCGCCCGGATTTCGAGCATGACGTTCTTCTGGTCATTGGGATCCTTCGGGATCAACATCACCCTGATGCCGGCGAGCAGTGCATCTCGGCGCTGCTCCAGTCCCCGGAGCTCTTCGGAGGCCAGCTCGCGCATGTCGGCATCGGCGCTCCTGGCGAGCTCCTCCGCCTGAGCAGCTTCCTTCAGTACCGTCTTGTACTCCCGGAACTTCTCGACGAGCGGCTGCATGTCGCTCAGCGCTTTTGCGTGCTTCCGATACTCGTTCGGGTCCGACTGGACAGACGGATTCGCCAGGAGCGTCATCAGCTCCTCGTAGTTCGCCTCGATGGAATTCAGCTTATCTAACATCAGCCACCTGATACCGGGGGTAAGAACGCGATCTCGTCATTATCCGCCAGCGAGGTCGTCATCTTCGCGTAGTCGGCATTGACCGCGGTCGAAATCGACGAGTCGTACCGGGCCATTTCCGGAAACTCCATGACGAGCGCCCGCCAGACATCCGCCGCCGTTGAGCCTGCCGGTACGTCGCGAGCCAAATCGGACGTCCCGGCTATGTCGCGCAGGCGTGCAAATAATCTGACCGTTACGCGCATGAGCGCCGTACCGCTTCCAGGCGCGCCGCCTCGTCGGTTGGATTCACGGTCGCGCCTTCAATCCAGACTTCGCCGCCTTCGAAGAACTCGTGCTTCCAGATCGGCACGATTTGCTTGACGCGCTCAATCACATAGCGGCACGCGGCGAACGCGTTCGCGCGGTGCGCGCTGGCGGCTGCAATGACGATGCTGGCTTCGCCGATGGCAAGCCGGCCCGTTCTGTGGTGCACCGCCGCGCGAATGCCCGGCCACTGAGCGCCGGCTTCTTCCACGATCTGCTCCAGCGCCTTTACCGCCAGCGGCTCGTACGCTTCGTATTCGAGATGGGTGACGCGACGCTGCAAATTGTTGTCGCGAACGGTCCCCACAAACGACACGATGGCGCCATGCCCGCCGCCATCTGCGACGAGGCAGAGCAACGGCTCCAGTTGGAGCGGATCTGGAGTCACGGCGACGGCCCGCATCCGCTCAGTATAGCCAGAAGTGATTGAGCACGTGCCCACCGGCGTCGGTTGGGGTGGCGTGCTCGATCGCGCCGGTCACGTAGCGCTTGGCGCGCTCGGCCGCCGCGACGAGATCGTCTCCGAGGGCCAGCCCCGCAGCGATGGCCGATGCGAACGTGCAGCCCGTGCCATGCAGCGGACCACGCGAAAATCGTGGCGCCGAGAGTTCAATGAACGCGTGCCCGTCAAACAACACGTCGATCGCCCGTGCGTCGTCCATATGGCCACCCTTCACGATGACGGCTCTCGGCCCGAGATCGAAGATGCGCTTCGCCGCTTCCCGAGCGGATTTCAACGACGTCACCGCGACGTTCGACAGAACCTCAGCTTCGGCGACATTTGGAGTGATGACGAAGGCCAGCGGTGCCAGTCGCGTCTTCAATGTTGAGACGGCCTCTGGCGACAGCAGGGTTCGGCGAGCACCACTCGCCGCTGCGAGAACGGGATCGACGACAAGGTTGGGGAGCGCCAGTCGTGCGATGGCTTCGGCGACAGTCAGGACGATATCCGGCGTGGCGAGCATCCCGGTCTTGACCGCCGACAAGGCGAGATCGGTGGCCACCGCCTGGATTTGATGGCGCACGACTTCCGGCGGCAAGACGAAGACGTCGGATACGCCAGAGGTGTTCTGCGACGTGACGGCGGTAATGGCCGAGGTGCCGTACACGCCGAGCGCGGCGAATGTTTTCAGATCGGCCTGAATACCCGCACCGGCGCTCGAATCGCTGCCGGCGATTGTCAAGGCTGCCCGCATGCGCGTCTATTTTCTGAAGACGAGGAAATATTGGTACGTGAGAAACGTTTCCTCGCGGTCCAGGGTCAGTCCGGCCTCTTTCGCCCGGGCCGCGATCACGCTCGGAGGAACGCGCTCCTCGGGGCCGGGCCCAGGGCCGCCTTCGCCTTCCCGGTAGTCGATGATGCCGATCCGTCCCCGAGGCTTCAGCGCGCGGGCGACGTTTCGCAGCAGGACCACCGGCTGAGCCATTTCGTGAAATGCATCGACGATGAGCACGGCGTCGAGCGTCGCCGGCGGGAGCCCGGGAAACGGATCGGCGCCTGTGCCAAGCACCGTCTTCACATTCGCGAGCCCCTCGCGCTGCACGCGCCGCTCGATCGCTTCGATCATCAGCCGCTGAATGTCTTCCGCGTACACGGTTCCGTTGAGACCGACGCGGCGCGCCAACCGAATCGTGAACCAGCCGCCGCCGGCGCCGAGATCTGCCGCCACGCTTCCCTCGCCGATGTACAGCGCATCCATCACTTGTTCCGGCTTCTGCCAGGCCTCTCGGTCTGGCGGTTCGAGCAGGCCAAGATCGAGCGGAGAAAACAGGCCGGGCGATCGACGCTGCTGTGCCGGGACAATGGCCGTCGCGGCGAGCATCGCGAGTAACACGAGGGTGTTCGGGCGCCTGGCCATCATTTCTCAGGAATCGTCATCCGATTCGGATCGAGGAGGCGGTCGAGTTCGGCGTCGCTAAGGGCGCCGAGGTCTCTGACAATTTGACGAATTGAGCGTCCCGTGCGAACCGCCTCCTTGGCAATCTCCGCGGTCACGGCGTATCCGAGGTGAGGGCTCAGCGCCGTTGCCACAGCCGTGCTTCTGTCCATCAATTCACGCGAGCGCTCGGCGTCGGCTGTGATGCCTTCGACGGTGCGGGTCCGAAGCGCTGTCATCGATTCCCTGAGAATACGTGACGAGTGCAGCGCGTTCCAGGCAATGACCGGCATCATCACGTTCAGTTCGAGCTGCCCGGCTTCGCACGCCATCGCGACGGTCGCATCACAACCCATGACTTGATAGCACACCTGGTTCACCATCTCGGGAATCGAGGGATTCACCTTACCGGGCATGATCGACGATCCCGGCTGCACCGCCGGCAGCGCAATCTCCGACAGCCCGGCACGCGGCCCCATGCTGAGCAGCCGAAAATCGCTCGCGATCTTGCCGAGCTCGATCGACAGCCGCCGCATCGCTCCGGAATACGCCGCAACATCGCCCATGCTCTGTGTGACACGGAACAGATTGCCGGCCTGCCTCAGATCGAACGACGTCAGCGACCGGAGGACATCGATCGCCGCTTGTGCGTAGCGCACCGAGGCATTCAACCCCGTGCCCA
Organism: Vicinamibacterales bacterium; assembly: GCA_023717525.1. Lineage (GTDB taxonomy): Bacteria > Acidobacteriota > Vicinamibacteria > Vicinamibacterales > JAMQPK01 > JAMQPK01. Next base: position 9,782 of record JAMQPK010000101.1, on the reverse strand, counting down.
CCGCCGTCGCACCGAGATTCAGTTCTTTCAGCGCATTCGACGCATGCTCGAGATCGTCAGCGGCTCGGGCGATACAGGCCGCGTACCCGCCGAATTCTTCACCGAGGGTAATGGGGACGGCGTCCTGGAGGTGTGTACGCCCGACTTTCAACACGCCCGCGAACTCGCGCGACTTGGCATCCAGAGCATCAGCGAGTTGCCGCGCGCTTTGCAGAAGCGGTCCATGACCGAGCAGCAACGCCACGCGTGTCGCCGTCGGAAAGACGTCGTTGGTCGATTGCGACATGTTCACGTGATCGTTCGGGTGAACCAGGCCGTAATCGCCCTTCCGGCCGCCCAGCAACTCGGCGGCCCGGTTTGCCAGTACCTCGTTCGCGTTCATGTTGTGCGACGTGCCGGCGCCCGCCTGGTACACGTCGACGACGAACTGATCGCGGAGCGCGCCGTCGAGGATTTCGTCGGCGGCAGTTGAAATGGCGCGACCGATGTCCGACGGCAATTGTCCCGTCGACATGTTGGCTGCGGCAGCGGCCTTCTTGACGAGGATGGTGGCTGTGACGAGCTCGCTGGGCGCCCGAAGGCCGCTAATCGGAAAATTTTCCAACGCGCGCTGTGTCTGGACGCCGTAATACGCGCTCGCGGGCACCTGATGCTCGCCGAGAGGGTCGCGTTCGGTGCGGTACATCGAACCTTTATTATACTAACCAGATGCTTCCAGCCTTTTTCGACAGCGTTGTCGAGCTGATCGTGAGAACGTCAACCGATCTACCACCTGATGTGCGCGCAGCGATGCGCGGCGCCATGGGTGCGGAGGAGGCCGGGACGCGATCGTCGCAGGCATTGACCATCATCGCGCAGAACATCGATCAGGCCGCCACGGGCGAGGGCGCCATCTGCCAGGACACCGGAATGCCCACCTTCGAGGTTCACGTGCCTCGGGGCAGCGATCAGATCTGGATGAGGCAGCAGATTCGGGCGGCAGTGGCGAAGGCCACCAGCATGGGGAAGCTGCGGCCGAATTCCGTCGATTCCATTACCGGCGAGAATTCCGGCGACAACCTCGGTCCCGGCACACCAATCATCCACTTCGATCAATGGGAGAACGACGAAATTGAGGTGAAGCTGATTCTCAAAGGCGGCGGCTGCGAGAACATGAACATTCAGTACTCCGTGCCGGCGGAGCTGCCTCATCTCGGACGCGCCGATCGCAATCTTGAAGGTGTGCGCAAGTGCATCCTTCACGCGGTGTGGCAGGCACAGGGTAAGGGATGTGCGCCCGGTGCCGTCGGCGTGTGTATCGGCGGCGACCGGACGTCCGGATATCTCGAAGCGAAGCAGCAGCTCTTCCGAACGTTGGACGACATCAACCACGACCCGCGTCTGGCCGAGCTCGAAGCCTCGATTATGGGCACGGTGAATTCGCTCGGCATAGGCACGATGGGGTTCGGCGGCCATGTGAGCCTGGTCGGCTGCAAGATCGGCGCGCTAAACCGGCTGCCCGCGAGCTTCTTCGTGTCGGTGGCGTATGAATGCTGGGCATTCCGCCGTCTTGGCGTACGGCTCGACGCGCAGGACGGAACGATTCGGCAGTGGCTCTACCGCGATCCCAGCACACCCGTCATCCCGATGATCGATCAAGAGGGGTTCGCACGAACCGGGCGTGAGATCGCGCTCACCCCTCCGCTCGATGAAGCGACAATGCGATCGTTGAAAGTGGGCGACCTCGTCCTGGTGTCGGGCCGCATGTTCACAGGCCGGGACCAGGTGCATGCGCACCTCATGACGCACGAGCCGCCGGTCGATTTGCGGGGGTCGGTGCTCTACCACTGTGGCCCCGTCGTCAAGAAGGAAGGCGACGGCTGGAAAGTGACGGCCGCCGGGCCGACAACGAGCATTCGGGAGGAGCCGTATCAATCCGACATCATCAAGAGGTACGGCGTCCGGGCTGTCGTGGGTAAAGGCGGCATGGGGGCCAGGACGCTTCAGGCCCTCAAGGACGCAGGAGCCGTTTACCTGAACGCCGTCGGAGGCGCTGCGCAGTTCTACGCCAAGTGCATTGAGCGCACCGATGGCGTGTCACTGACCGAGTTCGGAACGCCCGAGGCCATGTGGCATCTATGGGTGCGCGACTTCCCCGCGATTGTCACGATGGATGCGCACGGCAACAGCCTGCACAAGGATCTCGAAGCAGCCTCCGGCGAGAAGTTGGCCGCGTTAGGCGCACCCGCCGCTCACTGACGACAACGGTTCTATGCCGTCGAGGTCCACCAGCTTGGGACGGCCATACTCCCGTGTCATCGCCCCCTGATCGAGATCGACGCTCGCGAGATCTTCGATCGCGAGAAGAGGAAACGGCGTGAGGACTGCCGACTCAATCACCTTCGTATAGCTGCCGCACGCGCCGCAGAGCTCGATCCGGCGGGTTCCGCGCGACACGTCGGGTGCTGCCACCACGAAATCGTCGCCGGCATTCCCGCAGTAGACGCAGCGCGCCGACGTGAGCTCCCACGACGCAGCGCAGAACGAGCATCGCAGCGCCCGCGATCCGTTCACGGCTTCGATCAGCGCCGGCCACGAGGCGCAGCACGGGCAATAACCGCGATCCCACGTTTTCAGCTCTCGTGCGAGGTCGTCGCGCGCCAGGAGCCCGCGTTGGAGGTTGTGCGCGAGGGGCGAGCTGGCGAGCTCGCCGATCAACCACACGAGATCCGGCGACAGGCCCATGTGAAGCGCGCTGGTGCGAATGGCCTTTTCGTTCCTGGCAAACGATACGCGCAGCATGGAACCGGCGTCGATCTCCCGCCTGGCCAGCGCATCGCCGATATGCCGGGCGGCGTCGCCAGCGCCCCCGTCGGCCAGCGCGCCGCACAATGCCGGCAGCGTCTCCTTCAGCGAGGAGGGGATTGCGACCGTTTCATTGCGAAATGCCGGCACGCCTCGCACCCATTTGCCGAGAACCACGTCCGAAGAGACAGGGAGCGCTTCGGGCGCGTCGCGATCGAGCTGGTGTGCCGCTTCGAGGAGGATGCGCAGCACGCGCTGCTGGAGGGCGAGTGCCGGCTCCAAATCGGGGATATTTCGAGCAATTTCGGCCCATCGGGCCAGTGCGACCTGCCATACCTCGCTCGTGCCGATAGGGGACATGCGGTTCGTATTGTATAATTTCTGTGTAGAAATCTCGTTTCACGTTCCGGGAGAAGAGCAATGATTAATGTGTCGTCCAACGCGGCCTCCAAGATCAGCGAACTGCTGGCCGAAGAGCAGAAGCAGAACAGCGGCCTTCGCGTGTTCGTCCAGGGTGGAGGGTGCTCGGGCTTTCAGTACGGGCTCATGATTGAAGAGAACGGCGGCGATGCCGATCAGGTGTTCGAGTCGAACGGGGTCAAGCTGTTCGTGGACCCGATCAGCATCCGCTACCTGAAAGGCGCTGAGGTCGATTTTGTCGAGACCGTGACCGGCGGCGGCTTCACCATCAAGAATCCGAATGCGACCTCGACGTGCGGCTGCGGTTCGTCGTTCACGACGGAGGAGGGCGGCGGCGAACATCACGGGCATTCCCACTAGGCGCCGAGCGGTTCCGGTTCCAGGTCGCATGCCGACTTCATCTGTAGACTTCGAACGCGCGCGCCCAGCCGGCGGCAAGCGCTCCAGCAAGCGCGACTTCATCGTCAACGTGTTCCTTCGCCAGGAGGGACACTTGAGCGCGGACGATCTGGTTGATCTCATCCGCAAGGAAGACCACCGCATCAGCCGCGCCACGGTATACCGCACGCTACAGTGGATGATGGAGGCGGGCATCGCCCGCAAAGTGGATTTCGGCGAGGGGCGATTCCGCTTCGAGCCGGCATACCGGCATCCGCGGCACTTCCACCTGATTTGCAAGAGCTGTAACCAATCGTTCGAGTTTCTGAGTTCCGACATCGAGGCGCTGATGGAAGAAGTGGCCTCGGCAAGGAATTTTGACGCGAAACAGAGCGTCGTCCAGATCTACGGCACTTGCGAGGATTGCAGCACGGGACGGCCCGTGGCGCCGAAAAGCGGTACGACCACGGAGATGATCTTCGCGCGCGACGCGCTGCGCATGGCGATTGCAACCGAGCGCAGCGGCCTCGATTTCTACACCCGCGCGGCGCGGCTGACGCATGATGCGCGAGGCAGGTCGATTTTCCAGAAACTCGCCGAAGAAGAGAAAGAGCACCTGGGGACGCTCGAAGCACGCTACAAGCAGTTGCTGAGCGCCGATCCCCAGCTCGAATCGCGTCCGACCTTTCTGTTCTTCAAGGGTGCCGCCAACGGGCTGTTCTCGCAGGGCGCTGAGCGTCTCAGCAAGGGTGTGAACGATCAGCAGGCGCTGATGATCGGCATTCGCTGCGAGCGCGGATCGCATCGCTTCTTTCAGAAATACGGCGAGCGCTTCGAAGACTCCGAGGGCAAGCAGATCTTCATGGAGTTTGCCTCGGAAGAGAAGCAGCATCTCGAGCTGCTCATCCGCGAATACAAGGGCCTCATCGCTCGCAAGGGACGGCGTCCGAGGAAAGCCGCGCGCACCAGGCGCGCCTGACCGCTGCGTGATCGATCTTCACCTTCATACCACTGCATCCGACGGACTGCTGCGCCCTGCGGAGCTCGTCGACCGGGCGTGGCGTGCCGGCATCAAAACCATGAGCGTGACGGATCACGATACGGTGGCCGCCGTGCCGGAGGTGGGGGCCGCTGCCGCCGCGTCCGGACTCGGGTTCGTGGCCGGAATCGAGATTACGGCCGTGCACGACCATCGCGATATCCATGTCCTGGGATATTTTTTCGATCACGAGAACGCCGAGCTGTCGGCATTTCTGGAACGGCAACGCGCCGATCGCGTACGTCGGCTTTCGGCGATAGCCGACCGGCTTGCCGAGATGGGGAAGCCGATCGACCGCGAGACGTTGTTGAAGGCGCGCGAAAGCGGGCGTTCGATAGGCCGTCCCATGGTGGCGAAGGCGCTCATCAAAGCCGGCCACGTGACCGATGTCCGGCAGGCGTTCGATCAGCTTATTGGGGAAGGAAAGCCTGCGTTCGTTCCTCGATCCGGGCCCAACCCGGCGGACGTGATCGCCATCATCTCGACGGCTGGCGGCATCGCGTCGCTCGCGCATCCTGGACTCCTCAAGCGCGACGATTTAATCGCGGACATGGTGAACGCCGGCTTGGCGTCTCTCGAAGCGTTTCACAGCGAACACAACCCGGCGATAACGGAGCACTATCTGGCGCTGGCTGCCCGGTTCGGGATCGCGGTGTCCGGCGGTTCCGATTACCATGGAGAACCAGAGCGGCGGCGCGCTGCGTTTGGAACCGTGGGCTTGACCGCCGACTTGTTCGAACGGCTCCTGGCACGGGCGGGCAAGAAGGAGAACTGAGAATGGGAGCGGCGCTGCTTACGGCCATCGTGGCATCGGTCGGTGGCATCGCGTTCGCCATCTATCTGGGGCTCACGGCGGGAAGCCGCGACGTGCTATCGCTTCATATCTCCGTCGGCATCTTCAGCACGATGGTCTGTCTGTTCTCGCACTCGATGATGATGTTCTACTTCCTGGGCAAGGGGAAGGCCGTCCGCGAGGCGGCCGCGGAAGGCGGGCTGTCGAACGAGTTCGAAAACCGCATCAAGCGAGCGCGCAAGCCGATCTTCTCGATCGGCCTGTACGCCATGCTGTTGACGATCGCTACGGGACTTCTCGGGGCGAGCGTCGATACCGGCGTGCTGCCTTCGGGTATTCATGGCGTCATGGCCTACTCGTGCCTCGCGCTCAACCTGTTCGCGCTGCGCATTGAGATCGGCGCCCTTGCCGAGAGTGCGCGTGTCGTGGAGGAAGTGAACCGGCTGCTCGCGGCGAAGAATGGGGTCTGACCCCCTTTTCTCGATGCGCCGAATCGAGAAGCAGTACGGCGGCTTGCGGCCGCTGCGCGTGCAGACGCTGGAGGTCGGCGCCGGAACATCGACGCTCCTGCTTGGGTTCGATCGACCTGCCGCAGAAACATTCATCAATCTCATCACAGGCGCTACGCTTCCAGACGCGGGCGAAGTTGTGAGCCTCGGACAGCCTACCCGTGAGATTGCCGACGGCACCGAGTGGCTCGCCTTTGTCGAGCGCTTCGGCATCGTCAGCGATCGGGTGGTGCTCCTCGACGCGATGACGTTCGCCCAGAATCTTGCGATTGCTTTCGATCTCGAACTTGACCCCGTCCCCCCTCACATCACGTCCCGGGTGGTGCCGCTGGCCGCAGAGGTTGGCATCGACGGCTCGACGTTGGACACGCGGGTGGCCGAGGCCCCGCCGCTGCAGCAGGCGCGGCTTCGCCTGGCGCGCGCGCTCGCGCTCGATCCCGAGGTACTCGTGCTGGAGCATCCCACGGCGAGTCTTTCAGCCGAGGACGTGAAACGCTATGCAGACGTTGTCAACCAGGTTTGCGCAAGGCGGAAGCTGACGGTCGTGTGTTTGACGGCAGATGAGAGGTTTGCCGAACACACAAATGGCCGGCTGCTGGTGTGGCAGCCGGCCACTGGCGAATTGCGCGAACGGTCCAGACGGAAGTTCTGGCCGTTCTTCTGACTATTTCTCGACGGTAATATTGATCGTCTCGCACATGCTGTCGACGGTGCGATGCAGGTCGTCTCCGAGCTGCAGCGTCAGCTTGTGCGGGCCGGGCTCGAGCTGCGTATCGATCGTGTTGTTGCCGGTGCCGAAGTGCACCCACGAGGGTGTGCCCTTCACAATGGTTGTTCCGGCTGGCAGGCAATCCTGATCGATGCCGAGGTGATGGTGGCCGATGCCCGCGCGCACGGCCTCGGGCGCCACTGTTCCCTGCGGCACCGGCTGAATCTGATAGCCCTCAATGCCGAACACGAGATGGACCGGGCTTTTCACGGTCGCGCCGTTCTTCGGCTCCATGAAAAACACGCGGGGCTTTGCCGGCTCTGCGGGTGCTGGCGCCGGAGCCGCGGCTGGAGCGGTTTCCGCTGCCGGCGGGGGTGGCGGCGACCCGCCGCAGGCGCTCGCGGCAACCATGAACGCCGCAACTGGTAGAAACTGTCCCATCATTCGAACGCGTAACGTTTGCATGTTCTTCTCCTGTGTTTGTAGAAGCTTACTTTATCTTTCGATGACACCGCACGCGATCGCCGTTCCGCCTGCGATGCCCGAACCCGCAGGACCGCTCACGAGCGGGTCGAGATTCTGATGAACGACGAGCGCTGAACCATCGGCGTCAAACAGCCCTGTCGGTCCACCCATCGTCACGCGCGTCGTATAGGCGTTCATGTTGCCGACCCCGTTGGCGCCGACGTTGAGATTCGGCAGGTCGCCCATGTGATACGGGTGATTCACGTCGGGATCGGCGTTGCCGGCAGGGCCTGGATCGAAATGTCCGCCCGCAGACTTGAAGTCCGGACCATCGCACTTGCCAACGGCGTGAATGTGCAGGCCGTGCATGCCGGCCGGCGCGTTCTGCACCGTGAGGAGGATCTGGACCATGTGGCCGTTCCCGCTATTGGCGATTTCGTAGAGCGTCGCGGTGCCGGTCAAGCCGTTGGCGCCGCGAATATTGGCGTGCGCCATCTGAATCGGCGAACCGCCGCGACCTTGCCCCTGTGGAAGGCTTGGATCAACGGGCGCAGGTGACGGACCTCCAGGAAGTTGCGCTGCGGCCGGCGCCTGACCGCCGCGACCCTGTCCGGCGGGCGCCTGGGCGGCGACCATTGCCGCGGTCACCCCGAAAATGGCGGCCGACGCAACCGCAATGAACCGTGCTCTTTCCATGGATCCTCCTCTGCACACCATTCGAGCCGTAAGGGAGTTGGCATTGTACACCGCCGCCGAATTTTGCTGATATTGTAGATATAAGGAGAGGAGCTATGCCAAAGGGCACGATCAAACGGCTTGTTCGCGATCGCGGATTCGGCTTCATCCGCGATGATGGCGGACAGGAATGGTTCTTTCATCGCAGCGGCGTGCAGGGCAACTTCGATCAGTTCGCCGAAGGGCAACGCGTTGAGTTCGATGAAGAGTCGTCTCCCAAAGGGCCGCGCGCTGGAAACGTTCGTCCTGAGTGACGATCGTTCTGTTCGACATCGACGGCACGTTGGTCCGGACCGGTCGCGCGGGGAGCCGCGCAATGAATCGCGCGTTCGAAGATCTGTTTGGAGTCGCCCGCGCTTTCGACGGCACGCATATGGCCGGGCGGACCGACAAGTGGATTCTTGAAGACGCGGCTGCCCGATCCCACGTCGCCTTGACGGCGGACAGCCTCGAGCGTTTCCGTGATCGCTACTTCGAGTGCCTGCTCGAAGCTATGCCGGAACCGGGCCCGCACAAGGGTGTGCTGCCAGGGGTCAGGCCACTGCTCGACGCGCTTGCGGCGCCGCCGCTTGCGGGGAGCTTTTTTTCGGCGCTTCTGACCGGCAATGCCGAGCGGGGTGCCCGCATCAAACTCGAGTATTTCGACTTGTGGCAGTACTTCCGTTGCGGTGCATTTGGCGACGACACTCACGATCGCAACGATTTGTTTGAGATCGCGATGAACCGCGTGCACCTCTGTGGCGGCCCGGTTGGCCGCCCCAGCGATGTGGTCATCGTCGGCGACACCGAGCTCGATGTGGCGTGCGCCTCAGCGGCAGGGGCGCGATCGATAGCGGTGGCCACCGGACCCTCCGATGTGGAGACCCTGAAGAACGCCGGTGCCGATGCCGTATTCGAGGATCTGAACGACACCACGGTGGTGTTGAGAGCACTGGGCGTACAGATCTGAAGTACGGCTACCGGTTGTCGGAAAAGCACAAGCCGACGAGGCCGATGGGAGCCGGCTCCGATTGGAGCCGGAGAATGCAGGTTACCCTTCGATTAGGCGAACGTCTCCGGCGCGCGGGCCCTTCTGAGATTCCTCAGGAGTGAACTCGACACGCTGGCCTTCGCGGAGCAACTCGAACACCGCGCCGCGGACGGAGCTGCGATGAAAGAAGTGTTCGATACCACCCTCATCGCGGATAAACCCGAAACCCTTGTCGATCAGGAGCCGTGCGATCGTGCCGGTCGGCATACCCGTGTCCTCCGATGTTCGCGCTCGAAGTTCCTCAGGGGGCAAGTGCTGTAACTTCTTTGCGTTCCAGCCTTTGGAGGCCCTTCGTTCGAGAACGGGGCCAGTGTAGGTGCTTCATCCTACGAAGTCAAGCCGATCGGAGAGCCGAAAACCTGCCAGGTTTCTTCCTCTTCGTCGTCTTCTTCGTCGGAGTCTTCGTCGGCGTCCGGGTCTTCGTCGTCGAGGTCTGCGTCTTCGTCAAAGTCCTCGTCATCAAGGACTTCGTCATCATCCTCGGCAGGCGACAGGGAGGTGCTCATTCGGCGGCGGGCTTTGCCGCGGCGGGAGCCGGTGCCGGTTTTGCGGGCGGTGCCGGAGGCGCCGCTCCGGGCTGCGATGGGTACGTGGTCCAGTAGTGACGGCCGCACTTCAGGCAGACCCAGAACTGGTTTGGCTGCCACGGCGTGCCTGGCGGAGGGTCCCGCAGGTCCATCTGGTCGCCGCAGCGCTGGCAGCGCACTTTCACGCCAACTTCGGTCATGGCGAGATTCTATAGCGATTGGAGATTGGGTGATAGGTGAATGGGCGAGTTTGGGAAGAGGCATTCCTATCACCCAATCACCAATCACCCAATCTCCAATATTCTTTACACGGATGATTGCGGGAATCGTGCTCGCCGGCGGCAAGTCGTCACGCATGGGGCGTCCGAAAGCGCTGCTGCCGGTTGGCCCGGC